>JAOXSB010000247.1 GCA_025800345.1 Mangrovicoccus sp. | reverse complement strand
AAATTGCATTTCGGCGGGGCCGGCGCGATTGGCGATGGCGAGCTATACAACACGATCGGCGGCGCGCTGAATATCTATCGTGGCGACAATGATGTTGAGGATATCCTTACCGAATTGCTGCTTGGCGCACATGGCGGCGATTGCCCCGAAGGCATCTCTGACAGCCTGGCTGGGATCGATGGTGTCGAGCTGGTTGGGATTGATGGCGACAGTTTCACCATCCAATTGACCAATATGCATGGCGCCACGGATACGATGATCTTCTCGGGCGGTGGCGTGGAAAAAATCCTGCAAGATGTGGCCGCCATGAGCAGCCAGATGGATATCGCCGATGACACCCATCAATTCATCATCATCGATGGCACCGAGCTGTATGACAATCGCGCCTCGGTAGAGAGCATCGATATCGGGACGCCAACTGGCGAGCTGGAAGATGTGATTGGCACCAACGGGATTTCCAATGGTGGCACTGTCTATCGCAGCTTCTTCAACCCGCTCGACCCGCTCGACAATGATATCTTGATGCTGCTCGAAGAAATTTTCGACGGCGATCGCCCCTTTGACATCACCGAAGATCTCACTGCGGGGATCGAGGGCGTTGACCTGATTGATGTGGACAAGGACAGCTTTGCCCTGAACATCAATGGCGACACGCTGCTCTTCACCAATATCGAAACTCAGATCAAACTGGCCGAGAGCGAAGTTCTGGTCGAAGATTCTCTCGACACCGCGGAATTGATCGATCTGACCGATCCTCTCAACGTCACGGGCGATTATATCGGCCTGTCCGGCACAGTTGGTGATGGCGAGTTGAAAGAGGTGCTCGAAGCAAATGCACCTTTGGGCGGCCTTCTTGATCTCTCAGGCAATATCGTTCCCGACGATATCGAAGCGCTGATCTTGGAATTCACCAGCTCCACCCGCGCCGAAAAAGAAACCGACGCGACCGGGATCGACGGCGTTGAATTGGTTGGGGTCGATGAAGACAGCCTCACCTTTATCGCTAATGGTGATACGATCATCATCCATCACGATTACTTCGAGCTGGCTTAATGCCCCGGCTCTGGGCGCGTGTTTGCCGCGCCCAGCACATTCAACACATGGCCGCGGCCTGCCTTTGGGCCCGGCTTATCGACCCGGCCCAACGCTGAGCGCCAGCCCAAAGCCAAAGGCGCTGAGCAACCCGCCAAAGACCCGCTCGATCCACAGCTTCGCGCGCAAAAACCCTGACCGAACCGGGGCAAGGTTGAAAAACAGCGACACCAAAACGAACCAAGCGAAAACGCCCCCGGCCATAACCGCGCCATAGGCGATCTTTGTGGCCAAAACGGTCTCTGGCGAGGTGGCTTGCAAAAACACTGCCATAACGAACAGCGTGGCTTTGGGATTGGTGGCATTGGTGAAAAACCCCCAGCGCAGCGCTTTCCAAGGGGACATTCCCTGCACCGGCCCCGCGTCTGGCAAATCCCGCGACGCGCCGCGCCACATGGTAACGCCCAAAAACAGCAGATACGCGGCGCCAAGCAGTTTGAGCACCGTGAAGAGGAAGATCGATTGCGACACGATCAGCGCAATCCCCGCCAGCGCATAGCTCACATGCAACACCAAGGCCAAAGCGATCCCGGCAGCCGTCATGATCCCCGCAGCGCGGCCGCCTGCCAAAGCATTGCGCGTGACCACTACAAAATCCGGCCCTGGCACCACTGCGGCCATGACGGTTAGGGAAATTACGGTCATCCATTCCAGCATATGCAACGCTCCGTTTGCTTGGCCCGGCCCGCTTGCGCAAGGCTCGGTGGCGCACTAGAGGGGCATCATGGCTGATCAACTCGACGATATCCACGCGCTTTTCGCGGGCGCGCCCGACACCACGTCTTTTCGCAAGCTGCGCAAACGCATCGTGCGCTATACCCGCGAAGCGATCGAGCAATATGGCATGGTCGATCACGGGGCACGGGCGCGCGGCGAAAAAGACGCCCGTTGGCTTGTTTGTCTATCGGGCGGCAAAGACAGCTATACCTTGCTTGCGGTGCTCCATGAGCTGCAATGGCGCGGGCTGTTGCCGGTAGAGCTGCTGGCCTGCAATCTCGATCAAGGTCAGCCCGGCTTTCCCTCAACGGTGTTGCCAGAATTTCTGGAACGCATGGGCGTGCCCCACCGGGTCGAATATCAAGACACCTATTCTATCGTCACCGACAAAGTGCCCGCAGGGCGCACCTATTGCGCGCTTTGCTCGCGCCTGCGCCGAGGCAATCTCTACCGCATCGCCCGCGAAGAGGGCTGTTCAGCGGTGGTTTTGGGCCATCATCGCGACGATATATTAGAGACGTTTTTCATGAACCTCTTTCATGGGGGGCGCTTGGCCACCATGCCGCCCAAGCTGGTGAATGAAGAAGGCGATCTGTTCGTCTATCGCCCTCTGGCCCATGTGGCCGAGGAAGATTGTGAACGCTTTGCCCGATCTATGAATTACCCGATCATTCCTTGTGATCTTTGCGGCAGCCAAGATGGGCTTCAACGTCAACAGGTTAAGCAGATCCTCGATGGTTGGGAGAAAAACAGCCCCGGTCGCCGCCAGGTGATGTTCCGGGCGTTGATGAATGCCCGCCCTTCGCATCTGCTTGATCCTAAATTGTTCGATTTCACCGGGCTTGCGCTGGGCGAACGGCCCCCGAATTTGGAACAAATTTAAGCAAAGGCTGCGGCGCAATTAACCCGCCCCTTAGAGCCCTGCCCTAGCGTCCCGCTGGGATAAGGCGCGTGGGAGGCGGCTATGAAAAACCCCGCAGAGCAAGCAGAAGCATCGCAAACCGACGCGGCAACACCGGTGGAAGAGGCCACAGTGGCCCCAGGGCACTTGATGGTGCAAGCGCGCCTGCGCCTGCTGCGGCTGCGCCCGGCATTGATCAAAGCGCTCGGCCATCCCAGCTTGCCACTGATCGCGCCTGGCTTGATGCTCTGCGCCAATTGGCTCTGGGGCGAAATTGGGCTGGCGCTGTTTGCGATTGCCCTTACCGCAACCCTTGCGGGGGCCAAAAACCTCTCGCGCCCGCAACCACCCGCCTTTGATGATCTGGGCCGGCTTGACGGTCGGGATGGGTTGATCACATTGCTAAATAGCCATCTGGAGCGCCATGGGCGGGTCAGCGCCTGTATGGTGGTGGGGCTTGATGATCCTGATGATCTGGCCGAACGGCTTGGCCATCGCGGGCTCTGCTCCCTGCGTGAACGTATGAGCGACCGGATCAATGCGGCGTTGCGCGGCCAAGATCAGCTTGTGCAATTGGATGACACCACGCTTGCGCTCGCGCTCAGCCCGGCGGTGCGCTTTGATCTGGAAACCCTGCTGCGCATGGCCGGGCGGATGCAACAGGCGATGGCCGACCCGGTGATTCTGGACGGGGTGACGATCTATGTCACTGGCTCGGTGGGTTTTGCCGCGTCTGACCGGCTGCCCCATGGGGATGGCGAGACGCTTTTTGATGCGGCGGAGGCTGCCATGATAGAGGCGCGGCGCAACGGGCCTGGTTCCATCCGCGCCTATTCCCAGGAAATGCATCGCAACAAGATCGCCCGCAACGCATTGATGGATGAGATGCGTGATGCGCTGGAACTGGGCCAAATCCTGCCTTGGTTTCAGCCGCAGATTTCCACCGATACGGGCGCCGTTACCGGGTTTGAAGCATTAGCACGCTGGAATCACCCGGATCGCGGGGTTTTAAGCCCTGGCGAATTCATTGCTGTTTTGGACCGGGCAGGGCTGATGGAGCGTTTGGGCGAGGTGATGCTCTACCATACGCTCACCGCCCTGCGCGCCTGGGATCGCGCCGGGTTCGAGGTGCCAAATGTTGGGGTGAATTTCAGCGCCAGCGAACTGCGCCTGCCCCATCTGGCCGATAAAATCACATGGGAGCTTGATCGTTTTGATATCGCCCCGGATCGGCTCACGGTGGAAGTGTTGGAATCGGTGATCTCCACCTCAGAAGATGATGTGATCCAACGCAATATCGCGGCCCTCGCGCAATTGGGCTGCCGAATCGATCTTGATGATTTTGGCACAGGCCATGCCTCCATCACCTCACTGCGGCGCTTTTCCGTCTCGCGGATCAAAATCGACCGTTCCTTCGTGATGAAAGTGGATCGCGATCCCGATCAACAACGCATGGTGGCCGCGATCCTAACCATGTCCGAGCAATTGGGCTTAGAGACCCTGGGCGAAGGGGTGGAAAGCAGCGGCGAGCATACCATGCTGGCGCAACTGGGCTGTGATCACGTACAGGGCTTTGGCATTGGTCGGCCCATGCCCTTTGCGGAAACGCTCGAATGGTTGCAACGCCATAACGCCAAATTGGACAGCACGCCGATGCTGCCCCCGCAAACCAGCCTGCCCGCCAAGCGCAAGGGCCGAGGCTGAGCCAAAGCCCAGCGCCAAGCCAAGCGGCAAACCCCGCCTCTTGCGCTGCCCGCGTCAAAGCAAAGCGCGGCCCAAAGCCGCTCTGCGCTCTGGCACTCCCACGCCAATTCCAACCTGATCAAGGGCTTTTTCCGCTTTTCCCATGGCAAGGCGGGGCCAGGATGGGTCTGATCCGGCAAAACCCCTTGACCTTCCCTTAACTGGCCTGTTCAACCCCGCCATCTCGGAATTTGTGCTCAGGACCTCCCATGGACGATCAGAACAAGAACCTCATCTTGGCAACGGGCCTGAGCTTTCTGGTTATTCTCGTCTGGTTCTTGCTCTTCCCCCCCGAAGAGCCCGCACCAGATCTAACCCAAGACAATGGCGCCATCACTGCCACGGAAAACGGCGTTGCCCCAGCCCCACCTGCCACCGCCGATGGCACCACCGCGCCGCCTCCGGGCCTGGCGCAGACCACCGCCCCACGTGAAGCGGCTTTGGCCAATACCCAGCGGATCGACATTGCCACGGACCGCCTGAGCGGCTCCATCGCTCTGACCGGCGGGCGTCTTGATGATCTAGAGCTGAAAGATTACCGCGAGACCCTGGATGAGGGCAGCCCGAATGTGACCCTGCTTTCGCCCGCAGGGGCGTCTCAGGCCTATTACGCGCTTTATGGTTGGGCCCCGGCCGGGGATCTGAGCTATGACGCGGTGCCCGGGGCCGAGACCCCTTGGCAGCTTGAAGCGGGCAGCACCCTGACCCAAGACAGCCCTGTTACTTTGGTTTGGGACAATGGCGCTGGCCTGATCTTCCGCCGCAATATCGCCGTGGATGACGATTACCTGTTCACCGTCACCCAAACCGTGGAAAACACCACCGACGCGCCGGTGCGCCTGGCCCCTTATGGCTTGGTCGCGCGCCATGGCACCCCCGAGACCATCAATTTCTTCATTCTGCACGAAGGCGTGGTGCAGATGACCGATGGGATCTTGGAGCAGATCAAATACAAAAACATGCCTGACATGCCGCTGAACCCGGCAGAGGCCGCCAATATGGAATCGGTCTCGGTGGCGGAGAACGGCTGGGTCGGCTTTACCGATAAGAACTGGATGACCACGCTGATCCCGACCCCGGGCCAGCCTTTCACTGCCGTGGCGAAATATGTCGCTGGCGGATCCATCTATCAGACCGAAACCCGCCGCCCGACCCTGACCGTGGCCCCTGGCGAAACCGCCCAGAGCGATAGTTATCTCTTTGCCGGCGCGAAAGAATGGGAAGCCATCCGCGGCTATGAAAGCGATAAAGGCATTGAGGGCTTTATCGACAGCATCGATTGGGGTTGGTTCTTTTTCCTGACCAAGCCGATCTTCTGGCTGCTGCATGAGATCAACAAGATCATCGGCAATATGGGCTGGTCGATCATTGCGCTGACACTGATCATCAAAGCGCTGCTGCTGCCCCTTGCCTATAAATCTTACGTCTCCATGGCGAAGATGAAAGAGCTGCAGCCCGAGATGGAGAAGCTCAAGGAACAAGCGGGCGATGACCGGCAGAAAATGCAGCAGGGCATGATGGAGCTCTACAAAAAGGAAAAGGTGAACCCAGCCGCAGGCTGTTTGCCGATCCTGTTGCAGATCCCAATCTTTTTCTCGCTCTATAAGGTGATCTTTGTCACCATCGAGCTGCGCCACGCCCCTTGGCTGGGTTGGATCAAAGATCTGTCCGCGCCTGATCCCTCTTCGATCCTGAACCTCTTTGGTCTTTTGCCCTTTGCCGCGCCGGAACCAGGCACCTTCCTGGCTGTGTTCTCGCTTGGGGTGCTGCCGATCATCTTGGGCGTGTCCATGTGGCTGCAACAAAAGCTGAACCCGGCGCCCACGGATCCGACGCAAAAGATGATCTTTGCCTATATGCCTTGGATCTTCATGTTCATGCTGGGCACCTTTGCCAGCGGCTTGGTGCTCTACTGGATCGCCAACAACCTGATCACCTTTGGCCAGCAATATTTCATCATGCGCAGCCAAGGGTATAAGCCGGATATCTTCGGCAATATCAAAGAGAGCTTCAAACGCGACAAGTCTGACGCGAGCTAAGCATGAGCGCGCGCCTGGCCCATATCTGCCGCCATCCGGTCAAATCCATCGGATGGGAGACGCTAGAGCAGGTCAGGCTCGCGCCAGATCAGGTATTGCCCTTTGATCGCCGCTGGGCGCTGGCCCATGAGGCCGCAGGCTTTGACGATCGGCCCCAAGGATGGCGACCCAAGCGCGATTTCGTGCGCGGCGTGGCCTCAGCGCCGCTTATGGCGGTACGGGCCCGGCTGGAAGAGGATACCGGTCGGTTGCATCTGACCCATCCCGAGCGTCCGCCTTTGGCGCTTGATCTGGACAGCCAAACCGGATCGGATGTGCTGGTGGACTGGATCAGCCCGCTTTGGCCTAATACCCGCCCTGCCCCGTCGCATCTGGTCAGCCTGGGGACGGCCCAGGCGCTGACCGATGTGGAGCCCCCTTTTGTGGCCATCCTAAATCTGGCCACTCAGGCGGAGCTGGCCGCGCATTTGGGCCAAGACCTGTCAATTCATCGCTGGCGGGGCAATCTTTGGCTGGATGGGCTCGCCCCAAGTGTGGAACGCGATTGGATCGGCCAAGAGATCCAGATCGGCGATACCCGTCTATGCATCGAGGAACCCATCACCCGCTGCCGCGCCACCGAAGGCAACCCTGAGACCGGCTTGCCAGACGCGAATACTCTGGGCGGGTTAAAGGCGCTCTATGGTCATCAAGATTTCGGGGTCTATGCCCGTGTGCTCTCTGGCGGCGAGATCCGCGTTAACGATGCGGTGGTAACGCCATGAACCTGCCCTTTCCCCTGGCCGAAGAACCCGACGCCCAAACTCAGGAAAAGGGCCGGTTGCTCTTTGCCCGCGAGACGGTTTTTGTCAAAGGCGTCGTGGCCATGAATGGGCTGCCCCCTGATGACCGGCTCGAGGTGTGCTTTGCCGGGCGTTCTAATGTGGGCAAATCCTCGCTGATCAATGCCCTGACCGGACGCAAGAACCTGGCCCGCGCCTCTAACACCCCGGGGCGCACCCAAGAGATCAATTATTTCGAGCGCGGCGATCTCTATCTGGTGGATTTGCCCGGCTATGGCTTTGCCAAAGCGCCCCCAGCCGTGGTGGCCCGCTGGCAAGAACTGATGAAAGCCTATCTTTCCGGCCGGGCCACCCTGCGCCGGGCCTTTGTGCTGATCGATTCCCGCCATGGGATCAAAGCCGTGGATACCGAGATCCTGAAATTGCTGGACCGCGCCGCGGTGCCCTTTCAGGTGGTGCTGACCAAAGCTGATAAAATCTCGGCCAAAGAGCAGGACAAAATGCTGGATGGGGTGCGCAGCGCCCTGGCCAAACACCCTGCCGCCTTTCCTGAATTGGTGCTGACCTCTTCGGAAAAAGGCGATGGGATCGCCACATTGCGCAGCATCATCGCCGGGCTGGAATGAGCTTAGCAGCCTTTCCCCGGTAATCCCCCCTACCGGCTCACTCAAAGCGTTAATCTAGAGCACTCCCTTTCTCTCAACATGTTTTTCTGTATTTTTCGGCTATTCGCCTGCGGAGCGCAAAGCCATGGAAAGCCTTGTTTCAACAGTCTTATCAGTTTTGAATATCGGGAAACGCTCAGTTCGTGCAGCGAGTGTAAAACGACACACGGCAGATCAATTGAACACAGAACTTGAGATGCTGCTGATCAAGTCGAAAACATTCTTAGAAATTGAACATGCACATCTACTTGATCGAATATCGGTGCATTTTGAACATGCTCCCGAACTCCTCTTTACGATTCATGAATTCGCGGCAAATAAAGCAAACCAGCTTGAAGTCGGCTTCACTACCGCAAAAAATAGTAGAGAGAAAATCAAGTCTAGCTCTTTATTCGCGCCTCTATCAGAATGGGATGAAGCGATCTCGATACTTCTACGACAGAAAGCCGCTGCAGAATTACAGCTGGAGCAGCTTCAAATGATCGTAGCAAAGTTCCACAGAATTCTTGACGATGCCGCGTGACAGAAACTGAGGCAAAAAGATAGCTCTTAGGAAGCTGCATCAAGCGCCCAAAACTCTCGCTTATCTAGCGCATCTTACGATCACAGATTTTCGTTTTGTGTGAGCGATGGCCGCTCCAACCAACACAAGTTTGCCGCTGCGGTCACACCCTTATTCCCAACGCATCACCACCCTTGGCAGCGGCTGTTCCACGGCTTAGGAACGGCCAATCCAAGGAAGACTGCCAATGAGACGCCAGAACATGCATCGCGATTGGATCGCCACCGCCCGGACCCTATCCGAGGCCCTCCCCTATCTTCAGCGCTATGAAGGCGCCACCGTTGTGATCAAGCTTGGCGGCCATGCCATGGGCAGCGAAGAGGCTATGGATAGCTTTGCCCGCGATGTGGTGCTGATGCGGCAAGTGGGGGTCAATCCGGTGATCGTCCATGGTGGCGGGCCGATGATCAATGAGATGCTGAAACGTCTCGAGATCACGTCGGAATTCGTCAATGGCAAGCGCGTTACCGATGCCGCCACAGTGGAAGTGGTGGAAATGGTCCTGTCGGGCGTGGTCAATAAACGCATCGTATCGGCCATCAACCGCCAAGGTGGCCGCGCCGCGGGGCTTTCGGGCAAGGATGCGGATTTGATCCATTGCCGCCAGACCGATCCAGCGCTTGGATTTGTCGGCACCCCGGACCGGATGAATACCGATGTGCTGCGCACGCTTTTTGCCGCTGAAATGATCCCCGTGATCGCGCCCCTGGGTGCGGGGGAAAACGGCGAGACCTTCAATATCAATGGCGACACCGCCGCCGGGGCCATTGCCGGGGCGCTCAAAGCCCGGCGGCTGTTGCTGCTCACGGATGTGGATGGGGTCAAAGATGGCTCGGGCGAGGTGGTGACCGAGCTCACCGCCAGCCAGATCCGCAACTTTACCGCCGATGGCACCATCGCGGGCGGCATGATCCCCAAAACCGAAACGGCTCTGGCGGCCCTGCGCGAAGGGGTGCGGGCGGTGGTGATCTTGGATGGGCGCGCACCCAATGCCTGCCTGCTAGAGCTTTTCACCGATCACGGGGCCGGATCGATCATTCGCGGCGGCTAAGCCCGCCGCCCAGGCCAACCAAGTCCTAAAAAAGCAAAACCCGGGCCTAAGCCCGGGTTTTTTTGGTTCTCAGCAGCGATCCCGAGAGATCAGGCCGCGTCTTTCCAACGCCAGGCCATGGTGAAGCGGCCCAAGAAATGCTTAAGCGCCTCATCATCCACATCGCCATTGGGCTCAAGGATCACGGTCAGGCCGAGCTTTTTGTCATCAACGACCTCAGCCACATTCACCGCCAGACCTTCTTTCTTAAGGGCTTTGTCATAGACCCGCTTGGTGGCCATTTTGCGCAGATCGGGCTTGAAGACTTTGCCAACGCCGGTTTTGGGCAGCTCGTCCAAGATCTCCAGATGTTTCGGCACAGCGGCGCGTTCGTGGATACGCTCGCGGCCAAATTCCACCAGATCTGCAACCGTCACCTCGGCCCCTTCGACCAGCTCCACATAAGCGCAAGGCAATTCGCCCGCCACTTGGTCAGGCTGACCGATGGCCGCCACCATCGCCACTTTGGGGTGACCCATCAGGGCTTCTTCGATCTCGGCAGGGTCGATATTGTGACCGCCGCGGATGATCAGGTCTTTCTGACGCCCAGTGATCCAAAGATAGCCATCTTCGTCAACCCGGCCCAAATCCCCGGTGCGCAGATAGTTGCGATCTGCATAAAGGCCCAGGTTTTTGCCTTCTTCGGTATAGGTGGAACCGTTGAACACGCCCGGGTTAGAGATACAGATCTCGCCCACTTCATCGGTGCCGCATTCATAAGAGATAGAGCCGTCAGACTCGCAATGCAGGATGCGCACATCGGTGTAAGGCAGCGGGATGCCCACCGAGCCAACCTTTTTCAAGCCACCCTCAATCGGGTTACAGGACACCAGGCAAGTGGCCTCGGTCATACCGTAGCCCTCGGCGATGGCCACGCCGGTGGCTTCTTGGAAACGGTTATAAAGCTCTACGGGCAAAGCCGCAGATCCCGACAGCGCGGTTTTCAAGCTGGACACATCCGCATCCACCGGGCGCTGCATCAGCGCCGACAGCGCGGTGGGCACGGTGATCAAGAAGGTCACATTCCAACGCTCGATCAATTTCCAGAAATTGTCGAACACCCCATCGCCGCGATAGCCCGACGGGGTCGGGAAGACCACATGAGCCCCCGAGAAGATCGCCGACATCATGATCGGATAGCAGGCAAACACATGGAACATGGGCAGCGGGCAGATCATCACATCTTTTTCGTTGAAGATGAGCTCACTGCCGAGCCAACCATTATAGATCATGCCCGATTGCTTATGCTGCGCCACTTTCGGTGTGCCGGTGGTGCCGCCCGTATGGAAATATGCCGAGATATTGTCGCCCTGAGGCTCCGCAAAAGTCAGCTTATCACTGGGCTGTTTGAGCAGCTCGCGGCGAAAGCTCAGAACTTTGGCGTGGTGATGCACTTCGACCTTGGGGCGCACCAGCGGCACGATCCAGGATTTCGGCGGGGAGAGATAGTGCAGCAGGTCAATCTCGAGGATCGTTTTCACCGAAGGGGCAAAGCGCACGGCCTCGGCGGCTTTCTCAGCCACATCCGATTTGGGGAAAGCTTTCAGCGTTACCAAAACCTTGGCTTTGGTCTCGTTCAAGATCCCGGCGATCTGCTCCACATCGAGCAGCGGGTTGATCGGGTTCACGATCCCGGCGGTCATGCCACCGATCAAAGTCACAGTGGTTTCATTGCTGTTAGGCAGCAAAAACGCGACCACATCATCATCGCCCACACCCAAAGACCGGAACAGGTTCGCCGCCTGGGTAACCTGGCCGTGGAAGTCGTTCCAGCTCAGGGTCTTGGCTTTGGATTTGGGCTCAGAGGTGATCTGAAAGCTGATCGCAGGCTTGTCGCCATGCTTTTGCTTGGTGCGGCTCAGCGCCTCGTAAACCGAACTTGGCACGTCACGGTTTTCCCAAGGCATTTCTGCCTGCAGCATTTGGCTCGCTTCAATCGATGTGAAGGCTGTCATGGCGCTCCTCCCCTGGCCCAAGTCAAGTCTCCTTACGGTTCTTGGGAAAAGGCCAGGCACAGCGCAACAACGACGCTGCGACACGTCTATAGAAAACTGGCGTCTCTGCCCTAGCGGCAAAGGCGGCACAAAAGGCAAATATTACGCCGCTTGGGCGGCTCCTCCCAATCTTCCGCAGCGGGAAGGATCCTGGCAAAACTCATGCCATCGCTCGCGGAATAATAGATATGCTTTTGCGGAGAGCTTTATCCAAGTCCAGAATAACGCGGCGGCAAATACCATGCAGCGCGTTCCAAAATAGGAGGCTCAACGCAGCGAGCCTCCCGTATTATTGCCGCGGATAAGATAAAATTACGCTCTTCCGGCGGGTTTTCGTGGATTAATAGACCACCACCGAACGGATGGATTTGCCCGCATGCATCAGGTCGAACCCTTCATTGATATTATCCAGGCTCAACTTATGCGTGATCATGGGATCGATCTCGATTTTCCCATCCATATACCAATCGACGATCTTGGGAACATCGGTGCGTCCACGGGCCCCGCCAAAGGCTGTGCCGCGCCAAACCCGGCCCGTGACCAGCTGGAAAGGACGGGTGGAGATTTCGGCCCCGGCGGCGGCCACACCGATGATGATGCTTTCGCCCCAGCCCTTATGGGCGGATTCGAGCGCTGTGCGCATGACATCGGTATTGCCTGTGGCATCGAAAGTGTAATCCGCGCCGCCTTTGGTCAGATCCACCAGGTAAGGCACCAAATCGCCCTCAACCTCGGCGGGGTTGACGAAATCGGTCATGCCAAAGGCTTTGGCCATCTCTACCTTGCCAGGGTTCAAATCCACCCCAACAATCTGCGAGGCACCGATCAGGCGCAGGCCCTGAATGACATTCAAGCCGATCCCGCCCAAACCAAAGACAATCGCCCGACAACCAGGTTCGGCCTTAGCGGTGTTGATCACCGCGCCAATCCCCGTGGTCACGCCACAACCGATATAGCAAATCTGTTCAAAAGGCGCATCTTTGCGCACTTTGGCCAGGGCGATTTCCGGCAACACCGTGTGATTGGCAAAGGTGGAGCAGCCCATGTAATGTAGGATCGGCTCCCCATCGAGGGTGGAGAACCGCGACGTGCCGTCAGGCATCAGACCTTGGCCTTGGGTGCCACGGATTTTCTGGCAAAGATTGGTCTTCGGGTTTAAGCAGTATTCGCATTCCCGGCATTCCGGGGTGTATAGGGGGATCACATGATCGCCAGGCTTTAGGCTGGTGACGCCTTCGCCCACTTCCAGCACCACGCCGGCGCCTTCATGGCCCAAAATCGCTGGGAAAAGCCCTTCGGGATCGGCCCCAGACAGGGTGAATTCGTCCGTGTGACAGATCCCTGTGGCTTTGATCTCGACCAACACCTCACCGGCGCGGGGGCCTTCAAGATTGACCTCCATCACCTCGAGCGGTTTTCCTGCGGCGGTGGCGACGGCTGCGCGTGTTCTCATGGCGTGATCTCCAGATTTTCCCAGCAAAGCCTGTGCCTATCTTGTCGCAAAGGCAACGGCCAAAGGCGACCTTTGCTTGCACGGTTGCGTCACCGGGCAGAGCAAGGCTAGATCAGGCTTGTTGGAGGTGCCCTATGCGTTTTTCTCTCTTGCTGATCGGTGCGGCATTGGTACTGGCCTCTTGCGGACCGCCGCCAGAGACCGTCGGGCTTGAATCCGCCAATGCACAAAGCGCGCAGCGCGCACCGGTCTCGGATGGGTCTTGCAATGCAGCACTTTACCAGGATCTGATCGGAGAGCCGATCACCGTGGTGAACAGCCTCACGCTGGGCCCGAATTTGCGGGTATTACCTGCCGATTCTTTTGTGACCCGCGATTACGATCCCAACCGGCTGACCTTTACCACAACCCGTGAAGACACCGTGGGCCGAGTGTTCTGCGGCTAACGCAAAACCCGCGTCGCAAAGGGCCCTTGGGGGCAAAACGCGCACCGGACCCGACAGACCCATGTGGGGGCTATTAAACTGGCCGCCGGATCCGGTGGTCTCGCTAGAACGGCTGTATGGCGTCACCTTAAGGCAGGAGCGGGGCCGCTCTTGGGCCATTTCGGGATCTTCTCGTGGCGAAACTGTGTTCGTGCTCATGCCGTGAAGGGTACAGCCCAAACCAATTGCATCTAATGGAAATTCCTCAAGCGGCGCCGGATGAATGCGTCGAAGCGCTTGATTTTGCGACACGGGCAAGCGCAGTCTGGGATATGAGCTCAACGCCCCCAGTCCCCTTTCCCCGACCCATTCCAGATCAGGTGTCTTTTGACCGGCGCGAACTTGGGGCGATCTTGTCGCTTTATGGGCGCATGGTGGCCGCCGGGGAATGGCGCGATTATGGGATTTCCTGCTTGCGCGACCGGGCAGTGTTCGCGGTGTTTCGGCGCACTGCGGAAACGCCGCTTTACCGCATTGAGAAAACCCCGGCCCTGCGCAACCGCCAGGGGCAATATAGCATCATCGCCATGGAAGGGCAGATCCTGAAACGGGGGCAAGATTTGCCCACGGTGCTGCGGGTGCTCGAGCGCAAACTGATCCGCGCTGTGCGTTAAACGCTTGCCCGTACGCGTCGGGACTTGGCCAAGACGGGCCGCCGGCGGGTTTTGATCGCCCCATCACCCGCCGCTTCGATCCGTTCTGCGGCCTCGGCCAAAGGCTCGAACACCGTCGCCATATGATGGGCATTGGCATGGATCATCAAAGTGTCATTGACCATCATGGCCACATGACCTTCCCAAAAGATCAGATCACTGCGCCGCAAGGGCGTTCCCGGATCCAAGGCAAAGCCCACATCCCGCGCCTGATCGCCGCTATCACCTGGGCAAGCAATGCCGCAGGCCAAGCACGCCGCTTGCACCAGGCCCGAGCAATCCAGCCCCAAACGGCTATTGCCGCCCCAAAGATAGGGCGTGCCTAGGAACAGCTCTGCCACGGCGGCGGGATCATCAAATTTCAAACTGGCCCGCGCCACATGCTGTTTGGGCACGAAATGCCCCGTATGGGTCTGATAAAACCGCCCCTGATCACCGGTGACATTCAGGTAAGAGCCGAAAGACAGGCTCATCACATCAGGGGATTTGAAATCAGGCTCGCGATACAGATGGGTGGCCAGGCCGATCACCCGATGGGTGGCTTCCACCGCTTCGCTCAGATCCCGGCGCGGAATATAGCCCACATACCCATCACGTTCGGCTTTCGCGAGCACATGGTCACGCATCTCATCCAGCGGCACCACCAATTCCCCATAAACAAGCTGGCGGGCCCGCGCCCCTTCGGGATGGTCAAGCAAATCCGCCACAGCGCTGCTGATTTGCAGCGGGTGGCGATGTTTGAGAAATGATTTAGCCATGGGCCTGCCTGTGCCTTGTTGCTGTCAGTTAGGCTGCCTCAACCCGGTAGATCAAGCATGCGGGGCAGTGCTTCGAAAATCGCCCGCACCCCTTGGCCCACCCCGCCTTTGGGGCGTGCCGGTGCCGCGCTTGGCTGCCAGCCGTAAATATCGAAATGGGCATAGCGCTGCGCTTGGCCCGCAAAGCGGCGCAGGAACAAGGCCGCGGTGATCGCGCCGGCAAAGCCCCCCGACGGCGCATTGTCCAAATCCGCAATCCCTGGCTCGATCATGTTTTCATAGGCCGGATGGAATGGCAGCCGCCAAACCGGGTCGCGCACCGCTTGGGCGGCGGCGGACAGGGCAGAGGCAAACCCCTCGTCATCGGTGAAAAACGGCGCGATATCGGGGCCCACCGCCACCCGCGCCGCGCCGG
This sequence comes from Mangrovicoccus sp., assembly GCA_025800345.1. Lineage (GTDB taxonomy): Bacteria > Pseudomonadota > Alphaproteobacteria > Rhodobacterales > Rhodobacteraceae > JANSYP01. The sequence continues at coordinate 22,772 of JAOXSB010000247.1, read as the reverse complement.
TAAGCGTGGCCAATGAGATCAATAGATCGGGGGTTTCCTCACCGGCCAAGGCCAAAGCATCTGCCAGCACCAAGCGCCCTTCTGCATCAGTGTTATTGACCTCAACCGTCAGCCCGGCGCGAGAGGTCAGCACATCTTGGGGCCGGAACGCCGCGCCGCCGACGGCATTTTCCACCGCAGGCACCAACAGGCGCAATTGCACGGGCAAACCCTGGCTCATGATCATCTGGGCCAGCCCTGCCGCATTGGCCGCCCCGCCCATATCCTTTTTCATCAGCCCCATCGAGCCGCCCGGCTTGAGATTAAGCCCGCCCGTGTCGAAACACACGCCCTTGCCCACCAAGGTCAGGCGCGGGCCTTGGCTACCCCAACGCAGATCGATCAATCGCGGCGCGCGGGGCGAGGCCCGCCCCACCGTATGGATCAAAGGAAAGCCCTCGGCCAGTTCCGCACCAGAGATGACCGAGCAACGCGCCCCATAGCCCTCGCCCATATGGCGCACAGCGTCTTCAAGCTCGGCCGGCCCCATATCCGAAGCCGGGGTGTTGATCAGATCACGGATGCGAAACTCCGCCGCGGCGATGCGTTCGATCCGCGCCGCATCCACGCCATCAGGGGCGCAAAGCAGAACCTCGTTGGGGCTTGCGGATTTATACCGATCAAATTGATAGCCCGCGAGCAACCAGCCAAGCGCGGCCTCACTGGCCGCTTGCGGCGCGAGCTCGGTTGTGATGCGCCAGGTGCCCGCGGGCAAAGCCGCCCGGGCTTGCGCTGCCAAAAACCGCCCGCGCGCCTGCGCTGAAGCCCCGCCCAAACCAAAGGCCGCGCCAGCCAAATTGCCATCTGCGCCGGGAAGCAAACACAGCTGTCCGGATGCGGCTTTGAAACCCGTGCTCGCGAGCCAGGCGCGCCAAGGCTCGGGCTGGTCCTGAAGCCAGGCCTCATAATTCTCAGATTGCAAAAGAAATAGGGGAAGCGCAGCCTCGGTGACGGGCGCAAAAACTGGCATCATCGGACGTCCTGAATAGGCATCGCGCGCAAGCGCGGGGTTCAGGATCAAATCCTAGGCGCTTCGCCGCCAAGACACCATGGGCGAAAGCCCGAAATCACACTGTGGCATCATTGGGCGCCCAAATCGCCGCCATGGAATGATCCCCGATGCGCCCAAGCCGCGCCAGCGTCGCCCCAAGCGCAGCTAGATCAATCTGCGCTGCTGCGTTTTTCACATGTTCAGAGACCCGAGCCAAATCAACCATGCCGCAACAGCGCGCATAGCTGGCCAGTTGGGTTGCCAAATCTGCAATCTCGGTAAGCGATCCATGGGGGCCGAGCCGCTCCAGGCGCATCAGAATAACCGCGATATTCTCGATCGCATCGGCCAAGGCCTGTTCAGCCCGTTCTTCACCGCAATCGCGGTAAAGCTGCACCAATTGGCTCTGATCCAATCGGATATTCTCTTCATGGGTCAATAGATAGACAGCCACCACAGCCCCCGTCATTCCGCCCGGTCACACGCCCCGGTCATCCTCCTCGAACCTTTGTGGCCGCCGGTGTGGCCGGCGAAGTTCTGATGTAAATGCGCCCCTCAGTTGCGCTATCTGGCACCGGTATGCTCAAGAATTCCTTGTCGCCAAGCATCGAAATGAACAGCATTTCCCTCAGATTCTAAGAAATGCCGACACATGGCCAAGCAGATCAAAGGATCTGCAGAAACGAAAAAACCCCGGGGCTTGCCCGAGGTTTAATATCTATGCGCCGTATAAGGCCCGGTCCGCGTCAATAATATTCGTAATTATTGCCCGCATAGCGGCATTTGTTCAAAACCACCCCAAGCACTGTAGAGACCGCGGCGATTTCCGCTTCGGTCACATCAAGCTCTTCCATGGAGTTTTGCTCTGCCGCTGCCACGATCAAGGCCGCGTCGCAATGTTCGACAAAACCGATCGTGTCATCGCTGGTCAGCACCGGCAGCGCATCAAACAGCACCAAATCAGGCTCAAAACGGCGCTCAAGCTCCGCCAGGGTTTCTTGCGCCACTTGCGATTGCAGCAACTCAGACGGGTTGGCCGCAGGTTCGGCATTGGTGGCAATCAACAGATTAGAGCCGATGCGCACCATATGTTCGGCCGGATCACTTTCATTGGCCAAAGCCTCGGAAAATTGATGCGGCTCCTGAATGCCCAACACTTTGCCCAGATTGGGCCGACGGAAATCGATATCGAGCACCAGGGTGCGCAGATCCGCTTGCCGCGCCAAGCTAAAGGCCAGATTGGCCGTGGTGGTGGTTTTACCGCATCCCGGCGAAGGTGAGGTGACGATAATGCGCTTGGCTTCTTTGGCTTTGGCCAATTGCACGATCTTGGTGCGCATGATGTCATAGGGCGAGGCTTCTGGCCCACCGAAATAGGAAATCAACCGGTTCTTGCGCATGATCCGCGGGATCGGGGCAAATTCCGGCACCGCTTCCCAAGGATCTTGGCCATGGTGTGCCGAGCTCTGCCGTTGTGCCTGAGCGGGCGCATCTGCTTGGGCTGCATCACCGGTCGCAGGCGGCGCGCCTGCCCCCAATTCTTCGCGTTGTTCACGGGCCCGTTTAAGCGCTTCTTGTAGCCGTTCCATGAGCGTCTCCTTCGACCGCGCCTTAGTTCACACCGCCGCCGGGCAGAGCCAGGCCAAAATTCTTCAAAAACCCATTGGCGAAACCATCCAACGGCACCAGTAGGCTATGGATGAAATAGATCGACAATGGCAGCACCAGCATCAAACCGCAAACGATCAAGATCAGCACAGTTCGCCGCCATGCTGCCTCGGTATCTGTGCGCAAATAAGGCAGAACTGCGATGGGCGTGATGCCCAAACGGTCCACGATCTCAGAAGGGCGCCGGATCGAGCGGTTGAGCAATTCGAGCAACAGCACCACCCCAAGGCCAAGCAAAATCCCAACAGCAGCGCCAGCACCAGCGATCAAAGGCCGGTTCGGCTTGGACGGGTAATCCGGCGGGGTGGCCTGTTCGATCACGGTGATCCGCTGCCCTTTGGACAGCAATTCGATCCGCTCACCAGTGGCGGCTTTGGCCAAACGGTCCACCGCTTCGCTATGCTGGCGCTGAGTGCTTTCAAGCTCGCGCTCCAAGGTGCGCAAGGTCAGGCCATTGCCCGCGATCTGGCCCAAGGTTTCCTCAATCTCATCGATCTCCGCGATCAGCTTATTGGCTTCGCTATTCAGGGTCTCGGAACGCACATCCAATTCAGCGATCTGCGCATCGACCAAAACTTGTTGCGCCGATTTCGGATCTGCGGTGTTGGCCGAGATGCCTAGCTTTTCCGCCTGCACCCGCTTTTCCAGCTGCGCGATCCGCGCTTTCAGCAAGCGCACCCGCGGGCTGGTTTCCGAATATACCAGCAGCGCCGAATCCAACGCATCGCGGGCTTCAATCAAAGCGCGTTCCTGCGGTGAGGCGTTTTGCGGATCCGGTTGAAATTGCGCCTGTTCAAACAGAGCGAGAATGCGTTTTTTCTGCTCCTCGATCTCGGCCACGTCCCGTTCGATCTGCGCCAAACGGCTCTGCAACAGACCTTGGCGGCCGGTCAGGTAATCCTGGCTATCGGGCAGCGCGCGGCCGACAGAGTTCTTAAAGCGCACGATCTCGGCAGACTGGATATCCAGCTCACCGCTCAGCCGTTCCACCTCTTGCTCAAAGAATTGCAGGGTTTCGCCAGCCACGGCGGTCCGCATTTCTACGTTCTCTTGTAGCACCAGCGTTACGAATTCATTGGCCACCCGCGCGGCGGTGCGCGCATCCTCAGCCCGAAAGCCAATTGTCACCAATGTTGCGTTTTGCGGCCCACGGCGGTTGCTGCGCGAGGTGGTGGCCGAAAACGTGGTACGCGAGCGCATATCTTCCACGACTTGCGAGACCAAAAAGGGCTCCCCCTCTTTGCGGTCAACCACGCCCAAACGCTGGGCGGTCTCCACCAGATTTTCGCGGGTCATCAAGCGCCGCTCGATGATCTGAAGCTGCTCAGTGGCTTCGGTACGCACGGTAGAGGCCGCCAATTGCTCGGGGATCTTCGCGCTTTCCACCAGCAATGTCGCCCGCGCCTCATATTCCGGGGGCAGCAACATCGCCACGATCAATCCGATTGATGTCAGCAGAGAGGCCACCACAATGAAATAGGGAAACCGCCTCCAGAAAATGCTCCAGTAATAGGCGAAATCAACGTTCATCGCTGGCTGTCTCCGTTAACGCTGTCCCGCCGAAAAATACCCCATCGGCAAGCACTGATTGAACGACCTCTTCTGTGACCACCGGCTTATCGGCAGAAAAGGCATATACTAGGGAAAGATCGCATAGCTGATTGACCAAGCGAGGGATACCCCCGGTTTGTGAATGCACCAACCGGGCCGCGCCTTCGGTGATCTCTGTGCCTTGGCCCCCGGCAACCATCAAACGATGGCGCACATATTCCACGACATTCTCGTCGGACATGGCCGAGATATGAAAGCTTGCCCCCACACGCTGAACAAACTGGCGCAATTGCGGCGTGGAAATCAGGTTGCGCAGCTCGGGCTGCCCCACCAACACCAATTGTAACAACTCGTCTTTGTTCGAGTTGATATTGGTGAGCATGCGCAGCTCTTCCAGGGTTTCGACCGTGAGGTTTTGCGCCTCATCAAAGATCAAGATCACCCGCCGCCCGGAAGCGTAGACCTCAAGCAAATAGTCCTGCAATTTCTGGAACATATTCACATAGGAGGCGTCTTCAGAAAATTCGACGCCAAGGGCATGCAGCACCCATTGCAACAGCTCGCCCCGGCCCCCTTGGGCATTGGAAATCAGACCAATCACCACATCATCGGTGATCGAGCGCAGCAAATATTGCAGCAAAGTGGTCTTGCCGGCCCCAACCTCGCCGGTGATCAAAGTGATCGGCGCACGGGTCACAACGCCATATTCCAACATGGTAAACGCCATGCGGTGGCTCTCAGACCAGTACAAAAATTCGGGGTCAGGCACCAATGAAAACGGACGCTCTCGAAAACCGAAATGCGCGTTATAGATGTCGACCGGGCCGGTTCCGTTCATCTTATTCCTTACTCGTCGCGCGACGCGATGCGCGGCACCTACACGGGGTCAAAGCTACCAACTGAGCACAAGCTACATGCGCTCATATCCTTAAGAAACCTGAAAGTTGTGCGCGCATCCATAGGTCGCAAAATCTTGCCATGCAAGCAGGAGCAGAGGCTCTAATCGGCCCAATGCGGGCATGGTTCCGATTTCACAAGTTTAGATAATATTATTTGAAGCTTTTTCCACCCAGGCAACGGATGCAGCGTTGCAAAAAAGCGACAAGTCTGTCGCAGCTCACCCGCTCCACCCTGTATAATTAACTGCCTTTAAACGCGCTGTTTTTGCACCAAGGCGGTATCAGCGCTGTTTCACCCAATTAGATTAAGCCAAATTGGCAGAAATATTGCCTGAAACTTTACCTTTGTGGTAGTCATTGATGTGGCAAACGTTCAACGTGATGCGTTGTGCGGCCGAGTAAGCATGCGGGGTGATAAGTTTGACCGTCCATTTCCCGGAATCTTCCGAGATTGTTGAAAAAGTTTCGAAAACGGACAAGCCGCTGCCCGCTTATGGACGCTTCAACAAACGTGCCTTTGACTTGCTCTTTGTCTTGATCATTGGTCTGCCCGTTGCGCTGGTGGTGCTGTGCATCGCCGCGATTGTTGCTCTGGACGGGCATAAGCCCTTTTATTTCCAGCGCCGGGTGGGGCTGAACGGCACTCTTTTCAATATGGTCAAACTGCGCTCCATGGTTGTGAATGCCGATGAAGAGCTAACGGCCTATCTGGAGAAAAACGCCGAGGCCAAGAAGGAATGGCACACCTATCAGAAGCTCACCAATGACCCGCGAATCACCCCAATTGGCAAGATCATTCGCAAACTGTCCCTCGATGAGCTGCCCCAGTTTTGGAATGTGTTCGTTGGGGATATGAGCGTCGTCGGCCCGCGGCCGATGATGCCATCGCAGCGCCAGCTCTATCCTGGCCAGGCCTATTTCAAGATGCGCCCAGGGGTGACCGGCTTTTGGCAGATCTCCAGCCGCAACGACACCACCTTTGCCGCCCGCGCCCATTTTGACCGCAGCTATTTCAACCGCATGAGCCTGCGGACCGATTTTGGAGTTATCATGCGCACCATTTCGGTCATGGCAAAAGGCACCGGATCTTAAGCAGCGCCGCAATATCTGCGTTAACAATTTTGCCTTCACGCAGCGCGTCCCTTTTCCCAGCAGTCACCAGGTATTAAGGAGACCTCCATAAGTGTCGAAGTAGACACCGACCGGGAGGCCCCATGGCTACGCGTTACACACCGGCAATCGCCGGTCTCTTTGCATTTATTCTACTTGTCGGCTGCGAAAGCGTCGATGATAAGGTCGCGCGCCTGTATTCCGAGGCGCAAGAACTGGCCGTCGCGGGCGAACCGGAAAAAGCACGGCTCGTTCTCAAGAATATTTTTGATCTTGATGGCTATCACCGCGATGCGCGGATGCTCTATGCCAATCAATCTTTAGAAATCGGCTCTGACGCAGAGGCCTATCGCCATTTCCTACTGGTGGCAGAGCAATATCCCGAACACGCCCCTGCCCATGTGCAATTGGCCAAACTTGCCTCAGCAAGCCAAGATTGGCGCAATGTGGAACGCCATGTTGCTGCCGCTGAACGGCTGGGGGAAGAGGGCATTGATATGCGCGCCCTGCGTTTGGCGCTTGATTATCGCGACGCGCTTGACGACGAAGATGATGTCGCCCGCCGCGCTCTGGCCCAGAAAGCCGTCGCTCAGATTGAGGCCGCGCCCGATAGTTTGGTGTCACACCGCCTGATCATCGACAATCTGGTGCGCGATGCCAAACCCTATGAGGCCTTGGCTGCGGTGGATGTGGCTTTGGAAATCGCGCCCCTAGATCCGGAACTGAACCGCCTGAAGCTCGGGCTGCTTGCCCAGACCCAGCAAAGCGATGAGGTCGGCGCCCATCTGAAAGTTCTCACCCAACGTTTTCCCGAGAACAGCGATTACCGGGCAAGCTTGATCCGTTGGTTCCTATCTAACGGGGATGTGACCGGTGCCGAAACCTATCTGCGCAGCTTGGTTGTCGCCGGGGACGGCGATACCTCTGCCGAATTCACCTTGGTGCAATTTCTCCAAGAGCTGCGCGGCCCTGACGCCGCATTGGCGGAACTGGACCAGTTGATCGCCACCGCCGAAGACCCCCTGCCCTTTGAGCGGCGCAAGGCCGCCATCCAGTTTGAACAAGGCGCGCGCGAGCCCGTCATCGCCCATGTGGAGCAATTGATCAGCACGTCAGAGCCTAGCCCGTCACGGCGAGATCTTCAGATCTCCCTGGCGCGTATGTATCTGGCAAATGGGAATACCGATCAGGCCAAAACCACTGTGCGCGATGTGCTGGCCGAGGAAGCCCGCCATGTGGATGCCCTGGTGATGAATGCGGGCTGGCTGATCGAAGAGGATCAAGTCCGTGACGCAATTTTGCAATTGCGCACCGCGCTGGATCAAAGCCCGGAAAATATCCCGGCGATCAATATGCTCGCCGCGGCCTATGAACGGGACGGCAATCGCGATCTGATGGGGGAGACCCTGCTGTTGGCCGCGACCTCATCGGGCTATGCCCCGGCCGAAAGCCAGCGTTACGCGCGTTTCCTCGCCTCTCGCGACAAGCTGCGCCCGGCCGAGGATGTGTTGCTGCGCGGGCTGCGCAACCACCCCAAAGACACCACGCTCTTGCTGTCTTTGGGAGAAGTGTATCTTGCCCTCGACGATATTCCACGCACCGAGCAGGTGATCAAAACCCTGCAAACGCTTGAAGATAACGCCGAAGCCAAAGCCGCGGCCGCTGGTTTGCAGACCGCTTTGTATAGCCGCACGCAGCGTCCCGATGAGACGATCGAATTGCTGCATACGCTTATCGATGATGGCAGCGGCGGCCTTGGGGCCCATGCTGCGATTGTGCGCACCCATCTGTCGAAAGGCGATTTCGATGCCGCGCGGCGCTATGTGGACGAAGCCCGCGCCAAAGCGGCTGGCACCAAAGCTGAAACCGGGCTGCTGTTCGTTCACGCCGCTCTGCTTTCGGTTGAAGGGGATAATGATGGCGCCAAAGCGGTGTATCAGGATCTGGTGGAGCGCGAACCCAATAGCGAGCTTGTCTGGCGCGCCTTGATCATCACCACCATGCGCAGCGACGCGCCGGATGCGATCGAACAGGGCGAAGCGCTGTTGCAAGAGGCGCTCGGTCATATGCCGCAATCCACCAATCTGCGCTGGATGCAGGCCAGTATCGCCGAGCGCAAAGGCAATGTGGATGAAGCCATCGAGATCTACGAGACCATGTATGCGGAGAACTCCTCCTCAAGCGTGGTCGCCAATAACCTCGCCAGCCTGATCACCACCCATCGCGATGACACCGCCAGCCTTGAGCGCGCCTATGTCATCGCTCGGCGTCTGCGGGGCAGCGAATTGCCTGCCTTCCGTGACACCTATGGCTGGATCGCCTATCGCATGGGCAATTATTCAGAGGCGGAGGAATATCTGAAAACCGCGGCGCAAGGCCTGCCTCAAGACCCGCTTGTGCAATATCATCTGGGCAAAACCTATGCCGCCCTTAGGGAAACCGACGCAGCGGTGAAGCAATTCCGCAAAGCTTTGGAAATCTGGAAAGACAGCGATCTTCCCCAGGCATTGGATGCCAAGGCAGAATTGGCGCGTTTGCAAGGGCTCAAAGATGGGACAGGCGAATCGCCTGCCCAAAGCGCGCCCGCCGCAACCCCAAGCAACCCCGATGAGGCCACCAACGCGCCCGCATCTATCCAATAACCCGATTCAACCTTGCGGCGCTGACACCCTCAAGCGCCGCAGTGTTGCAAAGCTATGACGTTTTGAGCAGAAATGTAGTGGTTCGCCTGTTTCACAGTACGCAACCGCCGACAAACGCCCTAACGTCATCGCCATGTCTTCCTTGAGGGTATGACGAAGGAATAAGGCGGCTCTTCATGCGCATCATCATCACGATAATTTCTTTCTTTCTCGCGACTGCGGCCTTTGCGCAGCAATATCAGCTTCAACCAGGCGATGTGCTGACCGTAGAAGTCCTTGAGGATGAAAGCCTCAATCGCCGTGTATCGGTTTTGCCCGATGGCAATATCTCCTTTCCCTTTGCGGGCACGCTGCAAGCCGAAGGCCGCACTGTGTCTCAGCTGCAAAACGCGCTGACCTCGGCTTTGGGTCCGACCTTTGCCACCCAACCGACTGTGTTTGTGGCTCTTGACAGCATCTCGCAGCCCAGCGTGCCCCGCGCCAACAAGCGTGAAGTCACCGTATACTTCATCGGTGAAGTACGCGCGCCGGGTCGTCAGATTTTGCCCAGCGGCACCACCCTGCTTCAGGCCCTTGCCAGCGCAGGCGGCTTTACCGAATTCGCGGCCACCAAGCGTATTCAGCTGCGCCGTGCAGGCAGCGGCGGCCAAGAAAAGGTCTACACCTTTGATTATCGCTCCGCCTCTCGCGGCGCCGCCACCACTGGCAGCACCGTGTTGCGCGAAGGCGATGTCATCTTGATCCCAGAACGTCGGCTCTTTGAGTAAGGCTTAGACATTTCCATGCCCCGAGCTTTCCTAAAATCCGTCGCCCCGATCCTGGCGGGTCTGGCAATGGCCTGCCCCACCTATGCCCAGCAGGCTGCAAGCCAGCCCAATTGGGATTACCGGTTCCGCAGCGAAGCCCTGTTCGACGACAATATCGATTTGTCCGAAAATACCGGCGGCGATGCGCGAGCCTGGATTAACACCTTTGGGATCGGTCAACGCGCCGGCACGCGCGTGTCGGACTTCACGATGGATCTTTCGGGGCATGTCCGTCTTCAGGACATTCCCAACCAAGAAGACACCTGGCGGTTTGACGACCCTCGGGTTGATTTGACCTATAACCGCGAAGTGGGCGATGATGCCCTACGGTTCAGTGCTGGTGCCCGCGAGGTGGATATCGCCTTTCTTGACGCGCTGGAAAACGCGGGCGGTCTGAATGAGCTGGAATTTGACGATCTGCGCGGGGAAGGTAGCCGCCGCAATCTTTACGCCCGGCTTTCTGGGGTCATCAACGAAGACGCGCCCTTTTCCTTCGCCTATCGTCTCGGGGCGGCGCAACGGCGCTATTATGATCTCGTAGACCAAAACGATTTGAACGACCGCGATGAGTTCAACGCGGCAGCGTCGATGCTGTTTGATATCACGCGCACCATGCGCGCAGCGCTGGAATTAGGCTATGATTATCGCGATACAGATGACGCCCCCCAAACCCTGCGTCGGCGCTCGACTGTCGCCACAGGGTTGAACATCGCGATCGACGAGGTCACCGCGCTCAACCTGCGCATCGGTTACAGCCATGTGGATACGGAGCGTCAGGCCCTTGATCGGACAGATACCGAAGAAGGCGTTGTGGGCTCCATCGGTCTGGCCCGCGAATTGCCCAATGGCGCGGTTAGCTTAAACTATTCCAGCAATATTGACGAAAATGGTCAACGTGATCGGCTGCGCATTGGGCGCACCTATGAACGCGGCACCACGAGCTATGGCGGCACTCTAGGGGTCACCGCGAGCGAGTTCACCAATGATGTGCGCCCCATTGGCAGCTTGTTCATTAATCATGAAATGCCCCGCTCTTTGATCGCCGCGAGCCTCTCTCAAGACGCCAGCACCGATGATCAAGGCTTTGATTCGATCTTCACCCGCTTGAGCCTGACCTATGAGCAAGATCTGCTGTCGGATCTGAGCTTTGTGTTGAATTTGCAGGCGGGGCGACGGTTCCGTGAGATCTCGGAAAACCGCGAAACCCGCCGGCTGAACGTCACCGCCAGCATGCGCAAAGCGCTGACCGATGAATGGGATTTCGACATCGGGTATCGTCACCGCTATCGTGAAGCCAATAATGGTGATGAAGCCAATTCCAATGCGATCTTTGCATCGATTGTGCGGGATCTTCAAATCGGCGCGCCGCGCTAAAGCCTCTGGGGGCAGGCTGGCACCGTTAAACTGCTCTGCCCCTTTGAGAACCATCGCTTAAGTGATTGGGTATAGTCCTGGCAGCGTGCTATTTATTTTGCGTGCCTAGGTCAGGAGTATTCGTCCCGTGAAATCCGCTCTGGAAAGCCAAAGCGCGGCGGCGCCGCAAGCAAATGTAAGTTTAAGCAAACCCTTTGGACGTATCGATATCCTAGGGTTTGTGGGCCTGCTGCTTCTGGTCGGGGTGTCCCTGCCACTGTTCTGGATGGGCTTTATCTCCCTTGGCCAAGCCTGGAGCACCCCGGAATACAGCCATGGGCCGCTGATTCCTCTGATCTCGCTCTTCCTATTTTTGCGAGAATTGCGCCGGGCGCCACCGTTTGAGCCAAGCGCGCCGCAAAACCGCCTGCCCGGTGTGATCATCATCGCCGCGGCACTGATGATCGCGCTTGTGGGCAATCTCGTACATATTCCCGATATCGTGACCTATGGCATGATCATCTGGGTTTTCGGCGTGGTGATCTTGGGCTTTGGCTGGACCCGCGGGCGCAGCCACTGGGCCCCGGTACTGCATCTGATCTTCATGCTGCCCCTGCCCCAGATGCTGTATTGGAAAGTCTCGATTTTCCTACAGGGCATCTCCTCCCAGCTTGGGGTGCTGATGGTGCAAATGGCCGATATTCCCGTCTATTTGGACGGCAATATCATCGATCTTGGGATTTATAAGCTGCAAGTGGCCGAAGCCTGTTCTGGGCTGCGCTATCTTTTCCCAATCCTGTCCTTCTCTTATCTGATGTCGATCCTCTATCGCGGCCCGCTTTGGCACAAAGCGGTGCTGTTGCTCTCGGCCGCGCCTATCACCGTGCTGATGAATTCCTTCCGCATTGGCGTCATCGGTATTTTGGTGAACAGCTATGGGATCGAACAAGCCGAAGGGTTTTTGCATTATTTCGAAGGCTGGGTGATCTTCCTCGCCTGCGTGGCGATCCTTTTTGGCTTGGCCGTGGCCTTGCAACGCTTGACCCCAAACCCCCTGCCCTTGGCTGATGCGATTGATCTGGACACGGATAAATTCGGCATCCAAGCCGCCCGGGTGTTCGGCTTTGCCTGGTCCATCGCTTTGGCCTGTTCCATCGCGCTCACTGCAGCAAGCTCTGCCTTTTTGTACAATTCCCCCGAAGCACGGCTGGTCACCCCAGATCGCAGCCCCTTTTTGCTGTTCCCCCGCGAGATTGGCGGGCGCATCGGGTCCTTTGAAGCGCTGGAGCCGAAAGTGGCCCAAGTGTTGGGCGCAGATGATTATGTCAGCGTGACCTTCACCGATCCGGGCCAGGCCACCGCGCCCGTGAGCTTTTTCTCTGCCTATTATGACAATCAATCCACCGGCGGCGGCATCCACTCCCCCGAGGTCTGTTTGCCCGTGGCCGGGTGGGAAGTCTCTGAGCTGAAACCCTATGAAGTGGACATGGCCACCACCAGCTATGGCAGTTTCAAGCTCAACCGCGCCATCATCCAAAAAGGCAATCATCAGCAATTGGTCTATTTCTGGTTTGAACAACGCGGCAAACGCATGACCAGCGATCTGCGGGCCAAGCTGCAAGGTATTCTTGATGGTTGGACCCGTGGCCGCGTGGATGGGGCCATGGTCCGCTTCATCACCCCGGTGACGGGCTCCGTCGAAGAGGCCGATGCGCGGCTGCAAGCCTTCATGCGCGACACGCTCGAGATCCTGCCGCGCTATTTGCCTGAATGAGCGGGCAGAACAGCCCCCTCGCTCCGGCGCCAGATCCCGAGCCCCGCCGGCGCAGCGCCGCCGCGCGCCGCCGGGCCGCAACCCCCCGACAACTGCCCATGGCGATCACCCTCTTGATCCTGGCCTGCGCTGTGATTGAAGGCGCGCTTGTGGCTGCGGATCTAGGGATATGGCTCGGTCCTAATCTGCGCCCAGCGGCTTTCTCGCTTGGCGCATTCTATCCCGGTCTTTTGCGCGGCTCCGAGCCGCTATATCCCGGCCAGCCTTTAGCGATGTTCTTCACCTATGCTTTTTTGCATGGGGGCCCGGTGCATTTCGCGCTGAATATGCTGGCACTGTATCTCTTTGGCACGGTCATCATTCGCCGCATCGGCAGCGCGCGCTTTTTGATCGCCTATACCGCGTCCACCCTGGGCGGGGCCTGGGCGTTTTTTCTGCTCGGGGATGGTATCACGCCCATGGTTGGGGCCTCGGGCGCGCTCTTTGGGCTGCTCGGTGTCTGGAGCTGCTGGGATTATCTCGACAAGCGCTTTCACCGGGCGACGATCTGGGAAATCATCCGTCCTTTGGCCTATCTGCTGGTCTATAACCTGGCCTTTATGGCGCTGATGCGAGGGCAGATCGCCTGGCAGGCCCATTTGGGCGGCTTCCTGGTGGGCTGGGCTCTGGCACTTTATTGGGGCCGCCCGCTTTACCGCAGGATCCGCTAAGCCCCCTTCCCCATAGAAAAAGGGCCGGGAGATCCCGGCCCAATTCTTATCATCGTGTCTTTGCCTTACTCCGCAGGGATGGCCGTGTCCTCGATCCCCAAGGGCGCGGGCAAATGGGCCAGCATCTCTTTTGGGCAAACCTGAAGGAAATGGGTCTTTTCCAGATCCCAATGCTGCAAGATATCAGCGGCGCGGCGCGAGCCAGTTTCTTCCAAATGCCGCTCGATCAAGCCTTTGAGTTGGTCTTCCCAATGGGGATCGCTGACCGCGCAGGTCACCAAGGTCTCCATATTCAGAAGATCGCCCGCATTGCCTTCGGGATCGTAAAGATACGCCATGCCACCGGTCATGCCAGCGCCGAAATTGGCCCCGAACTCGCCCAGGATCACGGCAACGCCGCCGGTCATATATTCGCACCCGTTGGAGCCGCAGCCTTCGACCACCACTTTCGCGCCAGAGTTACGCACTGCGAAACGCTCGCCCGCGCGGCCCGCCGCAAAGAGATAGCCATCGGTCGCCCCATAAAGCACGGTATTGCCAATGATCACGTTATCGGCGGCCACCAAAGGCGAGCTCATGGGCGGGCGCACCACGATGGTACCGCCCGAAAGCCCTTTGCCCACATAATCATTGGCATCGCCCGATACTTCGATCTTGAGCCCCGGAGCCGCAAAGGCCCCAAGCGCCTGCCCCGCCGAGCCGGTCAGCTTGACCGTCAGGTGATCAGGTTGCAGCGCATTGCGCATGCCAAAGGCCTGCACGATATGGCTCGATGTGCGCGTGCCGATGGTGCGCAGCGTGTTCTGCACCGCATAAGACAGCTGCATCTTTTCGCCATCGCGCAAGAAGCGCTCGCCATCTTTGACGATCTCCGCATCCAAGGTGTCGAGCACCGGGTTGCGCGGCTTGTTGCGATCATAATTGGTCTCGCGCGCCCCATCCACCATGAGCAGCAGCGGGTTCAGATCCAGATCATCCAGATGCGAAGACCCACGGCTGACCTGGCTGAGCAGATCCACACGGCCGATGATCTCATCGAGGCTGCGCACACCCATGGAAGCCAGGATTTCCCGCACTTCCTGGGCATAGAAGGTGATCAGATTAACGACCTTATCGGCATTGCCCGTGAACTTACCGCGCAGGGCTTCGTCCTGGGTACACACGCCCACAGGGCAGGTGTTGGACTGGCACTGACGCACCATGATGCAGCCCATGGCGATCAGCGCGGCGGTGCCGATACCGTATTCCTCGGCCCCCATAAGGGCGGCGATCACGATATCGCGGCCCGTGCGCAAACCACCATCGGTGCGCAGGGTGACCCGCTCGCGCAGCTTGTTCATGGTGAGAACCTGATGCGCCTCGGTCAGACCCATTTCCCAGGGCAGGCCCGCATATTTGATCGAGGTCGCAGGCGAGGCCCCGGTGCCGCCATTATGGCCCGAGACCAAGATCACATCCGCTTCGGCCTTGGCCACACCGGCTGCGATGGTGCCCACGCCGCTGGCAGCCACGAGCTTCACCGTCACCTTACAGCGTGGGTTGATCTGTTTCAGGTCATAGATGAGCTGGGCCAGATCCTCGATCGAATAGATATCGTGATGCGGCGGTGGCGAGATCAAGGTCACGCCTTTGGTCGAATGACGCAGCCGCGCGATCAGATCGGTGACCTTCATCCCCGGAAGCTGGCCACCTTCGCCGGGCTTGGCACCCTGAGCGACTTTGATTTCCAGCTCTTCACAATGGTTGAGATATTCCGCGGTCACACCAAAGCGGCCCGAGGCCACCTGTTTGATCTTGGCCGAAGGATTGTCGCCATTGGGTTCGGGCACGAAATGCGCCGGATCTTCGCCGCCTTCGCCGCTATCGGATTTCGCACCGATCCGGTTCATGGCCACGTTCAGGGTTTTGTGGGCCTCAGGGCTCAGGGCACCAAGGCTCATGCCCGGGGTCACAAAACGCTTGCGGATCGCGGTGATGCTTTCCACCTCTTCGATGGGCACGGGATTGCCCATAGGCTTGATGTCCAGCAAATCGCGCAAATGGATCGGCGGGTTGCTGCGCATCTTGGCGCTATATTGCTTCCACAGATCAAAGGACGCGCGATCACACGCGGCCTGCATCATATGCATGCTTTGGGCTTCCCAAGCATGGGTCTCGCCCGAACGGCGCGCTTTGTAAAAGCCGCCAATAGGCAGCACATCCGCGCCGCCGCGCCAGCCAAGGGCGTGCACGTCTTCCAGCTTGCGCTGAATGCCGCTGATCCCAATGCCCGAGATTCGGCTGGGCATGCCGGGGAAATATTCCGCCACCATGGCACGGCTCAGACCCACGGCCTCGAAATTCAGACCACCGCGATAAGAGGAAATCACCGAGATCCCCATTTTCGCCATGATCTTGAGAAGGCCCGCATCAATCGCGGCGCGATAGCGCGCAACCGCCTCGGTCAAGGAGCAGTCCAAAAGACCCCGCTCGATCCGGTCGGCCAGGCTGTCTTCGGCCAGATAGGCGTTCACCACCGTGGCGCCGGCACCGATGAGCACCGCGAAATAATGGGGATCGATACATTCAGCCGCGCGCACATTGAGCGAACAGAAGGTCCGCAACCCTTTGCGCGTGAGCCAGCTATGCACCGCGCTGGTGGCCAGGATCATGGGCATCGGCACCCGGTCTTCGCCCGCATGTTGGTCGGTCAGGATGATATGACCGGCACCAGAGCGCACCGCGTCCTCAGCCTCAGACCGGATCCGCGCCAGGCCTTCGCCCAACGCATCCGGCCCGCCGTCTACGTCAAAGCAGCAATCGATCTCTACCATGGGGCTGGCGAAAGCCTCGCAGAGCTTGGCAAATTGCGCATTGCCCACGAACGGGCTGTCCAGAGTGATAATCTCGGTCTGGCTGCTATCCTCGTTGAGGACATTCTTCAGATTGCCAAAGCGCGTTTTCAGGCTCATCACCCGATATTCGCGCAGACTGTCGATGGGCGGGTTGGTCACCTGGCTGAAATTCTGACGGAAGAAATGGCTCAGGGGCCGGTATTTCTCGGACAGAACCGCCGAAGGCGTATCATCGCCCATAGAGGCAATGGCTTCTTTGCCATCCTCGGCCATGGGGGCCAGGATCTGTTCGAGATCCTCCATGGAATAGCCCGCAGCGATCTGGCGTTTGCGCAGCTCCCCGCCCGAGAACAGGGCGGTTTCCTCAAGACCAGAGAGGCTTTCTTCCAGGTCATGGATCTTTTCCACCCACGCGCCAAAAGGCTGGCTGGCGGAAAGCTGATCCTTGATCACCGCATCATGATAAAGAACGCCCTCTTTCATATCCACGGCGATCATCTGCCCCGGACCAAGCGCGCCTTTTTCCTGCACGCTATCCTCTTCGGTGGGCACCATGCCAACCTCGGAGCCCGCGATCAGCAGCCCGTCACCGGTCACCACATAGCGCATGGGGCGCAGACCGTTGCGGTCGAGCCCGCCGCACACCCAGCGGCCATCGGTCATGGCCAAAGCCGCCGGACCATCCCAGGGCTCCATCACCGAGTTGCAATAGGAATACATATCCCGCCAGGCCTGGGGCAATTCCCGGGCCTGTTTCGACCAGCTTTCCGGCACCAACATGGTTTTCGCCATGGGCGCGTTGCGCCCCGCGCGCACCAGCACTTCGAACACCGCATCTAGGGCCGCACTGTCGGAGGAACCGCTGGAAATGATCGGTTTGATATCTTCTGCCAGATCCCCAAAGGCCCCAGAGGCCATGCGGATCTCGTGGCTTTTCATCCAGTTCACATTGCCCTTAAGCGTGTTGATCTCGCCATTATGAGCCAACATGCGGAAAGGCTGGGCCAGCCACCATTGCGGGAACGTGTTGGTGGAATAGCGCTGGTGATAGATGGCAAAAGCGCTTTCAAAACGCTCGTCCAGCAGGTCGGGATAGAACTCTGCCACCTGCTCGGCCAGCATCATGCCTTTATAGATGATCGAGCGGCAGGAGAGAGAGCAGATATAAAGCCCGGCCACAGCCGCCTCGGCCGCCGCTTTTTCGATGCGGCGACGGATCACATAAAGCTCGCGCTCAAAGGTTTCTTCATCCACGCCTTTGCAATTGGAGATGATGATCTGTTCGATCTCCGGGCGGGTGGCATTGGCTTTCTCGCCCAGCACCTCGATATTCACAGGCACATGGCGCCAGCCATAGATGTAATAGCCCATGCGCAGAACTTCGGTTTCCACGATGGTCCGGCAAGTTTCTTGGGCCCCGAAATCCGTGCGCGGCAAGAACACCTGACCCACAGCGATCAGCGTGTTCACATCAGGCTCGTGACCGGTGCGACGGATCTGATCGTAAAAGAACGGAACCGGGATCTGCACATGGATGCCCGCGCCATCGCCGGTTTTACCATCCGCATCCACAGCGCCGCGATGCCAGATCGCTTTCAGCGCGGTGATCCCCGATTCCACGACTTTGCGCGAAGGTTTGCCATCGACGCTGACCACTAAGCCAACACCGCAATTATCGCGCTCGCTCTCGGGCAGATACATGCCCGCCTCGGCGAGAGTTTTGCGCTTGGTCTCTTCGGCAGCCACCCAGGCTTCGTCAAAATTGCTCACGCATCGTCTCCTTCGCTTGCAAGCCTGGATCTCTCCAAGGCTCGGCTTCGCTATCCTCCGCCCCTGGATCGGCTTTGCCTGCCAGGTCGGGTTATTTTATCTTTCGCGCGGGGCCAGTTTTTGGCCGCCGCTTATGTCTCAGGCGCCGCGGCGGGCGCTGCGCCTTTGGCCAATTTGCACCCGCGGCGCTTGGCCAATCTCTGGCCCTGTGGCTTTGGCCCGATGCCTTTGGCCGCCGATCAAGGGCGATCGCAGGGTTTGACCCTTTAACCCTTTCACAGCGCGGGCCCAAAGCCTGTTGCGCCAAATTTCAGACCCGCGCGGAACGCGCGCCGCCGAATTAAGGCAGCACGCCTGATTTTTAGGCAGGTTACTCTGCGGCCACAGACGCGGCTTTGGCGTCGAACTGCTCCAGCATCGCCGCCGCAGCTTCGCGACCATCGCGAATGGCCCAAACCACCAGGCTGGCACCGCGCACGATATCCCCAACGGCATAGACCCCATCAAGGCTGGTCTGATGGCTGCGGAAATCGGCTTTCACCGTGCCCCAGCGGGTTACTTCCAGCCCGGGCTGATCCCAAAGCCGCGGCAGATCTTCGGGCTCGAACCCGAGGGCCTGAACCACGATATCGGCCTCTTCCACATAATCGGCGCCCTCGATCACCTCGGGGCTTTGACGCCCGCTGGCATCGGGCGCGCCCAGGCGCATTTTCTGCACCATCACCCCAGAGACCGGATCGCCGGTGAAGCCTTTAGGCGCCGACAGCCAGACGAATTCCACGCCCTCTTCTTCGGCGTTTTGGGTTTCGCGCTGCGAGCCCGGCATATTGGCCCGGTCCCGGCGATAGAGGCATTTGACGCTGGTCGCGCCTTGGCGAATCGCCGTGCGCACACAATCCATCGCCGTGTCGCCGCCACCGATCACCACAACCTTTTTGCCATCGGCATTCAGCGCGCCGCTGTCATAATCGGCCACGCTATCGCCAAAGCCCACACGGTTGGAGGCGGTCAGATAATCCAACGCCCGCACCACGCCTGTGGCGCCCACGCCTGGGGCTTCGAGATCGCGGGATTTGTAAACCCCCGTGGCGATCAGCACCGCATCATGGGCCGCGCGAATCTCTTCAAAGCTGATATCCTCGCCCACATTGCAATTCATGCGGAAGCTTACGCCCGCCGCTTCGAGCTGTTCATTGCGGCGCATCACCACCGGTTTTTCCAGCTTGAAGCCAGGAATACCGTAAGTCAGCAGCCCGCCAGCGCGGTCATAGCGATCATATACCGTCACTTGGATACCGGCGCGGCGCAGCATATCCGCCGCCGCCAGCCCGCCAGGCCCTGCGCCGATAATCCCAACGCTTTCAGGGCGTTCCTGGGCAGGCGTGATGGGTTTGACCCAGCCTTCTTCCCAAGCAGTGTCAGTGACATATTTTTCCACCGACCCGATGGTGACTGTGCCGTGGCCCGATTGCTCGATCACGCAATTGCCTTCGCACAGACGGTCCTGAGGACAGATCCGGCCACAGATTTCCGGGAAAGTATTGGTGGCTTGGCTGATCTCGTAAGCCTCTTGCAACCGCCCTTCGGCGGTCAGGCGCAGCCAATCGGGAATATTGTTGTTGAGCGGGCAATGGGCCTGGCAATAAGGCACGCCGCATTGACTGCAACGTCCTGCTTGCTCTGCGGCTTTCTCGCTCGCATATTCCGCGTAAATCTCTTGAAAGTCCCGGTTGCGTAGATTGGGCGCACGCTTCTCGGGCATGTCCCGTGCTACGGACACAAACTGGAGCATCTTTTGTTTCGCCATTACAGCCTCCCAAGCGTTCAAAGGGCCAAATACAAGAGCCGCCGCCAAAAGAAAAGTCAGAAAATGTGACCTATGTCTCGATCCGCGCCGTCAAACGTTAAGTATTTGGTGAGAAGTCTCGCCTTTTAGGTCAGCAATTCTGACGCAGTAGCCAGTTCCTATCGGAGTCCCCACCCATATGTCTTTGTTCCATCTGTTCTTGCTCGCCGTGATTCAGGGCGTGACAGAGTTCCTCCCGGTCTCCTCTTCGGGCCATTTGATCTTGTTCCCCAATCTCACCGGGGCCGAAGATCAGGGCTTGGTGATCGATGTGGCCGTGCATGTGGGGACGCTCTTTGCGGTGATCTTGTATTTCTGGAGCGATGTGAAACTGGCCATTAGCGGGCTGGGCGAGCTGGCCCGCGGCAAGGTTTCCAGCCGCGGCGGGTTCTTGGCCCTGTGCTTGATCGTCTCCACCATCCCTGTGGTCATCGCCGGGCTGGCACTGAAACTGTCCGGGCTGGACGAGGCTCTGCGCTCTACCGCCGTGGTGGGCTGGACCATGCTGGTATTCGGCATTGTGCTGTATTGGGCGGATCAAACTGGCGCAGAGACCCGCAAAGCCGAGGATTGGAGCCTCAAAGACGCAATCATCATGGGGTTGTGGCAGGTTCTGGCCTTGATCCCGGGCACCTCGCGCTCGGGGATCACCATCACCGGCGCCCGCAAACTGGGCTATTCCCGTGAAGATGGCGCGCGCCTGGCCATGCTCATGTCCATTCCCACCATCATGATGGCGGGCGGGCTTTTGGCCCTAGATGTGATTGGCGAGGCGGATATGCAGGCCGCGCGGGATGGGGCCATTGCCGCAGCCTTTGCCTTTGTTTCAGCCCTGGCCGCCCTGGCGCTGATGTTCCGGCTGATGAAATCCGTCAGCTTCACCCCTTATGTGATCTACCGGGTGATTCTTGGGGCGATCTTGCTGGTGCTCGCCTATGGGTTTGGCTGGTAAACCGGCTGCGCTCCGATCCTAGTCGGAGCGCAAGTTCCTGGCGCTGTCGATCTGCTCGGAGAACTGACCCTCGGGCCGGAACCGCCACAGATAGTCTGGCAGAATCGCTTCCATGGGCGTGGGAGCGATTCCCAAATCCTCAAAACCTTTCGCCCCGGGCGACACGATATTATCCCGCGCCAGGTTTTTCACCTGATCGCGGGTGATCATCTTATTCTCGATCAACCCAAAACTGAGCTTTTGCAGCAGATCAAACCCAAAACCCATAAGATGGCCGGCAAAAAACGGCATGGGCAGCACCAGGCGGCGACGCTCGATCACTGTCAGCATCCGCTTCATGAGATCGCCAAAGCTTTCCACCTCTGGCCCGCCCAGCTCATAGACCCCGCCAGGGGCCTGTCCCAACAGATAGCGTTCAGCCGCCGCGGCCACATCATCCACATACACAGGCTGAAACTTGGTCTGCGCCCCGACCACAGGCACCATTGGCCCGCTGCGCGCCATGGCCGCAAAACGGTTAAAGAACTGATCTTCGACCCCGAAAATGATCGAAGGGCGCAGCACCATAGCCCCGGGCATATGCTCTCGCACAGCGGCCTCCCCGGCGGCTTTGGTCCGAGCATAAGCGCTATTGCTGCTTTGATCTGCACCAATGGCCGAGATTTGCACCATCTGCGCAATCCCTGCCTGGGCGGCCAAGCGGGCAATGCGCGCCGCGCCATCGGCCTGCACCGCATCAAAGCGATTCTGACCGGTTTCATTAAGGATGCCCACGCAATTGACCACCGCATCGGCCCCAGACAGCACCGCGGCCACCGACGCTTCATCGCGGATATTGCAGAACACAGGCTCTACCTGGCCCACCACCCCATAGGGTTTCACATGCAGCGCGTCATTGGGCCTGCGCACCGCCACCCGTACCCGCCAGCCCGCTTTGGCCATACGCCGTGCGATATATCGGCCCACAAAACCCGAGCCGCCAAAAATGGTCACGAGATGAGACATGGCTATCCTCCGCGCCTGTTATCTCAAGACCTAGCCCTGCCCCCCGGTTCCGGCAAGTCCGCGGGCAGCTCCTCCAGATAGATAAACCGGTCTTAATAATGAGGCGGGCGTTCATCCGCCATGGTCACGGCCCCGGATTCGGCGGCTTCCCGCGCTGCTTCACGCTCCATCAGCATGCCAACCCGGCGCGCCATGGAGGTCAATTCCTGGTCCTGCCGCGCCACCACTGCGGATAGATCTTCGACCATCCGCTCTAGATAGGCGAGCTTTTCTTCTAATTTCACATGCATCATCGCTGGTATTCCTTGTGTCACCGCCACGCAAAGCCGCGTTCCATGCGGCGCCGCCTTGCCCCCCCTCACCCCTTCGGATAGACCGCGCCCGAACCGCGAGGGACGCCATGGCAAAGGTCAAAAAACAGCCTCGGCCCAAGGCCGAGACACCCAAAGGATTCCGGGATTATTTCGGCCCTGAGGTCACGCAACGCAAGGCGATGCTGGATCGCATTGCCGAAGTGTATCATCGCTATGGCTTTGAGGCACTGGAAAGCGCGGCGGTGGAAACCGTCGAAGCGCTTGGAAAATTTCTGCCCGATGTGGATCGGCCGAATGAGGGCGTCTTTGCCTGGCAAGAGGACGATAGCGGTTGGGTCGCCCTGCGCTATGATCTGACCGCGCCCCTGGCCCGGGTCTATGCCCAGCACCGCAATGATCTGCCCACCCCCTATCGCCGCTATGCGATGGGGCCGGTGTGGCGCAATGAAAAGCCCGGGCCCGGGCGTTTTCGCCAGTTTTATCAATGCGACGCAGACACGGTCGGCGC
>JAOXSB010000238.1 GCA_025800345.1 Mangrovicoccus sp. | reverse complement strand
GCGCAAGATAGCTGGGCGCGGTTTCCCCATCATCATCGGCGAGCAGCAAGACCCCATCGGGTTGCAGAGTATAGCGCGCGGTTTCCACCATTTGCGTGCCCACCAGCACCCCATCGATATATTTGCTGAGGCTGGATTGGCCATTGCCCTGATCTTGCACGGTGATGGCGATGCGGGTCCAGCTATTGCTGGGCACAGTGCCAGCATAGCTGCCATTGACCCCCAATCCGTAATCGGCGCGGATAAACAGATCGCCATCATTGCCATTGGCCAGATTGGTTTGCAGCAGGCTGGTAAAACCGCTATCCATCTCCTCAAGATAAAGATCCCAAACCAGGCTATAGGTTTTCAGCGCGCCCGTGCCCGCAGGCAGCGCGGCATAGAGCCCAGCATTGGGGCCAAAGCCGCGCGATTTCAGCACGCTGAAATCAATTCCCTCAGGCCCAGGCAGGCCAAAATCCGAAGACAGCCCAGTTTGGGCCGCACCAAAATCCACGATACTCATACGCATTACCCTTGCTGTGCCCTGGCGATTTCACCGGGCCTAACCGCTTGACTCTGTGGAAAAAGCTAGTGGGTACTAATACTTTGGTCTAATAGCTATTTATGTGGGTTACTTTGGGAAAACCTATGAATTACACGCAAATTCGCGCCCTTTACACTCTTGTTGCCGAAGGGTCATTGGCCGCTGCGGCGCGGGCCATCGGCGTGTCGCAACCCACTCTGTCACAGCATTTGGCGGCCCTAGAAGCCCAATCGCAGGTGCAAATCTTTGAAAAAAGCGGCCGAAAGCTGGTTTTGACCGAAGCGGGCCAACGGGTGTTTCAAGCCGCAGAGAAGGTGATGCAAGCGGCCCGGCAAGTTGACGATTTGATGACGGGCGAGGGGGCGCTGACCCGTGGAAAGCTCACCTTATGCAGTGATAGCCCCAGCCTGGCGGTGGAATTAATGCACAGATTTTCCCGGCGCCATGGCGAAATTCGTCTCACGTTACGGGTGGCATCGGTGCATCAAGTGCTCAGCGAGGTGCGCGATGGGCTGGCCGATGTGGGGATTGCCACGGACACGCCGGTGGGGGGCGATTTGGTGCTGCGCCCCTTATGGCGCGAACGGCTTTGGGTCAGTTTGGCCGCACCCCATCCATTGGCCGCCCATTCAGCGGTGCCCTTAGGGGATCTGGGGCGCGAGACCTTATTGCTGCGCGAGCCGGGATCGCGCACCCGGGCCCGGATCGAAGAGCTAATGCAGCGCGCCAAGCTGCGCCCAGCCGGATTGATCGAGATCGGGGATCGCGCCGCGATCCGCGAAGCGGTGGCGCGCGGGCTTGGTCTATCGTTGCAAAGCCAAAGCGAATGCGCCCCGGATCCGCGGCTGGCCCATCGCCCGATCGCCACGGATTTGCGCCTTGATTTCGTGGAAAACATCGTGGTGCGGCGCAATTATCGCGGGGTGCAAGACATCGCCCGCTTTGTGGATATGGCCCGCACCGAAGCCCCGCAAATCGCCGCCCAATTGGACAGCCCCGGCACGGCCCCTTGGGAATTCTCCCAAGGGGTCTAGCCAGATGCTTATTGCTCTATCGCGGCGCGTTTGAGCAGGAAGCCATCCACCGCAGCGGCGGTTTCCGGGCGGATATTACCCACCCCTTCATAGGGCATCCCCCGGGCAGGCCCGGTATCGGGATAGAGCTCTTTGCGGGCCATATGCCGGCCAAGAATGCGCATGAATTCCTGACCGCCCCAGGCCCCGACCTCGGTGCTAACCGGGTATTTCTCATGGGTGTCGCGGAACAGATCATAGAAATCAGCCAAAATCGGGCTTTCCCCGGCGCCGGGCAGGTTGAGCTTGAGCTTGTCTTTGACAATGGCCCGCGGCGCAGCCACGGAATAGATGATCACATGATCCCGGCGGCCCTTTTGCGCATCGGCGAATAGCAAGCTGGCGGATTGATCCACCCCATCCACCAGACGATCACGCGGAATGAACCCCTGGGCACCGGCAAACCGGGCCAAGGTGGTGTAAAGATCCGAGACATGGATGATGTTATTGACCATGCTATCGGCGGCAATCATGCCCGGCCAACGGATAAAGGCATCCACCCGCACACCGCCTTCGGTGGTGTCGCCCTTACCGCCGCGAAACACCATGGGCGTGAACCCAGATTGCGGCGCATATTTGGTGAAATGGCCGTTATCGCCCATGAGCACCACGATGGTGTTCTCGGCCAGGCCCAAACGCTCCATCTCGGCGAAGAGATCCCCAAGCCAGCGATCCAAGAGCTGCATCTTATCCGCATAAAGCCCGCCATTGGGGCTTTCGGGCCCGTCCCGCCCGGCGCGGGTATTGTCCAGCGGCACCATGGGCCAATATTGCAGGAAAAACGGCGCATCCCCCTGGGCCAGGCGGTTCAGCTCGGCCATGGTTTTGTCCTGAAAAGCTTGGTTCATCTCGTCATATTTCGCGGCATTCCAGCGCTCGCCCGGGGCCATGCGGATCTCGCGCACGGGCCCGCCCGCTTCGCCTTCGATCACGGTCATCATGGCTGAGGCATCGGGGCGGAAGAGATCATCCAAAGTATAGCTGGGATCGAAATCCGCCAGACCCACGCTGACCTGTTCGCGGATCGCGTCATCATGAAAGATCGTCAATTGCCCTTGCTGATGCAATGCGTGCTGGGCGTAATCAAACCCTTGGTTCATCGCCCAGGATTCCGCGATATCGCCCATATGCCATTTGCCCACATGCGAGGTGGCATAGCCCGCCTCTTTGAGCAGCTCGGCCAAGGTCACTTCGCTGCCGGGCAGGCCAAACCCCGCGATATCCACAGTGGTATCGCCCATGCCCATGCGCACAGGCAAACGCCCGGTCATCTGCGCCACCCGGGTGGGGGTGCAAGAGGGCTCGGTATACATGCGCACCATGCGCATCGCCTCGTCGGAAAAGGCGTTGATATGGGGGGTTTCATAGCCGCGCACCGCGTTGAGCTCGGGAATGCCCATATCGCCAAAACCCATATCATCGACCAAGATCGAGATGATATTGGGCGCACGGCCATCGTTTTCAGCACGAAAATCCGCCAGGGCCGCATCCACCGCGGCATCATCTTCGGCCCATTGGGCTTGGTGCTGGGCCTGCAGAATATAATATTCCGCATCATGGGCGATGGGGCGATCTTGGGCCATGAGCCCAGAGGCGCTGCCCAGCGTTGCAAGCAGCGCGAGGGCTAAAGGTGGGGCCAAAGATTGGGCGTGCATTCGCATTGCGGGAAACCTCACTCTAAGATCAGGGATCATCAGTCGAACACCCAAGACAGGCCGATAAAGGGGCCATGTTGGGTGATGTCATAGGCAAAATCGCCGCCTGGGCGGCGGGTCTCGTAATCAATGCTGTAAAAGCGCCATCCGAATTTCACGGATGTGTTTTCCCATGCCTGCCAATCGGCCCCAAGCGAGACGCTGGCCGCCAGGTCATTGCCATTCACGCCAAAGCCCGCCAGATCCACCAGACCGGCCAATTGCCAGGCCTCATTCAGCGCCAGCACCCCGCGCAAGGCCACCACTGGCTCCCACCAGGTTTCGGTGCCCCCCAGGCTGAGCGCGCCGGGCTGAAGGCGCAGATCCACATCTTGTTGCAGGCTGTTGAACCGCGCCCCAGCTTGCACATCCAACGCATAGGGCTGGCCGGTGCCAGTGCGCCCTTTGGCAAAGCGATAAGATCCCAGGGCAGAGAGCCAATATTGCTCCACATCCACTTTCACCCCCAGGCCCGCCCCAACCGAGCCCGGCAAGATCACCGCTTGATCATCGGAAATGCCCAGATAATTGCCCTCAAGCACCAGGCCGAAATCCCCGTTCCAGGCCTCAAACCGCCCGGATATGGTGAAATCGAGCACTTCCAGAGCCTCGCTTAGGCTCATATCCAGATCGGCGGACACCCCATTGATGGTGCTGCTGCCGCTGGTGCTCACTGGTGCGAAAAGATAGCCCGTAAGCCCATAACGCCAGGCCCCGCTTTCCCCGCCCAGCAAAAGCTGATCCGCTGCAGCATCTTGGGCGCTGAGCGCCGCCACCAGGCCCAGCCCTATCGCCATATGTTTCATTGCCCCTCTCCTTTTTATAGCCGTGCGATGCGGGGCCCGCGAGAGCCCCGGCAGGGTCAGTGCCAGCTGTCAAAAATCCGGCGGGTTTCTTCGCTTTCCGGGCGCAGGTTCTCGATGCCGCTATAGGGCACGCCTTTGCCGATGGCGCTGTGGGGGTAATCTTGGATGCGCAGCGCATGGCGTTTGGCCATGTCTTGGAAAGACGCCCCGGACCACAGCGAATAGCCCACTAAGGGATGTTCTTCGCGGGGATCGCGCAGGATGTTGAACACTGGCGCTGCCGCCCCTGGCACCCCCGGCGCGGGCATGTGCATTTTGAACTCTTGCTTAACGATAGAGCGCAGCAAAGCGCCTTCATACACATAGACATAATCGCGGCGGGAATGGCCTTCGCCCTTCAGCAGCAATGCGGTTTGATCCACCCCGTCAATCACCCGGTCGCGGGGGATAAATTCGCTGCCACCGCCGATCCGGGCAAAGGTGGTGAATAGATCCGAGACATGGATAATATCGCCAGCCGCGCTGCCCGGTTCGATTGCCGCAGGCCAGCGGATAAAGGCATCGGTGCGCACGCCGCCTTCCAGATGCTGGGTTTTGCCGCCGCGATAGATCAGCTGGTTCAGCCCGCTGGGGCCTTCATAGTGATACATCAGCCCGTTATCGGCCATGAGCATCACCAGAGTGTTTTCTGCCTCGCCGGTCTCTTCCAGCTTGGCCAAAAGCGCCCCGATCCACCCGTCAAGCAATTGCAATTTATCGGCGTGAAAGCCGCCATTGCGCGAAATCGCTTGATCTGGATAGACGAAATTCAGCGGGTAGAGCGGCCAATATTGCAAAAAGAACGGCGCATCCTGGGCCGCCAGGCTTTCAAGCTGTTCAAGGGCTTGGCGCTGATAACGTTCGTTCATCTCTTCATATTTCGCCTGGGTCCATTCCTCGCCTGGCGCAATGCCCACCTCGCGAGCGGCCCCGCCTGCTTGGGCTTCAACCCCGGTGACCAGACCATAGGGTTTGAACCGTTGATCCAAAGCGAATTGATTGGATTGGCCCGAGGCGTGAAAGCCCAGCATATTATTGGCTTCCATCGCCTCGCGGGTCATCAGCGAAAGCTGCACCTGCTGATGCAGGGGAAAGGCTGCCCAATCAAAACCTTGGTTATGGGGATAGGATTGCTCGATATCGCCTTGGTGCCATTTGCCCACATGTGCGGTGTTATAGCCCGATTGTTTGAGCACTTCGGCAATGGTGACCTCTTCAGCGGGCAAGCCCTCGCCCACCAGCGCCACTTTGACCTCGGCTTGGCCCATACGCACCGGGTGGCGACCCGTAAGCATCGCCGCCCGGGTGGGCGTGCAAGAGGGCTCCGTATACATGCGCATCAGCGACATGCCTTGGCTGGCGAAATCATTGATATTGGGCGTGTCGATCCCGGTGACGTAATTCATGGTCCGGTTGCCCATCTGACCAAAGCTCACATCATCGATCAGAATATAAAGGATATTCGGGGCTTGCCCGTTATTGCCCGCAGCGATCTCGGCCAGGCGCGCATCAACTTCGCTATCTTCAGCGGCCCATGCCTCTCCAAATTGGGCCTCTAGGAATTCAAATTCGCCGTCTTGGATGATCGGGGCGTCTTGGGCCGCAGCGGTTGACGCCGCCAGCGTGGCCAGACAGACCGCTTTGCGAAGCATATGCATCGGGAAACCTTTTCGTCGTTTTTTAAGTATGAGGATCAGGCCGCAGCAGCAGCGGTTTTGGCGCCTTGGCGGTTGATATCGCTGCCGGGGAAGAACTCGGCCCAAACATGCCAGAACAGCCCAGGCCGCAGCCCTTCGAACCGCGCAAGCTCTTGCCCTGTTACGGTTTTGCCAAAGACATCCACTGCGGCCACGGGCCCGCCGGTGGCGTTGTAGAACACCCCCAGGCTTTCATGGATCGGATCCCAAGCCACCACCAGATGCACGCCGCCCACTTGGGCATTCACCGCATTGCCATGGGCGATCACGAAATCATCGGTCCAGCACACCGCATCGCCTGCAATCTCGACGCCCCAAACATAGGTTTTATTGTGCAAACGGGTATCCGCCGCGCGGGTCATATTTTCGATGATCGGGGCGTTTACCCGGTGTTGGCGGGAAATCTCTGAGGCAAACACCATCTCGATCGCGTGATCAAACAGCCGCAAAATCGGGTTCTTCGCGGGCGGGTTGATAAAGACCTCAGCTTGGGGAAAGGCTTTGCTTAGGCCGCGAAAGCTCATGCGGAAAGTGGGCCAGGGCATCATGGCTTGGCCTTGGCTCTCAGGGCAGCCGGTGATCTGCTGGATCGGCTGGCCGCTGGCATTGTCGCGCAGGATCAGATTATTACCGTGCTGGGCGAGCACTTCTAGATCCGCCTTCTCTCCGGCGATCTCGGGCCGGTAGGCCAGGCCCAGATTGGCCATGGCGCAATAGGTCATAATCACATTCTCGCCGCCCAGACCGGCAGCATCCCCGGCCAAATGCGGCCGCATCAGATGAGCATCGGGATGGGCGCGGATGCTTTGCCCGTTTTGGATCACCAGAACCTGCGAGCTGGGGCTAAGCCATTCTTGGGCTTCGGCCACAGACACAAACCGGGCGCGATCCTTTTGGTTGCGCAGCCCCACATGCACCCAGATCCAAGGAAAGCCCAAGAGCAGTGCATTGAGCAAAATCCCTGCCCACCACAGCCAGCGCGGCCCGCCGCCAAAGCCCCAATGGGCCAAGTTCATGAGCACCAAGCCCGCCCCAGCGACGCCCAGCAGCCGATATTCATTACGGATGAAGCGCAACATGTTTTCGCGTTTCACCTTCATCACCATTTGGGTCACATCTCCCAAATCGCGGAAATAGAGCACGCCGATGCAGGTGGCTGTGGCCAGGCCGATCAGGAACAGAAGCGTTGCAAACATCAGGGGTCTCCGCTCTCGTCTAGGGGAATGCCAAGATAGGTTTTGATCTCGTCTTGAAGCGCTTGCAGCGTGTGCAGCGTGTCCCCATGGGCTTTCGCCAGATTGGGCACCCGTTGGTGCAGATCCTCAAAATCGCTGCAAATCTCATGAAAAGCAGGATCTTGGGCGCGCCGTGACGCGATCTGCGTCAGGTGGTTGGGAAAGCATTGTGCCAATGGGGGATCACCGGTCATCGCTGCGAGCTCTTCGTTAGAGACAACCCCGGAGTGGCGGCAAAACGGGCCGAAAAATAGGAAACATACGGCTTGTTACGGTAACATTGTGCTGGCAAAATCCCCGTATTGGTTGGGGAAGAGGCCTATGGATCAAAGCGATACGGGTGGTCCCGCCGCGAGCCCCGCAGAGATACGGCAGAGTTTAGATCTTGTGCTTAGCAGCCCTGATTTTGCCGGGGCGGACCGGCTGAAAGAGTTTTTACGCTATGTGGTCGAGGCCGATTTGGCAGGGCGCGCGAAACAATTGCGCGCGAAACTGATCGCAGTGGATGTTTATCAGCGCCGCTCTGGCGATGCCGATGCCGAGGCATTGGTGCGGGTGGATGCTGGACGGCTGCGGCGCCGGCTCGAGCTGTATTATGCGGGGGCAGGGGCGCAAGATCCCTGGCGCATCCATGTGGATCGCGGCGGCTATGCTCCGCGCTATGCCGCCCAGGATGGCGCCAAGGCCAGTGCGCCTTCGCAGCCGGATCCGTCCCCTGCCGCACCCGCCCCGCGCGATCACAGCAAAGCCATCATCATGGGGCTGTCCGCAGCTTGCATCGCCTTGGCGCTGCTGTCGGTTGGTTTGTGGCTGCGCGGTGCGCCGCGCGCGCCTGTTTCCACGCCCCAAGCCGCGCTGGTTTGGGATCAAGAGGCGCTGGTGACCCGCAAAGTGCTGTTTGATGAAAACCCGGCACGGCTACAGGCCCTCAATCTGGTGGAGCAGGGTCAATCCCTGCTGCTACCCGCCCCCGACCGCTATCGCATTGAATCGGCTCTGGGGCTGTTTGCCCAGGCCATTCGGCTCGATCCCGATTATGCGGGGGGCTATGCGGGCACCGGGCTGGCCAAAGCGATTATGGGGGCGCTGATGCCCCCTGGCCCCGCCAAAACCGAGATGCTGGAGCAATCGTGGCAGGCTGCGATGGAGGCCACGCGCCGGGCCCCGGCCGATCCCATGAGCCTGACCGCTCAGGCCATGTCCGCCTTTGCCCGCGGCGAGGATGCAATTGCCCTGGACCGGTCCGCCAAAGCCGCCTCGTTGGCCCCTGATGATGTGCATGTGCGCGATTATCAGGCGCTGATTGCGCTGTTCCTAGGGGCCTTCGATGTCACTTTGGAGGCCACAGATCCCAGCCACCACGTGGGCCAGCCCTATCAGCGCTTGGCCTGGCGCAATGCCCGGGCCACGGCCTATTATCTGACCGGCGATGCCGAGAAAGCGGTGGCGCTTTTGACCGAAGCCGCGGCCCTTGGCGATCCGGTGAGCGTGATCAATCACGCGGTGCTGGCGGCCTCCTACCACGCGGTCGGGCAAAGTGATCAAGCCCGCATCACAATCAACCGCTTTGAACGGGCCTGGCCAGAAAATAACATTGATCTGATGCTGAAGGGCCTGTTTCGCGACCCGGCCCATGCGGCGCAAATCATTGATGCACTGCGAGCGGCGGGCTGGCGGGCAGAGTAGGGCAATTGCGCGACATCCTGACCTTAGGAAAACAGGGGAAGTTGTGAACACCATAGCGGGAAACACCGCATGGTATTCTGGAGGAAGCCCCCATGATCAAACAAATGCTCGCCACCGCTGCGCTTTCTGGCAGTCTGGCCCTAACCGCCACTGGCCTTTGCGCAGAGGGTGCCGCCAATCTGTCAAATCTGTCAAAAGCGGATTTCCTCAAGGAATATGAGGCGCATTTTCTGGGAATGTTAGAACTGAGCAACACGCTTGCTGCGCGGATGGACCCGGGGCTGTCAGATTTCGCAGATGCGAGCAGCCCTGTGACAGAGGCCGAGCGCCAATCTTTTGAATGCACATATGATATATTTGCCCAGGCCGGTGAAACTGACGTTCTGATCCAGCATATGAGCATGGCAGATCAGATCCGCGCCCGCATGGAGGCGGATCCAGAATTCAGCTATGCGGATTTCGTTCTGGATGAAGCATTGATGCAAGAAATCGCACCAGACGATACGCCGACCATGGGCAAAGCCATGAGCGATTGCGACATGGTCTCGGTGTCGAGCAATCGGATGAATATCGATCAAGAGTTTTGGGCCAAGCTGCAAGAGGTTGGCATCGCCAAAGGGCTGGTGAGCGAATGACCGCAGCCGGCGCCATGGGTGCCGAGTGAGGTGATCGCGCCACGTCTTAGTCAAGGGGCGCGGCTGTTCCATTACGTTCTTTGCGAGGCAGGTTCCGGGGGCGGGCTTTTTGAGGCCGCGCCCCCATGCTATGCAACCGGCCCAATAAGGCCGCGACCCAAAATGATCTACAACGCGAAAGGGGGAGGCCTTGGGAGGCCAAGTCCATAGCCCCTCAAAGCTCCATGCCGCGCTGGCGGCGCTTGAGCATCGCGCTCTGGACACGCAACATGTGTTCGAGAATACCGGCTCAAGCGCCGAGGATATGACGCGTGATGATTTGCGGGTCTCCTTGCATCAGATCCTTCAGGCGGCCTTGTTGCACAAATCACGCTTTGGATTCACTTTTTGAATCCAGGGTGTCAGCTGGGCGACATGAGCAGTTGGGCCCGACGAAGTACAAGACCAGGAACGGGCCTTCGTAGGGAGCCTTTTTCGGTTGGCCGGGCTGTGGACTGGGCGGTGCCCGACTACAGCATCTTGTGTCGCCGCCAGAAGACACTGAACGTGAGCCTGCCATATCGCGGCGGCACCGGCCCGTTGAACCTTCTAATCGATAGCACAGGCATCAAGGCCGAGGGCGAAGGTGAGTGGAACGCCCGTAAGCACGGTGGCCCCAAACGCCGGATTTGGCGCAAGATACACATTGGGATCAACGAAGAAACACTGGAGGTTCGTGCCGTAGAGCTCACGACCAGCAATGTGGGTGACGCGCCCATGCTGCCGGAGTTGCTCGACCAAATCCAGCCCGGTCAGGGTATCGGATCAGTGACCGCCGATGGTGCCTACGACACCCGCAAATGCCATGACGCGATTGCCGCGCGTGGCGCCCATGCCGTCATACCCCCGCGCAAGAACGCCAAGCCGTGGAGACCCACGAGCGCAGATGCCATCGCCCGGAACGAGGCAGTAAATGCTTCGCGATATCTGGGTCGGGCCATCTGGAGACGATGGAGTGGATACCACCGCCGAAGCCGTGTCGAGACCAAGATGAATTGCATCAAGCTTCTTGGCCAATCCCTGATGGCAAGAGACTTTGATCGGCAGGTCGCGGAAATCTAAGTCCGCGTCGCCGTTCTCGACCACTACACCGCACTTGGCACACCCGTCACAGAGCCCGTAGGATAGGTCCGTCCGGGGAAAGGGGAAGTGCGGTCACACCCCGATTTGTGCAACAAAGCCGTGCGCGGGCCATCTCCTCCTCATCTTCAGGGAAAGTTTCCCTTTTTAACGCGGTGCTTCCATGATGCGTCGGGCCAAATTATTGACATTTTAAGCCAGGGCCTGCGCCCTCTCACCTGCCACCGGACAGGGCGATCGCCCGTAAAAACAACTTGCGCTCTTGCGCGAGGCCAAATTATCGATAATGAACAATCCAAAGAAGCTTTGTGGAAATATTATCGATAAAATGACCGAGCCTGCAAAAACATGGACCCGCGAGGCCGCCCAAAGCCTCTATGATTTGCCCTTCATGGATCTGCTCTTTGAAGCACAAAGCGTGCATCGGGCCAATTTTGACCCCAATCGGGTCCAGCTTTCCCGCTTGCTATCGATCAAAACCGGGGGCTGCGCCGAAGATTGCTCCTACTGCTCCCAATCGGCGCGCAACGGGTCCAGCTTGCCCGCATCAAAACTGATCGAAGTGCAGCAGGTGCTGAGCGAGGCACGCAAAGCCCGCGATGCGGGGGCCACGCGCTATTGCATGGGGGCTGCTTGGCGCGAGCCGAAAGCACGGGACATGGCGGCTCTGGTGGCGATGGTCGAAGGGGTCAAAGCCATGGGGATGGAAACCTGCATGACCTTGGGCATGCTTGATGACGGTCAGGTCACCCAGCTCAAAACCGCCGGGCTTGATTACTATAACCACAATATCGACACCTCCGAGCGGTATTATCCCGAAGTGATCACCACCCGCAGCTTTGCCGACCGGATCGACACCTTGAACCGGGTGCGCGAAGCAGGGATCAAGGTCTGTTCCGGGGGGATTTTGGGCATGGGCGAAGAGCCCGCGGACCGGCTGGATATGCTGGTGACCCTGGCCAATCTGCCCGAGCCGCCTGATTCCGTGCCGATCAATATGCTGATGCCCCAGGCCGACACGCCTTTGGCTGAGGCCGAGCCCATCGATCCGATTGATTTCGTGCGCATCATTGCTGTGGCCCGGATCATGATGCCCCGGTCCCATGTGCGGCTATCCGCCGGGCGCAGCGATATGAGCGATGAGATGCAGGCCATGTGTTTCTTTGCCGGGGCCAATTCAATTTTTGCCGGGGACACATTGCTGACCGCCGAAAACCCCGAGGCCAGCCAGGATATGGCGCTGTTTGCCAAGCTCGGTATTCAGCCCATGGAACCAGAGGCCGCGCCAAAGGTGGAAGCCGCCGAATGAGCTTTGCCTCGCGTTTAAGCGGCGTGCTTGAGGCCCTGCGCCGACGCGACCGGTTGCGCCAATTGAGCCCCCGCCAGGGGCTTGATTTCGCGTCCAATGATTATCTTGGACTGGCAGATGGTCCAGAGCTGCGGGCGGCAGCGCAAGACGCCTTAGCCCGCGGTGTGCCCATGGGCGCGGGGGGCTCGCGGCTGCTTCGGGGCAATCACCCCGAACATGAGGCGCTTGAGGCCGAAGCAGCCGCGTTTTTCGGAGCCGAAGCCGCGCTATATATGGGCGGCGGATTTCAAGCCAATCAGGCGATATTTTCAACCCTGCCTGCTGCCGAAGATCTGATCCTGCATGATGCGCTGATCCATGCCAGCGCCCATGAAGGCATGCGTTTGGGCCGAGCCGAGACGCGCAGCTTTGCCCATAATGATGTGGCCCATGCCCGCCAAGCGCTTGCTGATTGGCGCGCGGCCGGGGGCAAAGGGCAGGTTTGGATCGCCCTTGAAAGCGTCTATTCCATGGAGGGCGATCTCGCCCCGCTTGAAGATTTTGCCGCCCTAGCGCGGGAAGAAAACGCGGTGTTAGTGGTGGATGAAGCCCATGCCACCGGCGTGTTCGGCCCTCAGGGGCGCGGGCTGGCCCATGGGCTTGGGGCGCATGTTCTCACCTTGCATACCTGCGGCAAAGGGCTTGGGGTGGCAGGCGGGCTGATCTGCGGCGATAAAGTGATGATTGATCTGCTGATCAATCGCGCGCGGCCCTTTATCTTTGCCACTGCACCCACGCCGTTTCAGGCCGCGCTGGTCCGGGCCAGCTTGCAGCTCTTGCAGACCCGCCCAGACTTGCCGGAGCGCGCGCAAGAACGCATCGCCCATGCCCATGATCAAGCGGCGCGATATCTTGGCCTGAGCGGGCAAGAAAGCCAGATCATTCCGGTGATTTTAGGCGCTGATGGTCCATGCATGGCGCGGGCTGCGGCGCTGCAACAGGCAGGCTATGATGTGCGCGGCATTCGCCCGCCCACGGTGCCCCGCGGCACCGCCAGACTGCGCCTGTCGATTACCGGTAATGTCACAAAACGCGACATCACGGCCCTGTTTGAGGCCCTTGCCGCCCAGCAATCGGAGGCCGCATGAGCGCGATCATCGTCACGGGTACTGATACCGGCGTGGGCAAAACTGTGTTCGCTGCGGGGCTGACCGCGGCGCTTGGGGCCAGCTATTGGAAACCAGTGCAATCCGGGCTTGAAGAGGCCACCGATAGCGATCTGGTGGCCGCCCTGTCCCGCCGCCCGGTGCTGCCCGAAGCCTATCGGCTGAACCGGCCCGCATCGCCGCATCTATCGGCCGAGGATATGGGGATTGAGATTGATCTTGCCCGGCTGGCCTTGCCCCATTGCCCAGGCCCATTGGTGGTTGAGGGCGCAGGCGGGGTGATGGTGCCACTGACCCGCAACGCCAGTTTCCTTGATCTTTTCGCCAAATGGAACGCCCCGGTGATTTTGGTGGCCCGCACCGCCCTGGGCACGATCAATCACACCGCATTATCGCTGATGGCCCTGCGCCAGGCGGGCTGTTCGGTGCTGGGCGTGGCTTTTATCGGCGCGCCAGAGCCCGATGTGGAACACAGTATCACGGAGATCTGCAAAGTGCGCGCGCTTGGGCGACTGCCCATGATCGCGGATCTGAGCGCAGATAGCCTATCGCGCGCCTTTGACGCCATTGATCTGGACGCGATCCGAGGCGCGTTATGACCCCGCTGGAATTTGACGCCCGCCATTTATGGCATCCCTATACCAATCTGGCCGATCCCGGCCCGATGCAGCTGATCCGTGAGGCCGAAGGCGTTTGGCTGATCCGCGAAGATGGCGGGCGGATGATCGATGCCATGTCCTCTTGGTGGTGCAGCATCCATGGCCATCGCCACCCGGCGATCACCGGGGCCATGCAGCGCCAGCTAGAGGTGATGCCCCATGTGATGTTTGGGGGGCTGACCCATCGCCCCGCCATTGAGCTGGGCCAAAAGCTGGTGGCGATGCTGCCGCCGGGGCTGGACCGGATCTTCTACTGCGATAGCGGCTCGGTCTCGGTAGAAGCCGCGCTGAAAATGGCGCTGCAATATCAACGCGCCAACGGATATGAGGCGAAATCGGAATTTGCCACGATCCGCGGCGGCTATCACGGGGATACCTGGAAAGCCATGAGCGTGTGCGATCCGGTCAATGGCATGCATGGGCTGTTTCGCGGCGCGCTGTCGATCCAGCATTTCCTGCCCCGGCCCGCGATCCGTTTCGGCGATCCTTGGGTGGAGGATCCAAACGTTAACGGGCTTGGCGCCCTTGCGGCGCTGCTGGCAGAGAAATCCGAGCGTATCGCGGCGCTGATCCTAGAGCCTGTGGTGCAAGGGGCAGGGGGGATGTATTTCTATCACCCGAACTGGCTGCGCGCGGCCAAAGCGCTGTGCGCCACCCATGATGTGCTGGTGATTTTTGACGAGATCGCCACCGGGTTTGGGCGCACAGGGCAGCTTTTCGCCATGGATTATGCGGGAACAGTGCCAGATATCTTATGTTTGGGCAAAGCTCTGACCGGCGGGCATATTTCCTTTGCCGCTTGCATTGCCAGCGAAACGGTGGGCTTGGGCATCGGTCAAAGCGCGGCGGGCGTGTTCATGCATGGGCCAACTTATATGGCCAATCCGCTTGCCTGCGCGGCGGGAAATGCATCGCTGGATCTGCTGGCCAGCGGCGAATGGCACGGCCAATTGGTCCAAATCGCCGCCCAGATGGCCAGCGAACTCGCCCCGGCCCGCGATCTGCCAGGGGTGGCGGATGTGCGGGTATTGGGCGCGATTGGGGTGATCGAGATGCATGAGCCGGTTGATCCGCGCATCGCCCATGCCGCAGCCCCGCAAAGCGGTGTTTGGCTGCGCCCCTTTGGCAAGAATATCTATTGCATGCCCCCTTATGTCATCACCCCCGATGAGCTGAGCCAGGTGAGCGCCGCGATGATCGCCTTAGCGAGGCAAGGCTGATGCGCGCGCAGTGGCTTTCCCGCGCGGGCAGCGACAGGCTGCTGCTGGTCTTTGGCGGCTGGGGCTTGGGCCCGGCCCCGTTCAAAGAGCTTACCGGGGCTCAGGATGTGCTGTTTGTGCAGGATTACACCACCCTTGAGGATCCGCTGGCAGCGCGTGGCGATTATGACCAGATCACCCTATTGGCCTATTCCTTTGGGGTGGTCTCGGCGGCCCATTGGCTCACATATCACCCCTGCCGCCCGGATCGTTTGGTGGCCGTGAATGGCACCTTATACCCGGCCGATGAACAGCGCGGCATCGCCCCCAAAATCGCCCAAGGCACTGTGGATGGGCTGAGCCCGCAAAGCTTTGCCGGGTTTTGCCGCCGGGCTGGGCTGCGCGGCGCGCTGCCCGATTGCGATATCGCGGCGGCGCAACAGGAATTGGCGGCAATATTGGCACGCGGCCCGGCCCCGGATCGGGGTTTTGACCGGATC
Source organism: Mangrovicoccus sp. (assembly GCA_025800345.1). Taxonomy (GTDB): domain Bacteria; phylum Pseudomonadota; class Alphaproteobacteria; order Rhodobacterales; family Rhodobacteraceae; genus JANSYP01. Next base: position 58,035 of record JAOXSB010000238.1, on the reverse strand, counting down.
TGGATTTCAGAGCGGGACCGGATCGTACCCGCTGCGGCACAGCGCAAAGCCTGGGCCCGCCAAGCCGAGGCCATTCGCGAGATCCCAGGCGGCACCCATTGCCCCTTTGGGCCGGGGCAAAGCTGGCAGGAGTGGCTTGCATGACTATGCCCAATCCCGCGCGGGTGGCGCGCAGCTTTCGCCGCAGCTTTGCCAGCTATCACAGCTGCGCCACTGAACAATCGCGCATCGCAGAGGATCTGGCAGCACGGCTGCACCGGCACGGAGCGCCGGAGCGTTTCGCAAACGCCTTTGAGATTGGCTGCGGCACAGGCCATCTAAGCCATGCGCTAGAGGCGCGGTTTCACTTCGCCAAATTGACCTTGAACGATTTGATGCCTGGCGCCGCGCAGATCGCCCAAAGTCTTGGCGCGGAATTTTTGCCCGGCGATGTCCGGGTGGTCCCTTGGCCCAAAGCCCCGGATTTGATCGCCTCGGCCTCTACTGTGCAATGGATGGAGGATCCCGGCGCTTTGATCTCCCGCGCGGTTGCGGCGCTGGCCCCGGGCGGCTGGCTGGCGGTTTCAGGCTTTGGCCCAGATCAATATGCAGAGCTCACAGCCCTTGGCTCGACCGCCAATGCGCCAGGGCTGTGCCCTGCCCAGCATTTGGCCCAAGTGGCACAGATGGCCGGGGCCGAGGTTTTCGAGGCTGAGGAGTCCCGCCAAACCCTTTGGTTTGACAGCACCGCCCATGTGCTGCGCCATTTGCGCGAAACCGGGGTGAATGGGGGGGCGGCGCGGGTCTGGACCCGGCGTGCATTGCGCGCCTTTTGCGAGGATTATGAAACGCAGTTTGGCGGAACCAAGGGCGTGCCGCTGACCTATCATCCGGTCTGGATCATCGCCCGCAAGCCCCGCGCTTAGCTCAAGCGCATAAGGTGGCGGTGTAATACGCTGCTGGCCCGCGGCCCATCGCCCTCTTGAATGGCCAGCATAATCGCATGGTGATCGGGGTCATGACGCTGCCGCCAACGGCTGGCATGTTTGGCCAGAAAATGCCGGGCATAGAGCAGTTGCAGATTGTCGATCTCTTCCATCAAACGCGGCATGGCGCAGCCTGCGATGATGGCCATGTGAAAGCGGCGATTGGCCTCTTCCCAGTCCAAGGCGGTTTCAGCGCTGTCACACGCGTTGCGTTGCGCCTCGGCCTCGGCGATTTGGACCGAGCTGAGATGGGGCACTGAATGCAGCAGCGCCATCGGCTCTAAGGCCAAGCGCATCAATTTCAGTTCTTCCACAGAATTGCGGTCCAAAGGGGCCACACACATGCCCCGGCGCGGCTGAATAATCGCCAGACCCTGAGCCGCCAGGCGCAACAATGCCTCGCGCGCGGTGGCTTGGCTGACCCCATAATCCCGCGCAATGGCGTCCTGGCGCAGTTTCTCGCCCGGCTGATAGGCCCCGATCACAACCTGTTTGCTAAGGGCTTCAGCAACCTGATCTGATTTTTTGCCTTGGGGATCCGTCACGTAACCATCTTTGGTTGTTTCATCTTTCCCCTAACGGAAATCCCTGCCGCTTAGAAGCTCAAAACCAATTTAGGCCAGAAGCTGCGCCACATGATCGGCCACTGAAAGCGCGCTGGTCAGCCCCGGCGATTCCATCCCGTAGAGCATCACATGGGGGCCCGGCAACTGGGTCGGCCCATCAATGCGAAAATCGGGATAGGCGGCCCCGGCCAGTTTTGGCCGCACCCCGCTATAGGCAGGGGCCAGATCATCGGCGTTTAGATCCGGCCAATAGCTTTGGATCGCCTGGGCAAACCCCTCCCGGCGCGCCGCATCCACTTGGTAATCGATTTGCGCGGGATCGCTATGGCCCAACCATTCCGTATCCGGGCCAAACCTTGCTTGGCCCGCAAGATCCAAGGTCAGGTGCACCCCCAGCCCGCCATCTTGGGGCACTGGATAGATCAGGCGCGAAAACGGGGCTTTGCGGGCAAGCGTAAAGTAATTGCCTTTAACCAGAGCCATATTTGGCGGCGGGGGAAGGCCGTCAAGACGCTGGCTCAGCCCCGCGGCCCAAAGCCCAGCGGCATTGATCACGCAGCGGGCGCGCAACCGCATGGCGCTCTGCCCAGCGATTTCAAGATCCATCCCCCCATGATCAGTGAGCCGCCCAGAGGTGACCTGAGCGCGCAGCACCAGCTCGGCCCCATGGGCCTGGGCCTCTCCCAGCAGCGCCAACATCAAAGCGTGGGAATCCACAATCCCGGTCGCTGGCACATGCAACGCCCCTTGCACCTGCAAAGCGGGCTCCAGCGCCTGAGCTTGCGCCGCGCTGAGCAAGCGCAAATCCTCAACCCCGTTTTCCGCAGCCCTTTTGGCGATCTGAGGCAATTTTGCGGTCTCATCGGGGCTGCAGGCCACGATCAGCTTGCCGCAGTGGTGATGGGGTACAGCGCGACCGGCGCAAAACTCGTAAAGCTTTTGCCGCCCAGCCACGCAATGGCGCGCTTTGAACGAGCCTGGCGGGTAATAAATCCCTGCATGGATCACCTCGGAATTGCGGGCGCTGGTTTCCTCGCCAAATCCGGCATTCTTTTCCAAGATCAGCACCTGACGCCCAGCCAAGGCCAAGGCGCGGGCGATGGCCAACCCAATCACCCCGGCGCCGATCACCACACAGTCAGCTTCAAACAGATCCATGGGCAAAACTGATCATTCCCGCCCAACAGGCGCAAGCCGCGCATTTGCCTCATGGCCAAACCCGCCCTGTTCAGAAGATGTTGTGCCCAACATGATCTTGCTGCCCCGCGCCGCCGATGAGCTGGAGATTCCCTTTGTCGCCTCGGGCGGGCAAGCCGATGGGCGCTCGCTCGTGGCCTCGCTGGGCATGGGGGCTGCAGGCATGAATATGGGCACCCGGTTCTTGGTGACCAAAGAAGCCCCGGTGCATCAGAATGTGAAAGAAGCCGTGGTCGCCGCGAGCGAGCTGGACACCTGTTTGGTCATGCGCCCGCTGCGCAATACCGAACCTGTGCTGACAACTGCGCCGTTGAGCGGGTGATCGCCAAGGCAAAAGAACTGGGCGAGAAGATCACCTTTGACGATATCATCGACGAGGTTGCCGGGGTCTATCCCCGGATCAAGAAAGAAGGCGAAATGGAGGCCGGGGCATGGTCTTGCGGCATGGTTGCCGGTTTGATCAATGATATTCCCAGTTGCCAGGAATTGGTCGACCGCATCATGACCGAAGCCGAACAGATCATCACCGACCGTTTGATGGGCTTTCAAAACGCCTAAAATACAAAATGGCCCTGCGGGAGAATTCCAGCAGGGCCTTTCTCCTTGGATCTACCGGACGCTTTAGTCACCGCCGCCCGCTTGGACCGCCCGCCGATAGGCCGGGCGCTCTGCAATCGCCTGATGGAACGCCCAGAGCTTGGGGAAATCCTCGGCCATGCCCAAACGCGCCAGCGCGCTGATGGGAAAGCTCAGCATAATATCCGCCGCCGAAAGCTGATCGAGCACGAAATGCCCCGAGGGGCGCAAGCTGTCTTGCATGAACTGGAAATGGCTTTGCAACTCTGACTGAATACGCGGATGCAGCGGCGCGCCAGCCTCGCCCAAAAGCCCCACATAGATTTTCAGCAAAAGCGGGGTCATGGCCGAGCCTTCGGCAAAATGCATCAGCTCCAAATGTTGGAAATATTCAGGGCTTTGGGGCGCGGGCAGAAATTCTGGCCCGTATTGGCCACAGATATATTCCACGATGGCCCCGGATTCCGCCAAACGCTGGCCTTTGATCTCAATCACCGGGGATTTGCCCAATGGATGCACCGCCAATAATTCCGGCGGCGCCAAATGGGTCTGAGCATCGCGCTCATAGCGGATCACCTCATAGGGCAAAGACAGCTCTTCCATCAGCCACAAGATCCGCAAAGAGCGCGACTGAGACAGGTGGTGCAGGGTGATCATGCGACTAGGTCCGTTCATTGACTCAAGATATTGCCAAAGCTTCGTCGCTGATCTGGCGCCAATATGCCAGCACAGACCGGGCCGTGATCTCAAAACTGTGATGCTGGGCAGGACCCGCGCTTAATCCGCGCTGAGAAACCCCATCACCTCGGCGCTGCTGACCACATGGCAATAGATCATATTGATCACTTCAAGCTCGTGGCGATGCAGCGCCTCAGTGGCCGCGGCGCAGCAATCCTCTACCACCACAACCCCAAAGCTCTCATCGGCAAGGCTGCGCACGCTGGACGAGATGCATTGATCGGTGAAGATCCCCGCCACGATCACATCGGTGATCCCCATATTGTGCAAAACCATCCGCAGATTGGTGCCGGTCAGGGCACTGTCGGTGGTTTTGGTCACCGTGATCTCATCGCCGATGGGGGCCACCGCATCGACGATCTGGCTGTCCTCGCGATCCTTGGGCAAGAGCAGATAATTAAAACCCGGCTTTTTCTGGCTCAGGGATCGGTCCCGCCCATCGGTTTTCAAACAAGCGATGCGGGCATGGATCACCTCGATGCCGCGCTCGCGCGCCCAAGATTGCAGCCGCGCCGTGTTGGGGATGACAATGCTGTCCATGCGCTCAAAAAACGGGGCCCAGCGAGCGGCCTCGACCGGATCATCGGGGCGTTCCAAATAGGTGTTTTGGATGTCGATCACCAAAAGCGCGGTTTTTTCCGCGCTCAGATGGATATCCTCGGGCTCCTCGGCAGTCTCGTAATAAAAGGACCGATAGGCGGTTTTCCAACTCATCCCCGCCCCCTTAAATCTCGTCAATCGCTTCGAGGCTTTCGGGCAGGATCTGCCCACCATCCACAACAATCTGTTGCCCGGTGATATAAGCGGCCTCTTGAGAGGCAAAGAACAGGGCCGCATTGCCGATATCTTCCACCGCGCCCAGACGTTTGAGCGGGATCGAGGCGGCCATGGTGTTCAGGTAATCCTCGCCCAGATCCTGCAAGCCTTCGGTATAGATATTGCCCGGCATCACCGCATTGATGGTGGTGTTATAGCGCGACAGCTCCATGGCGGCGGTTTTCAAAAAGCCCAGCTGCCCGGCTTTGGAGGCCCCGTAATGGGACCAGCCAGGAAAACCCGTGACCGGCCCGGTGATCGAAGAGGTCAGAACCACCCGGCCAGCGCCTGCCGCTTCAAAGGCGGGGATACAGGCTTTGACACATAGAAAAGAGCTTTTGAGATTGGTGGACATCACCTGATCCCAATCCTCGGGCGACATCTCGATCAGCTTTTTCTGAGGGAAAATCCCCGCATTGGCGCACAGAATATCGACCCCGCCAAAAGCCTCGGTCGTGGCCGCCACCATGGCCTGCACGCTGTCCCAATCGGCCACATCGCAGGATACCGCCATGGCGGTGCCGCCATCGGCTTTGATCTCGGCCACAGCCGCCTCGGCGGCCTCCTGCCCCCGCGCGGCGATCACGACATTTGCGCCTTGGGCGGCAAAAACCTTGGCAATGCCTTTGCCGATCCCTTTGGACCCGCCGGTGACGATCACGGTTTTGCCGGAAATGGATGTCAGCATGTGCCTCTCCTCATATGTCTTAAGATCGGACCCTGCGCAGGATCCAAGGGATGGTCAGCGCGCAGGCCAGCAACAGTGCGGATGCGGCGACCGAAAGCATGCCCACGGTGGGCACTAGGGGCGAATAGCCCGACACCATCTTGGCATAGAGCCATTCGGGCAGGGTGGAATCCGCCCCGGTGGTGAAAAGCGATAGCGGGAAATTCCCCCAGCTTAGCAAAAAGGCGAACAGCCCCGCCGAGATCACCCCGGGCATCAGCAGCGGAATGGTGACCTCGCGCAGGATCTCCCCGGTGCTGGCCCCCATATCCCGCGCGGCCTCTTCCAGGGCGGGATCAAAACTATAGGCGCGAATGGCGATGATCAGCGTGGCGATGGGTGCGATCCAAACCAAATGTGCCACCACAGCGGTTTTCCAACTGGGCACGATGCCAATGGCGTTGAACCACATCAGCAATGCCAGCCCCAGCACGGTTTGCGGGAAGAAAATCGGCAGCAAGATCAGCTTTTGATAGAGCTTGCGAAAGCGCCATTGGTAACGGGCAAAGGCCAGCGCCCCGAAAAAGCCCAGCACCATGGAAATCACCGTCACCAGCCCCGCCACTTTCAGCGAAAGGATCAGCAATTCGCGCACCGTGTCGCTTTCCAGGGCCTTGCCATACCAATCGGTGGAATAGCGCCGGATGGGAAAGGACAAATAGCGGGCCTTGGAGACCGAGGCAAAGCCCACGGAAACCAGCGGCAGGTATAGCAACGCCAGAATGAGAAGACCGTACAGCACCAAAAGGATATGGCTAAGACGCGAAGGTTTCATCAGCGCCGCCGCCCGATCATCGCGTCAAGATCGGCCTTGGAAATCCCCCATATGGCAATCGCGCCGACAATGGCGATCAGCACCATGGCCAGCGCCGCGCCTAGGGGCCAATTCTGCCCATAGGTAAAGGCGGTCTCCACCTCATCGGCAATCACAATCACCGCCTGACCGCCCAGCAGCTTGCTTTCGGCAATGGCCCCGGCCGAGAGCACAAAGCACAGCAAGCAGCCCACCATGATCCCTGGCGCGGCTAAGGGCAGCTCGATCTCGCGCAGGATCTGCCAACGGCTCGCCCCAAGATCAAAAGCCGCTTGGCGTGCATCATCGGGCACCATGGCAATGCCTTGGGCCAAGGGAAACAACATGAAGGGCAGATACACATAGACCAGGCCAAAGACGATCACCGGCACATTATACAAAAGCCCGTCAAAGCCTGTGCCGGTCCAGTGGCGGATATGGCCTTCGATCAGCCCGCCTTTCATCAAGGTCAGAACCCAGCCAAAAAGCCGGATGTTTTCCGACACAAACAAGGTCATCACCACGCCAATGGTCAAAACCAAGGTGAAGCCACGAAACACTTTGGCCATGGCAAAAGCCAAGGGCCAGCAGATCACAAATAAGATCGCTGTGGCGGCGAAAGCCATGGCCAAGGACCACGCCACCGATCGCCAATAGCCTTGGGCCAGAAATTCCCCATAGGCCGAGAAATCCGGCATGTGGAAAATGGTAAAGACCTTTTGCGGCATGATCGAAAACGCCGCCACAAGCAGGATCGGCGCAAGAAAGCTCAGCGCCAAAAACCCGGCCACGGGCAGAGCATAAAGCATACCAAGACGGTGTTCGCGACCCTTCATCTTAACCCTCCGGGATCAGATGACAGGCCGAAGCGGCACAGCCCAATCGCAGGCTGTCGCCCGGTTTCGGGCCATCTGCGTTTTCGCGCAACAACTCGGCGGTGATGGCTTTGCCGCTGGGCAAGCTCAGAGCGTATTGCATGCGTGAGCCCAGCATATATTCGGCGCTGACCTGAGCGCTCATGCTGATCTCGGCATTTTCATCGGGGCCCAGAATGCGCAAGCTTTCGGGGCGGATCATCAGCGTGCCGGGCCGGGTCGCAAATTCGTTGCCCGCGCCGGTTAGCAGCAAATCACCAGAGCCGTCTCGCAAATCAAACAGGTTCACTTCGCCCATAAACTCGGCCACGAAACTGCTGGTGGGCCGCGCATAGATCTCTGCCGCAGGGGCAATCTGTTCAAACCGCCCCGCGCGCATGATGGCGATCCTATCCGACATCACCATCGCCTCTTCCAGGGAATGGGTGATGTAAACAAAGGTCTTGCCCGTGCGCTGATGCAGATCGCGCAATTCCTTTTCCAAGGTTTTGCGCAACCGGTAATCCAGCGCAGAAAGGGGCTCGTCGAAAAACAGGATCTCGGGATCAAACGCAAGCGCTCGGGCCAGCGCCACGCGCTGCCTCTCCCCGCCCGAGCATTGGTCGATCCGCTTGTGATAATACTCCTCAGGCAAGCGCAGCAGCGCCAGCAATTCCAGCGCCCGTTCTTTGCGGGCCGCAGGGGGCGTTTTGCGCAGCTTGAGGGGAAATTCGATATTTTGCCCCACGCTGCGATGGGGAAACAGTGCCAGGGATTGGAACACCATACAGGTGGGCCGCTTATTGGCCGGGATTTCATCAATCCGCTCGCCGCGCAGCCAGATCGAGCCGCCGCTGGGATCTTCCATCCCCACCAACAGCCGGATCAAAGTGGTTTTGCCGCAGCCCGAAGGCCCGACAATGGCCAGGAACTCCCCATCGCGGACCTTCAGATCCATCGGATGTAGGGCGGTGAAATCGTCAAAAGATTTGGTCAGCCCATTGAGCTGAAGGATCGGTATATCGCCCATGGTTGGGTGGTCTTTTCCTGCGAAAATGGGGGCCCCGCCGGGCGAGACCCCCGGGCTGGTTAACTGCGTTTCGCGGCGGTGTAGATTTGCATCAGCTTATCGTAATCGGCCACGGTGTCATATTCGACGGAATTGGCCATTTCCTCGGGCAGGCTATCCCATTGGATCGCGTCCAACTCATCGGCATCCCACAGGGCTGCCACCTCTGGATCGCCCATCTGGGCCACCGGGTTATAGGTGCCTTCCGCAAAGCCCACCGCTTTCGAGATCTCGGGCTTTTGCACAAATTCCAGGAAATCTTCCGCCAAGGGGCTGGGGTCGGGATTGTTCACCGCCGAGGTTAGCTCGATCCAGACCACACCGCCTTTGCCATCCACTGGGCCAGATTTCGGGGTGATGCCGCGCACATTGCTCAGCCCATCAAGCCGCGCCGGGCTGGCCGTATAGGTGCCGCCGGTGAAATACGCGTCAATCTCGCCATTGATCAAAGCGGTGTTCATGGCCACCAGATCATCGGTGAGCAGCTTGGCCCCGCCAAAGATCTGCTCGGCCACGCCGGTAAAGGTTTCAAACCCGGCCTCATCAAGCGGCTTGAACGGGTTCAAATCCCCGGTCAGGCACATATGAATCAAGTTCCAATTGTCATAGGTCAGAACGCCATAGCGGTCTTTCATGGCCGGATCGAGGAACAGTTTCCAACCTTGGTCCTCGGCCATCTCGCGGCTGATCTTGTCGGTATTGACCACGAAGGAGAACGGCCCATAGCGCTGCGGCATGCCGATCAGATCACCGCTATCGGCAAAGGCCAGCGGGTAAGGCGCGGCAAATTCCGGGGCCATTTTGTCAAAATAAGGCATGAAACGCTCTTTATCGAGCGGCTTGATCAGACCTTCGGGCAGCAACTGGCCCCGCGCCCAAGGTTGGTTGAGGTTGATCAAGTCCCAAACCTTAACCTCGCCGGCGCGCAGCTTGTTGATCATATCTGGATCCGACGTGCCGCTTTCCGCGCGGATCGTGGCCCCGGCATTCAGTTTGCGAAACGGGCCAAGCACATCATCGGTGTTATAGCCCTCCCAGCACAGGATGTTCAGCTCGCTGCTGCGATCCGCCAGGGCGCGCCCTGCAGGAAGCATCGCTGAAGCACCGGCCATTGCGGCCATTCCGGCGGTAAAGCTGCGACGTGTCAGGGTCATTTTTGCGATATCCTTCTCGTTAAAGGCACTGGCCGGCGGAACGGCGGATGAGGGCGCAATACCCGGCCCCGATCCGGGGTCGATTGCTTAATCTTCGCGGCGATGCTGGGATGCAGCAGCCAAATCCATAATGCCGAGGGTTTTGGACTTCGCAAGGAATAAATGTTGTAAGTGCAAAAATATCTAGCTACGAAATTGGTATGTCGCAGATTTCTGGAGCGCGAGTATGGGCAGTCTTTACGATGATGACTTTCTGGGCAGGTTGCAAAAAGGCGCTCAATCGCTGCTGCCCCGTTGGGGGCTGAGCCCCCATAGCCAGGTAGAGCTGCTCACCATCTCGGAAAATGCCACATTCAAAGCCATTGACCCGGCCCGCCCCGATCCGGTGATTTTGCGGGTGCATCGCCCGGCCTATCACAGCGAAGCGGAAATCCTGTCGGAACTGGCTTGGATCACCGCGCTGCGCCAAGAAAACATCCTGCGCACCCCTGCGATCATTCCAACCCAAGATAATGAACTTATAGAGAAATTCGAAGATCACGGGGAATGGCGCCATGTGGTCGCCTTTGAGTTTTTGCCCGGTGATGAACCCGACCCCGAAGGCGATTTGGTGGCCGGGTTCCGAACCTTGGGCGGGATCAGCGCGCGGTTGCATCACCATGCTCAGGATTGGCAAGTGCCCAAGGATTTCACCCGTAAAACATGGAATTTCGACACCGCTCTCGGGGCGCAGCATCTTTGGGGGGAATGGCGTGCCGCCCTGGGTCTAACTGCCGAGGGTAAAGCGGTGCTAGAACAGCTTTGCACCTATCTTGAGCAGCGCCTGAATGCCTATGGCACGGGCCCGGATCGCTTTGGCTTGGTCCATGCAGATCTGCGACTTGCCAATCTTTTGGTGGATGGAGACACATTGGGCGTGATCGATTTCGATGATTGCGGCTTTAGCTGGTTTGTCTACGACTTCGCCGCCGCGATCAGCTTTTTGGAAACCAGCCCGACCATTCCAGCGCTGCAAGAAGCCTGGATCGAAGGCTATCGCGAGGTGGCGCCGCTGGATGAGACCCATGTGGAGATGATCCCCACCTTCATCATGTTCCGCCGCTTGCTGCTGACCGCTTGGATTGCCAGCCATAGCGAGACCGAAACCGCCCAATGGGCCGGGATGGAAGCTTATACCGAAGGCACAGTGGATCTGGCTCGCAGCTATTTGCGCGACAATGGGGTGGAGTGCTGATCATGCCCGATAGCCCCCGGCAAATCCTGGATATGAACGCGTTTGATGCGCGCCAGCAGCCCGCTTCGCCCGCGGTGTCTCGGCGGCTGCGCAATTTCGGCGCCGCCTCAGTGCTGTTTTATCAAGAGCCCATCGAATTGGTCTCGGCTGAGGGCTGTTGGATGCAGGCCGCAGACGGGCGGCGCTATTTGGATTTCTACAATAATGTGCCCTCGGTCGGGCATTCCCATCCAGCAGTTGTGGCTGCCGTGCGCGAACAAATCGGACAGCTGAACATCAACACCCGCTATGTGGTGGATGTGGTCGACGGCTATCTTGAAGCGCTCAAAGCACAGCTGCCCGCCTTGCTAGACAATGTCGTTCTGACCTGTTCGGGCAGCGAAGCCAATGATCTGGCCATGCGCATCGCTTGCAAAGCCACCGGCGGGACCGGTTTTATCGTCACTGAAAACGCCTATCACGGGAACACCCAATATGTGACCGAGATCTCGCCATCGGCGTGGAAACAGGGCAGCGCGCCGCCCCATGTGATAACGATCCCCGCACCCTCAGCACAAAATTATGGGGATGATCTGACGGCGGGATTTGCCGAAAATGTCAAAGCTGCCATTGATGAGCTTGCGTGGTACGGGCAGAGCCCGGCCGCCTTGATCTGCGATTCCATCTTCTCCAGCGATGGAGTATTTCCCGACCCGGCCGGGTTCCTCAAACCCGCTGTGGAGGCGATCCACCAGGCAGGCGGGCTTTTTATAGCCGATGAGGTACAGCCAGGGTTTGGCCGCACGGGCGAGGCGTTTTGGGGCTTTGCCCGCCATGGGGTGATCCCCGATCTGGTGACCATGGGCAAACCCATGGGCAATGGTTTCCCCATGGCCGCAGTGGCTGCAAAATCGGCGGATTTAGAGCAATTTTGCGCCCAGACCGGCTATTTCAACACATTTGGCGGCAATCCGGTGGCCGCGGCGGCAGGGCACGCGGTTCTGAAGGTTCTGGAACAGGAAGGCTTGCAAAAAAACGCGCTTGTGGTGGGCAGGTACCTACGCGCCCGGTTAGGCGATCTGGTGCAGCGCGATCCGCGTTTGGGCGATCTGCGCGGGGCGGGGCTGTTTCTCGGCTTGGATCTGTGTCAGCCCGATGCCCCTGACGCGCCAGATGCGGCATTGGCCACGGATGTGATCAACCGGTTGAAAACCCATGGGGTGCTGATCGGGGCCGCTGGGCGGTATGGGGCGACCTTGAAAATCCGCCCGCCGCTTTGCCTGAGCCAAGACGAGGCGGATATATTCTGCCACGCGCTGGACCTGGCCTTGGGCTAGGCCCCCGCGCCACTGGCCACCCGCATTTCCACCTCGCCATCTTCTAAGGCAGTGGCAAGCGGACCTTTGGGCGCGCGGTCGCTGACCAGCACATCGATATGGCTCCAGCGGGCATAGCGCGCAGTGGACAGGCGATCGAATTTGCTGTGATCGGCGATGATCATGCGCCGGGCCGATTGGCGCATCATCATCGCATAGACATCTGCCGCCTCGATCAGCGCATCGCATGGCCCATCGGGTGACAGCCCGCTGGCACCGACAATTGTCCAATCAGCTGTATAATCAGATAGAAACCGCAGGGTTTGTGATCCATGCATGGCCCCTTCGCCGGAATGATAAAGGCCGGGCATCATCACCACTGAAATTGTGGGGTTAAAAGACAGCGCTGTGGCCACCCCAAAAGAATGGGTGAAAACGGTGATATTGTTCATCTCATAGACGATGCGCCGGGCCAGATGGGTGGTGGTCGCCCCGGACCCGATCATCAAGCTTTGAGCATTGCGGAAACACTGCACAGCGCTGGCGGCGATGGCTTCGCGCTCATCTTGCATCTCGCTTTGCCGGGCCGAGACCGCAGGCTCGACATGCTGTTTCAAGATTGCCCCGCCATAGGTACGGCTGGTCAGGCCTTGCTGGGTCAGCTCATCCAAATCCCGGCGAATGGTCTCGGTGGTCACATCCAGCGCTTCGGACAGGGCGCGCACCCGCATGGTGGGCACAGCGGTCAATTGCTCAAGGATCGCTTTGTGCCGCAGTTCTTTTTTGCTCGCCATGCCTCGGGGTGTCTCTCTATGGGCTTGATCTACATGCGTCCTCACCCGCCCCCAGGATAGGGAGGCGGGTCAAGATCACATCTTTTCGCAAGCCCGCGCCGATGGCAATCGCAATGACACCGAGAGGCTAGAGCGCCAAGGCCGCCCCATCAGAGCGCGGATCGGTGGCCGCCTCAACCAAGCCATCGGGATGCAACACCACAGCGCCCGCATGCCCCATGAGCGAGTTACAGGCGGGGACCATCTCGATATTATGGCCCGCATCGGCCAAAGCGGCGACCAAATCCGGATCAAAATCGGATTCCAGTTTCAGCGTGGTAGAGTCCTGCCCCCAAGCCTTGCCCAAGAGCCAGCGGGGCCGTTTCACAGCCTCTTGCAGCGGCACACCAAATTGCGCGTAGCGGGTAAACACCGCCGCTTGGGTCTGGGGCTGACCATCCCCGCCCTGGGTTCCATAGGAAAACACACGCCCATCCTTGAGCACCGCCAAAGCCGGGTTCAGGGTGTGGAAAGGCCGTTTGCCCGGCGCGAGCTGGTTCGGGCCAGGGCCCAGGTCAAAGCCAGCGCCACGATTTTGGAACAACACCCCGGTCTCGGGGCAGATCACACCAGAGCCAAACTCCCAGAACACCGATTGGATAAAGCTCACCACAGTGCCATCGGCATCTGCGGCCCCCATCCAAATCGTATCGCCCACGCGTTCAGGCTCGGGCCAGGGCAGGGCGCGCTGCATATCAATCTCGCCTGCCAATTGCGCCAGTAGCGCGTCGGTCAGGAAGCTTTGGGGCGCTTGGCGCATGTAATCGGGATCCCCCAATTCCGCGTTGCGGATGCGGTAAGCCCGTTTGATCGCCTCAACCAAGCCATGGATATGGGCAAAGCCATCGCTTTCCTCCACGCCGAGCCGGTCAAAAATCCCCAAAATCGCCAGGGATGCCATGCCCTGGGTGGGCGGGGTCATATTGTAAAGCGTGCCGAGCGAGGTGGTGATTTCCAATGGCGTGACCCGATGGGGCTGAGAGGCGTTGAAATCGCTCGCGCGTAGGGGGCTGCCCAGCCCTTCTAGATAGGCCCCATGGGTGGCGGCCAAATCCCCGCGATAAAAGCTCTCGATCCCTTCGCGGCCCAAATGCTCCAGGGTATCGGCCAGGGCCGATTGCACCATCAGCGCGCCAGGGGCAGGGGCGGCCCCATTTTCCAGATAGACCGGCGCAAACCCTGACACCTCGGCCAATTCCCCATGCTTGTCAGCGGTCATCTGCGCTTGGTTGCGGCTCATGGCAACGCCGTCACGGGCCTGGCGCACCGCTGGGGCCAGCAGCTCGGCCAGGGAAAACCGCGCATCATCGCCCAAAAGAGCCAATGCCGCTTGCCAACTGCCCAGAGCCCCGGGCACGGTCAGCGCCGCCAATGGCCCACGGCTGGGCAGCATCTGATCGAAGCCCTGATTTGTATACCATTCTGGGGTGGCCAGCGCGGCAGCCCCGCCGCAGCCTTGCAACGCAATCGGCGCTTGGCCAGGGCGTTTGATCAGCCAAAATGCATCCCCGCCGATCCCGTTCATATGCGGATAGGTCACCGCGATCGAGGCCGCCGCGGCCACCATGGCCTCAATGGCGCTGCCGCCTGCCTCCAACACATCGCGCCCCACCAATGCGGTGAGACGATGGGGGGCGGTCATCGCATATTTGCGTCCCAGGGCAGTTTCCATATTGGGGCCTTTCCTTGCCGTCTGTGGTCTGTCTTAAAGATCGAGCGCGCGAAAATGGTTGTTTATTGCGCCTGCTGTGGTGATCCAAACCCGCTCATCTGCCTGAGCGAGAATATGGCGCAAAGCGCGCTCAAGATGGCGAATGCGATGGGGATGGCCCATGAGATACCCATGCAGCGCGATCCCCATGACCAAAGGCCGCCGGGTGGATTCCGCGCGCATCACCTCGAAAGCATCAATGATCATATCGCCAAATTCATGGCCTTCGCGCTTGCGCCCGGCGATCTGCGGGATGTCGTTGAGCTCTTGCGGATAGGGCACGGAAAGGATCCGCCCTGACCGGGTGCGCATCCAAACCGGCTGATCATCATGGCACCAATCCAGCAGATATTCATATCCCGCCTCCTCCAGCAGATCCGGGGTCAGCGGGCTTTGCGAAATCCACGGGCCAAGCCAGCCTTTGGGCGCCGCCCCATGTTGCTGGGCCAAAATTGCTGTGGCCTGCGCGATCAATTGCCGTTCCTCTGCTTCGCTTAAATCCCCTTGGCGTTCGGCATTGCTGCGCCCATGGCCCGCGATTTCATCCCCGCGCGCCGCGAAAGCCTCAGCCAAGCCCGGCGCATGTTCATAGAGCGCAGAATTCACCAAAACCGTGGCGGGCAGGCCCAGCTCTTCGAACAGCTCCAGCATACGCGGCGCGCCCACCCGATTGCCATAATCGCGCCAGGCGTAATTGAGCACATCAGGCTGCGGGCCGCCGGGCGCAAGCTCGGCCCCCAGCCCCTCGCCAAAGGAAAAACATTCCAGATTCATGCCCAGATAGATCGCCAAGCGCTTGCCCTCGGGCCAGGAAAAATCTGGCCGCGCGGTGATCGGGCTATAGCTGTAGCGATGATGGGATTTCAGCCGCATTGGGAGTATCCGCCTGTCTCTTTGATTTTCACCGCAGCTTATCGGGCCGGATATTTTCTGTGCTGGGCATTTTTTAACATGAGGCTGAAA
The DNA here is from genome assembly GCA_025800345.1 of Mangrovicoccus sp. Lineage (GTDB taxonomy): Bacteria > Pseudomonadota > Alphaproteobacteria > Rhodobacterales > Rhodobacteraceae > JANSYP01. Next base: position 42,544 of record JAOXSB010000238.1, on the reverse strand, counting down.
AACTCCGCTTAAATTTTCACCATTTTGACAAGATTGAAGAATCCTGGCTGCTCAACTTTGTATACCATTATGGCGCGCTCTAGGTGCTGAGCAATAGCAAACGCCATGAAAACCACAAATGGTATACAATAGAGGGTAGACACATGGATCGACGCGCCTTTATCAAAGCGGGCTCTATTGGCGGGGCCGCTTTGGCCGCGCCCAGCATCGCCGGGGCCAGCACGCTGAAATGGAAAATGACCACCGCTTTCCCGCCCGGTCAGCCATTTTACTCCACCGGGCCGGGCTCGCTTTCGGATTTTACTGACCGGGTGCGGGCCATGTCCAATGGGCGGCTGGATATCCAAGTCTATAATGGTGGCGAATTGGTCCCGGCCTTTGAAGGCTTTGACGCGGTGCGCCAAGGCATCGTGGAGATGAATGGCTGGGTGTCCTATTTCGGCGCGGGCAAAGTGCCAGCGGCGCAATTCTTTGGCGCAGTGCCTTTTGGCATGTCCACCCAAGGCCAAAACGCCTGGTTCTATATTGGCGATGGGATCAAGCTTTGGAACGAGGTCTATGAACCCCTGGGGCTGGTCGCCATGCCCATTGGCGCCACTGGCGTGCAAATGACCGGTTGGTTCAACAAGGAAATCAACTCGCTGGAGGATATGAAAGGGCTGCGCCTGCGGATTCCTGGCCTGGCAGCGCGCGCCTATGACCGCATCGGTGTGGATGTGAAATTGCTGCCCGGCGGCGAGATTTTCCCAGCCCTGGAGCGCGGCGTGATCGATGCGGCCGAATGGGTGGGCCCGGCCCAGGATAAGATCCTTGGCCTGAACAAAGCGGCCAAATATTACTACACCACCGGCTGGCATGAACCCACCACAGTGACCGAATTGGCGATCAACAAAGCCGCTTGGGAAACTCTGGATGAAGAGCTGCAATCCATCGTCACCAATGCCGCCGCAGCCTGTAACCTAATCTCTCATAGCTGGGGCGAGGCCAATAACGCCGCCGCGCTGAAAGAATTTGCCGCCACCGGTACCGAACTGCGCACTTTGCCCACCGAAGTGGTCGAAGCTCTGCGGGTGGAAATGGCCGCTGTTTACGAGGAAATGGGCGCCTCTGATCCGCTGTTTAAGAAAGTCATGGACAATTACTTTGCCTTCAAGGCCGAGCATGACGTTTGGGCCACTGCCTCCGAAGAGGTCTGGCATTCGCAATTGCGCGACAGCTGACCCAAAATCTGATCCGGCCATAGCGCCCACCAGGCCCGTGGCCGGATCCTTTTACAAAAGACCCGAGCAGGATGAATATGACCCGCGCGTTGCGTTTTGCAGACGGCATCGACCGTTTGACAGAGTTCCTAGGCCGTCTGGCTGCGGTGATCCTTTTGGGGATGATCGCACTGGTCGCCTTTAATGTGATCGGCCGATATGTGATCGGCACCGCCCCGGTTTGGATGCAAGAGCTGGAATGGCATCTGCTGTCACCAATTGCGCTTTTGGGCATTGTCGTGCTCATGAAAGAGGGCGGCCATGTGCGGGTGGATATGCTCTATGAGCGGCTCTCGCCACGTCTGCGCGCGGGCATTGATCTGATCTCGATGATCTGCGGTGTCGCAGTGGCCTGCCTGCTGATCAAATATTCCCTGGGCTATGTGGATAGCAGCTATTCGATCCGTGAAGGCTCGCCCGATCCAGGGGGGCTGCCCGCGCGCTGGTTGCTGAAATCTTGCTTGCTGGCGGGTTTTGCACTGCTGGCGCTGCAATGTCTGGCGAATGCGCTGCGCCATTTGGCGTTTTTGCTAAGCGGGCAGGAGCAAGCGCAATGATGGGCGAGTTTTTGGCCATTGGCCTGATCTTGGGCTTTATGGTGCTTTTGATCATAGGCATGCCCGTGGGGATCGGCATTGCCGTGGCTGGGTTCGTGTTTGGCTGGATGGGTTTTGGCGATTTCCTGTTCAATCTTAGCCCGGCGCGGATCTATGGGGTGCTGACCAAATATGAATTCATCGCCATCCCGCTTTTCGTCTTTATGGGGGTGATGCTGGAGAAATCTCGCGTCGCCGAAGATATGCTCGAAGTCATTGGGCGGCTGTCGGGCAATCTGCGCGGCGGCATGGCCATCGCCCTGATCGTCGTCGGGGTGCTTATGGGCGCCTCCACCGGCATTGTCGGGGCCACGGTGGTAACGCTGACCATGCTGACCATGCCGGTGCTGCTGCGCCGGGGCTATGATGGGGGCGTGGCGGCCGGGGCGATCTGCGCCTCGGGCACGCTGGGCCAGATCATCCCGCCTTCGCTGGTGCTGATCCTTCTGGCCGATATTATGGGGGAAAGCGTGGGCACGCTCTTTGCCGCGGCCATGGTGCCCGGGCTGATGCTGGCCGCGCTTTATGTCGTCTATATTCTGGTGCTGGGTTGGCTGCGCCCCGAGATGATGCCCCCCATTCCCGCCCAAGAACGATCAGACCTGACCGGCTGGGCGCTGGCGGGCAAGGCCGTGGCCGCGCTGGCCCCACCGCTATTGCTGGTGGGCGGCGTGTTGGGTTCAATCATCGGCGGCATCGCCGCCCCCACCGAGGCGGCCAGTATCGGCGCGGTGTTCGCCGTGCTTGTGGCCGCGGCTTACCGCCGTTTGACCCTGTCCATGCTATGGCAAGCGGCCCATGGCACGTTGCGGATCTCAGCCATGATCTTTTTCATCCTCGTGGCCGCGCAAGTGTTCTCTATCGCCTTTCGCGGCTTGCATGGGGAAGACCTGGTTAAGGATATGATGGCGCTTTTGCCCGGGGGCGAAACCGGCGCGCTGATCTTTCTCATGCTGGTGCTGTTTGTCCTGGGATTTTTCCTGGAATGGATCGAGATCAGCTATATCGCCTTGCCGCTATTGCTGCCGGTATTTGTGGAGCAAGGCACAGATATGATTTGGCTCGCGGCGCTGATCGCGCTCAATCTGCAAACATCCTTTCTGACGCCACCCTTTGGTTGGGCGCTGTTCTTTTTGAAAGGCGCAGCCCCACCCGAAGTGACAACTTCGATGATCTATCGCGGGGTGCTGCCCTTTATCGCCATTCAAGCGGTGGCTCTTGTCTTGCTCTTTACAATCCCGCAGATCGCCACTTGGCTGCCGGATGCGATCGGCTGGTAGGGAGGCACAGCGCTATGGAGTATCTTCCCCTGATATTGGGGCTGGCCGGGGCGTCTGCCTTTGCCGGGCTTCTGGCCGGGTTTTTGGGTGTCGGCGGCGGCATCGTTTTGGTGCCCGCCATGTTCTGGATGTTCGAGATCATCGAATTTCCCAATGCAATCGCCATGCATATGGCAGTGGCAACCTCGCTGGCGACAATTGTATTCACAGCGATTTCCTCGGCCCGGGCCCATCACGCCCGCGGCGGGGTGGATATGGGATTGCTGCTTCGCTGGGCCCTGCCCATGGGGCTGGGCGCGCTGGCCGGGGGGCTGTTGGCCCGCTTCGTGGACGCAAACATGCTGAAACTGGTGTTCGGCAGCGTTGGTATTTTTGTCTCGCTGAATTTCTGCCTGCCCAAACCCTTGGTGATCGCGGATCACCTGCCCCGGGCCAAGACCGCCAATGGGGCGATGGCCGGGGTGATCGGGATGATTTCCGCGCTTATGGGGATCGGCGGCGGCACTTTGGGCGTGCCGACCCTCTCGGCCTTTTCCTATCCGGTGCAAAAAGCCGTGGGCACCGCCGCAGCCTTTGGTCTGGTGATCGCCGTGCCTGCGGTTCTGGGCTTTGTGATTTCCGGCTGGGGCGTGCCAGAGCGGCCCGCCTATTCCCTGGGCTATGTGAGCCTGCCCGCAGCCCTGGCCATCATCCCCATTACCACCAGCCTTGCCCCCCTAGGCGCGCGCCTGGCCTATCGCCTAGATGCGAAATGGATCAAATACGGCTTTGCCCTGTTTTTGGGGGTCACCTCGTTGCGCATGTTGGCAGGCGTGTTGGGGTAGCCTAGGTCTCATCACGATCTTGCCGGGCGCTGATCACCGCTTGATGGGCGCCCTGCAAATGATCGCGCAAAGCCTGTTCCACCCCCGGTTTATTGCGTCGGCGCAAAAGCTGCACGATCAGGTCATGTTCTTGGTTCGAGGCATGCATGCGCACCGGCTGATACAGCTGCGATTTGCGGAAAGGCGCCAATTTCAAGCGCAGATCAAAGGCCAATTGCGCCAAATGCTCATTGCCGCTGCCCCGGTAGATCATGGAATGAAAATCCGTATTGGCCTCTTCATAAGGGCGCGAAGAGCCGCTGGATGCCAGCTCGGACATGCGCAGATGCACCGCTTCTAACGCATCAAGCGCTGCCCCATCCATATGCAGCGCCGCAAAGCCGCCACATAGCGCTTCCATCTCGGCCATGGCGTCAAACAGGCTGCGCAAACGATCTTGGTTAAAATCGCTGACCACCACGCCTTTGAACGGCACCCGTTCTGCCAGCGAGCGCGAGACAATATTTTGCAACGCTTCGCGCACCGGCGTGCGCGAGACCCCAAAACGCTGGGCCAATGAGGCCTCGCCCAGCCGCGCGCCAGGCGGCAAATGCCCCGAGACGATCTCGGCCTCTAGGGCATCGAGGATCATTTTGCTGTGCAGGCTCTTCACTGGGGTCTGATCTAAGGCGCTCATAATGCCAACATCTTCGGTCCAGACGCGCCGCGATACAAGCGGGGGTTTTCGCAAAGATCCTTGCCCCTAGGGAAATCTTGGCCCATAGGTTTCTAGAATATTTATTCTAGGAATCATCTGAATGGCCAGACCCGTTGATCTTGATGCGCAATCGGCGCGCCGCACGCAGATCCTGGATGCGGTGGAACGGGTGATTGCCACGCAAGGTTTGGCCGGGCTGACCATGGCGCGCATCATCGCGGCCTCAAAGCTGAGCGCGGGCAGTGTCTATCACCATTTCAAAGGCAAGGATGACATCTTGATGGGGCTGGTGCTGCGCCAAGAAAGCGAACAGCAAGAGCTGATCGATGCGCTTGGGGCGGGCCATGCTCTGCGCGACATTTTATATGTCTCTGCCGATGAAATGCTGGCCTATCTTTGCGATCCCACCAAAGCGCGCCTGCTGGTGGAATTGGCCGGGGCGGCCCGGGATGGCGCCCCTTGGGCCGAGGCGATCCGCGCCCAAAACCAATTGCTCAGCGATGCGATGATCGTAGCTTTGGGCCGCGAAGAGGCCAAACGCTGGCGGCCCAGCGGCATCACTCCCGAGCTGCGCAGCCGCATGATTTTCGCCCTATGGGATGGGCTTGTCTCTCAGGCCGCCGAAGCCCCATTGGCCGATCTTGCCCAAATCAAGCGCATGTATCTCGGCGCTGTTGCTGGAGTGTTAAAAGCATGACCACGCCCCCGATTGATCACGCCAAACCCGCGAAGCGCCGGTGGATTTGGATTCTGTTTGCCGCGCTCTTGGTGGCGCTGGCGGGCAGCTTCATCTTTTTGCTTGAAGATACCGCCGATGTCACGCAGGCCGAACACAGCCCTCCTTTGCCGCCAGTGCCGGTGCAATCGGTCAGCGCAGGCCCGGCCCAGGCAGAAATTCGCAGCTTCGCCCAGATCCGCCCGTTATGGGCCGCCGATCTGCGCGCCAATATCGGCGGGGTGGTCATCGAGGTGTCCGATCAAGCCTTGGCGGGGCGGCGGGTCGCCAAGGGCGATGTGTTGCTGCGCCTTGAAGACAGCGGCTTGCAAGCGGATTTAAGCCGCGCAGAACAATCCCTGGCCGAGGCCCGCCTGGCCCTGCGCCAAGCGCAAAACCGCACCGAGCTGCGCCGCCGCGAAGCGGCCCGCGCGGGCAATAGCGCCCCAAGTGATCTGAACCTGCTGCTGCCGGAATTGCGCGTGGCCGAGCGCGCAGTGGGTGCGGGGGAAAGCCAAGTGGCCGCGGCAAAAGCAGCGCTGCGTTATGCGGTGATTACCGCGCCGTTTGATGGGTTTGTCACCGCCCGCAATGTCAGCCCTGGCCAAAGCGTGGCACCGGGTGACATGCTGCTCAGCCTGGTGGATCGTCAACGCTTTGAGCTGGAAACCGGATTGAGTGATCGGCAATGGGCGTTGCTGTCCCATCCGGTGGCGGGGCAAAAGGTGCAGGTGGAAAGCTTGGACGGCACCCCTTTGGCCCAAGCGCGGATCCGCGATGCCGGAGGCTTTCGCGATCCCGAAACCCGCGAATTCAAACTGTTTCTAGAAATCACCGAGGCCCCAGAAACCCAGATCGACGCGCCGCTATTGACCGGGGATCTGGTGCAGCTTGTGTTCACCGGGATCACCATGCCCCGCGCCCTGCGCTTGCCCGAAGCGGCGCTGACCCGCGAGGGTCATATTTGGCATGTGGATGACCAAGACCGCCTGGCCCGGCTTGATGCAGATTTGCTCTGGCAAGCGGCGGGGGATGTGGTGCTGCGCGCCCCTGAGAGGCTCGACCATCTCCGTATCGCCACCACGCCTCTGGCCGGGTTTCATCCGGGCAGCTTGGTGGCGCCGCAGCAGGGGGCGCAATGATGCAGAGCTTGACCGCATGGTTCATCCGCAACCCGGTGGCCGCCAATCTGGTGATGGCGCTGATCTTGTTTTTGGGGCTGCAAACCGCACTGAGCATGCGGATCGAGGGTTTTCCACGCATTCCCGCGGAAACCATCGAGATTTCTACCGCCTTGCCCAATGCCACCGCCGCTCAGATCGACCAGCAAGTCACCGCGCGGATCGAGCGGGCTTTGGAAGGGCTCGACGGGGTGCGTTCGGTCCGTTCCCGTTCTGGGGATGAGTTTTCGCTGGTCACACTGCGCAAAACCTCGGCCAAGGATCTCGATCAATTGCTGGATGCGGTGCGCATTCGCATTGACGCCATCCCCGATCTGCCAAGCCGGGCCGAACGCCCGGTGATCGAGGCCGCGCCCTTTGATCTTCCGGCGCTTTACATCAATCTGCATGGGGATGCCGATGAGGTGACCTTGCAGCGCTTGGCCCAAGATCTGCGTCGGAACTTGCTGGATCAGCCAGAGCTTTCCCGGATCAAAGCTTGGGGGTTGTTGCCCCGGGAAATGCGCCTGTCGCTTGATCCTTTGCGGCTGCAACACTTGGGCATGACCCCTGATGAAGTGGTGGCGCGGATCCAAGAACGCTCGCTGGAATTCCAAGCGGGCAGCCTGCGCACCCAGGGCGGCAAAGTGTTCTTACGCGCCGATAGCCAAGCGCGCTATCCCAGCGAGTTTGCCGCCATTCCCATCATCGAACGCCCCGATGGCCGCGATGTGCTGATGGGGGATATCGCCCAGATCAGCGAAGATTTTCAATCCGCCGATGTGCTGTTTCGCTTCAATGGCGCCCCCACGGTTGGGATGGAAATCCTAGTGGGCCGCAAGGAAAACCTGCTGACCATTTCCAAAACCGTGCGCGAGAGCCTGGCCAGTTTTGAAGAGCGCCTGCCTCAAGGGGTCGAGGTCAGCATTTGGGGCGATAGCAGCCGCTATATCTCGGAACGTCTGGCCCTGCTGTCCAGCAATGGTATCCAAGGGTTGATCCTGGTGGTGATCATGCTGTCGCTGTTTTTGGATGTTCGCTTGGCCTTTTGGGTAGCCATGGGCATTCCCATTTCCGTGGCCGGCGCTTTGGCCGTCTCGGGCAGCGCATGGGTGGATTACTCGCTCAATGATGTGACCACTTTCGGCTTGATCATCGCATTGGGAATTTTGGTCGATGATGCGGTGGTGGTCGGCGAAAGCGTCTTTGAAGAACGCCAGCACAATCGCGATCCCATCACGGGCACCGAGGCGGGCGTGCATAAAGTTGCCCTGGCCACGATTTTCGGGGTCGCCACCACGATTGCCGCCTTTTTCCCCATGCTGATGATCGACAACGCCCTGGGCAAGGTTCTGGCCAGCTTTTCGGGCATCGTGATTTTGGCGCTGCTGTTTTCTCTGTTTGAAAGCAAATTCATCCTGCCCGCGCATTTGGCCGCGATCCCCATCGGCACAGCGCCGCGCTCTGGGCTATTGAAACTTTGGGCGCGGGTGCAAAACCTCGCCCGCGGGGGGCTATTTTGGTTTCGCGATGGCCCGTATCAAAAGCTGCTTAGGCTGACCTTGACCCATCGCTATGCGGCGCTGCTATGTTTTCTGGCGGCGGCGATTTTGGGGCTGGGTTTGATCGCCAAAGGACGTATCGCAACGGTGTTTTTCCCCGATATCCCCGGCCAGGTGATCACCGTCGCCTTGGAAATGGATGCCCGCGCGCCCTTTGCGCTGACCAAAGACAATCTGGAACGGATTGAGGCAGAGGGCACGGCACTCTCAGCGGAACTGGCGGCGGCCCATGGGCTCAAATCAGAACCGATCCGGTCGATGTTCTTCCTGATCTCAAATGCGCAAACCGCGCAGATGTGGGCCGAGCTCACATCCCCGGCCGAGCGCGCGGGGCTGGGGGCCCAAGAGATCACCAAAGCCTGGGCCGAAAGGGTGGGGCGCTTGCCCGGCACCACCGAGCAGCAATTCACTGCCGCCGAGGAATTGGCAGGCGGTTTCACCTTGCAACTATTCGGCAAAGATCCCGATCAATTGCGCGCTGCCAGTGCGGTGCTGCGCGCCGAGCTGTCCCAGATTGCTGGGGTCGACAACATCCGCGACAGCCTGGCCGGGGGGCAGCCACAATTGGCCCTGCGCTTGAAACCAGATGCCATTGGCCTGGGCTTTACCCCGGAAAGTCTGGCGCGGCAGGTCGGCCTGGGGTTTGGCGGGGCCGAGGTGCAGAAAATTCAGCGCGATGGGCGCGAGATGAAAGTGATCTTGCGTCTAGAGGACGGTGCCCGAGACGAGATTGGGGATGTCTTGGGCGCCCGGATCCGCAGCAGCGGCGGGGCGTGGTTGCCGCTCTCTGCCGTGGCGGAAATTGATGGCGGTTATGTTCCGGGGGAGTTGCAGCGTTTCAACGGCAAGCTGGTGAACACGGTCTCCGCCACAATCGATCGCAGCCAAGTGGCCCCGCAAGAGGTGGCCCAAGCGATCTTTGAAGGCTTTGGCAACAGCTTGGGGGAGATCTATCCCGGGGTGGAACTGAAAGGCGGCGGCGAGCTAGAAGAGATCAACGAGATCCAAGGCGGGCTGAAACGGGCGCTGCTTTTGGCAGTGGTGCTGATCTATGTGCTCATGGCGGTGCCGCTGAAATCCTATGGGCAGCCCTTGCTGATCCTGGCGATTATTCCCTTTGGCTTTATCGGTGCGGCAGTCGGGCATTTGATCATGGGCTTGCCCCTGTCGCTGTTTTCCTTTTTCGGAATGCTCGCCCTGGCTGGGGTGGTGGTCAATGACAGTCTGGTGATGCTCACCCGTTATCGCGATTTGCGAGAAACGGGGATGGCGGCGGCGGAGGCGGCACATAAGGCCGCCCTGAGCCGGTTTCAGGCGATTTTCCTAACCACCGCCACCACTGTGATCGGGCTTTTACCGCTGCTCACGGAAAGCTCGGAACAAGCGCAATATCTGATCCCAGCCGCGGCCTCTCTGGCCTTTGGCGAGCTCTTTGGCACCGCCCTTATGCTGCTATTGATGCCCGCGCTTTTGCTGATCTCGCATGATCTGTTTGGCAATCGCAAAGCGGGCACGGCGCAGGCCTAAGCCCGTTCGTGCAAGCGGGTGGGGGCGGGTTTGGCGTGGGCATTACCTGCCCCTTAACCAAGGCCCCTCCGCGCTTGGCCATGGCTGATCGGGCCATATCCCTTGCCTGTCACCGCCCTGCCGAAACGCGCAAATTGGCGCGGCTCCCATAAGTTTTTCATCCTTGGCAGAAACTGGCTTTCGCGCTGCGTCATGCTCTCGCTACCAAAGCCCTCAAAAGACCAGGTGATCCTGATCGATGCGATGGCCGCGCGCAGCGCGTTTGTCGCCAGTGCGCCAAGGATCAGCCCAAGCAGCTCAGCAAAGAGGATAGCAATGAGCGATAAATCCAACGCAGATAAGCCGCAATCGGTGGATGGCACCCGCCGGGCGCTTTTGGCAACGGGGGTGGCGGCAAGCGCTGTGATGCCCTTGGCGGCAGGGGCATCACAAACCCATGGCCTGCGGGATCCTGGCCCGCTTTCTTCTGGCCCCTCCACTTGGCGTATGCCCCAAGGTTGGCGGGGGATTGATCTGGCATTTTACGAGATGTCCGCCAATGATCCGACTTTCCTGGAAATCTATGGCTATTGCGATGCCATGAGCTATGCCAGCGGCGAGACCGTGAAACTGCACGCGTCGACCACCGCGGAGAGCTTTGACATCCATGTGTGGCGCGACGGGCCGCAAGCACAGACGGTGTTCGAGGCCAAAGGGGTGAAAGGCGTCTATACCGAGACCCCAGCAGATGCTTATGCCAATGGCTGCGGCTGGCCGGTTCTGGCGGAAATTCCCGTGGATGATGCCTGGCGTTCGGGGGTCTATATCATCGAGCTGACGGTCAACCAGAATGGCGAGACCAAAGTCAGCGAGGCAGGGTTTGTGCTGCGCGGCAGCGGCAAAGCCAAGATCGCCTATATGCTGACCACCGCCACCACCCAGGCCTATAATATGTGGGGCGGGGCAAATTACTATCTCGGCGCCCATGGGGAAGACGGTGTCGGGCCATCGCCGCATCTGTCCTTTGAGCGCCCCTTTGAGCGCGGCTTTTGGGTCGCTCCAGAGAATTTCCCCTATCTGCACACTTTGCCCGAACGCATCCGCTATAAGAACGAGCCAGGCTACACCGCCCAGCCTGCCCCGGGCTATCCGCTGATGATGGGCTATTGCTGGGGGGCCAATTCCGCCGGCTGGGCCCTCGACAACCGCCCCTTTGCCATCTGGGCCGAGGAAAACGGCTATGAGATGGACTATATCGATCAAACCGATCTGGGCCGGGTTGATGGGGTGCTCGATGGCTATGATTGTTTGGTGATCACCGGCCATGATGAATATTGGTCTTGGGATCAACGCGATGCCTTAGATGCCTTTGTGGAAGCGGGGGGCAATCTGGCCCGCTTTGCCGCCAATATGCTTTGGCAAGTGCGGTATGAAGGCGAGAATGGCCGCCAGCAGGTTTGCTATAAAGTCGCCGCCGATGACAAAGATCCCGTGGCGGGCACCGACCGCGCCCATTTGCTGACCACGATTTGGGAACATGCCAGCATCGCGCGCCCAGCAGCTCAAAGCTTTTCGGTCACCGGCTTGCAAGGGATTTACGCGGCCTATGATGGGGCCTCGCCGCGCTCTTCTGGGGGCTTTACGATCTATCGCCCGCAACATTGGGCCTTTGAAGGCACCGCGCTGCTCTATGGCGATACATTCGGCATGGAGGAATGCATTGTCGGCTATGAGACCGACAGCGTGGATTACACCATCCGTTATGGCCTGCCTTATCCCAGCGAGCTACACGGCCCGCTTGAAGGAACCGAGATCCTCGCCGTGACCCCGGGCATGGTGGATCAGCATTCCACCGGCGGGGCAGGCGACGCGGTATTGGCCCTGGGCACGGGCGATTTTTATGCGCGCTATTACGCCCGCTCCATCGAGGGCAATGAAGAGACCGAAACCGTTGACAAATACCGCTATGGCTCGGCGCAGATCGTGGTCGCCCCGAAAGGCAAGGGCGAGATTTTCTGCGCAGGCACAGTCTATTGGTATCTCGGTCTGAAATGGGGCGATCGCACCACCCAGCAGATCACCCATAACGTGCTGAAACGCTACACAAACAGCCAAGGCTAAAGCCGCGCTAACCTCTTATCGCTTACATCAAGGACTTCCCCCATGAGTGACTTTAAACAATCCCGCCGGGAATTTCTGGAATCTGCGGCGGCCTTAAGCGCCACCGCCCTTGCCGCCAGTGCAAGCCCGCTTTTGGCTGCCAGCGATCCTGGCGCTGGCACGATCATGACCGTGCGCGGGCCGATCCCCGCGGGGGATCTGGGGTCGACCCTGATGCATGAACATATCTATTCGGACTTCACCGGGTATTTCGAAGAAACCAAGCCGATGTTTGCCAAGATCGACAAAGAAAAGTTCATGGCGCCCGATCCCGAAGATCCGGTGCGGATGGAGGATCTGGCCTATCTGAACATGGGTGGGTTCGTGTTTAGCCGCGATGCCTGGTCGCTGCGCGACCGCAATCTGATGCTGCGCGAACTGGCAGCCTACAAGGCCGCCGGGGGTCAGTCGATCTTGGAAGTGTCGCCCTGGGGCAAGGCGCAAGGTCCGGAATATCACGAGGTTCTGCGCGGCATTTCCGAGGATTCGGATGTGAACATCGTTTGCTCGACCGGCCTGTATGGTGGGGACGAACTGTTCTGGCATGACGAGGCGCTGGAGATGTCCGAGGCCGAATTGGCCAAGACCTTTGTGGGGCACTGCATGGACGGGTTCGGCCATTCCGGCGTCAAGGCCGGGCACCACAAGACGGCCCCGAACAGCTGGAACGAAAATGAAAAACGCGCGGCGCGTGCGTCGATCGCGGCGCAGCGGGAAACCGGGTACTGCTACACCATCCACCACGGCGCGAAGGCCGATCAGGCCCTGGCCGAACAGATGCATGCCGACCTGCTGAGTTGGGATTGTCAGCCGGAGCGCACAGTCTTTGCCCATATCCAGCGGTACATCGTGAACTATGACCTGCACCGCATTGTCAAATCGCCGGGCGAGCGGGTCTCGGTCGATCTGGATTTCTACAAGAAGATCCTGGATCACGGGTTCATCCTCAGCTTTGACACGTTCTCGACCAATATGGGCTTTGAGCTGTTCGAATTCCTGCTGGACGATGGCCGCCCCAACGCATTCGAAGGCGAGGCCGGCGACAACGACGCCGAGATGCTGGCGATGATCTATTTCCTGATCCAGGAAGGCTATTCCAAGCAGATCGTGCTGAGCCAGGATTGTTACAGCAAGATCCACATGCGCAGCTTTGGCGGACACGGGTTCACCCGGGTGCACAACTATGCGCTGCCACTGCTGAAAAACGTGGGCGTGAGTGACGAGGCGCTGACAGATATTGCCGTGAACAATCCAGCAAGACTGCTGTCGGCAATCTAAGCAACCACCCAGGGCAAGGAGACCCATTTGATGAAAACACTCCCCCATGCAGTGCTCCTTGCCCTTCTGGCAACCTCGCCCAGCTTGGCGCAGGACCTTCCCGGGACCCTAAGCCCCGAGGCGGCCCAGGCGCTTTTGGACACAGCGCCGGTGGATCAGATCCAAGGGGATCTAAGCGCGATCAATGCCGCCCTAGAGGAGGCCGCGATCGCCGATGGGAAGGCCGCTTTGGCGCGTTTGCCCGCCACCCTGGAAGAGGTTGAGATCGCCGGGCGCACGCAGCTTTGGATAACCCCGGAAAACCTTGACCCGGCGCGGGCGGATCGGGTGATCTTGCATATCCATGGGGGGGCGCATGCGTTTTTCTCGCCGCACTCGACACTCACGGCCTCGCTACCTGCCGCCCATGCGGCGAAAACCAAAATCCTAGCGGTGGATTATCCTTTGGCCTGGGAAGCGCCTTTCCCAGCCGCACGGGACCATGTGCTTGACGTCTATGGTGAAATTCTCAAAGACTACAGGCCCGATCAGGTGATTTTCAGCGGCGATAGCGCAGGGGGCGGGCTGATCCTATCGGTGCTTCAAGCCATGGATGCGGCCGGGCTGCCCATGCCAGCGGGGGCGGCGCTGCTATCACCTTGGGTGGATATTTCCGACACCGGCGACAGCAATATCACCCTGCGCGATCTAGATCCGATCATCGTCTATGACAAAAACCTGTCCCTCGCGGCCCAGACCTATGCCGGTGATCTGCCCCTAACCGATCCGGGGCCCTCGCCGATTTATGGCGATTTCAGCCCCGATCTGCCGCCGATCTTCATCACCACAGGTACACGCGATCTATTCTTGTCCGGGGCGGCCCGGCTGCAACGCGCCTTGCGCGCAGCCCAAGTGCCTGTGGATCTGATGGTTTACGAAGGCATGTGGCATGTGTTCCAAGTCCAAGAGCTGCCGGAATCCGAGGCCGCTTGGGAGGATTACAGCCGCTTCATCGATGGGATCTGGCCCTAAGCCTAACTGGCGAGCGCTGATGTGCTTTGGCGTTCGCGGGTTTGCCGGGGCAATTCCCCGAAATGCTCCTGATAATAGCGTGCGGCCCGACCCAAATGATCAAATCCCGCATCAATTGCCGCCGCGGTCACGCTGCTTTCTTGTTGAAGAGTTTTCAGATTGCGCCGGAAATTATGTAGCTGCACCAGCCGTATATAGCCTTTCGGCCCAAGCCCGCTCCAATCCTTAAAGGCCCGATGCAAGCTGCGGCGGGGCACATCCAAGGCCTTGGCCATATCATCGATATGACGCGCCTCGCACCAGCCTTCGGCCTCTAGGATCGCTTCGGCGCGGCGAAAGATCTTATAGCTATTTCCCGGCATAATGCCGGTGGGGCTGTCCAATACCGTCGGCACCGTTTCGGTAATCCAATCGGCCAAACGAATGCTGCGGGCTTTCTCGAGCAGTGTCGCCTGGCGCGTCTGCCCCAGACCTTTGGTTTCTCGGCGGCACACATCGATAAAACGGCGCAGCGCAAAAGGATGGGTGTTCCAAAGCCCCGGCGCCACATGCATCAACCCGGCAGGCTCAGCCAATTCCGGCGCGATATAGACATTTAAAACCCGCGTGCCCGGATACAGGATCACATCCTGCTCACCATTGCCAAAAACCAAAACCTGTTTAGGCGAGACCTCATTGCCTTTCCAGACCGGAAGCACCTGCGCATCACAGGCCATGCCCATGAAAAAGCCGGTTTTTTGCATCCATTGATAACTGCGGATCTTCTGCGCGAGATATTCCCAGGAAATTTCCACCCCCGGCAGCGATAATATCGTCTCGCGATACCCCAAAGCCCCGCGGCTCATCTGTTTCACATCTGTTTCCCAATCGGGGGTTTCTGGAAACAGTTCATCAATGTCGTCCACCGCGCGCAAACTTGAAAACTGCATGAAATTACAATTCCTTATAAGCCCTTATAAGTTTGGCATTGCTCCGCGCCGATGATTGAAAAACTTAACGCTTTCCCGCCACCCAATCAATGGGCCGGACAGGCCCCTGCGCCGCAAAACATGTCATTTGGTCACAAGAAAGGCGCAGCGGTTTGGCAGAAACTGGCTTTTTTCCCATGGCATCTGACGCAATGACAGATCGAACAGCGAGTGATCAGTTGCGAATGACGATGCAGATAACGCCCCTCCGCAGCGCTTTGGCCTTGGTGCCGAGCCACGGCAAAGCTCTTTTCTCCACCCGCCAATTGCGCGCCCTGGGAAGATGGCTCAGCGCAGGCCTTTTGGGCACCATCAGCGCGGCCTCCATGGCCCAGGCGGAACCGCTCAACTGGTGGCAGCGCAACTTTATTGATCCCGAAGACGGTGCCTTTGACGCGTCGCAATGGTTGGCACGGGGCGGGTTCATTCCAGTGCCCGTGATCTTGTCGGAACCGGCGGTGGGGGGCGGCCTTGGGCTGATGTTTGCCTTTGTGGGGCAGGGCAATCCGGCCACAGACACCCCGCCCAGCGTCACCGCCATTGGCGGGGTGGCCACAGGCAATGGCTCCAAAGCCTATGGGGGGATGCATAACGGCACTTATTTTGCCGGGCGGCTCAAGCTTTCTGGCTATCTGTCCCAAGCGGATGTGAATTTGGATTTCTTCACCGGCGACTCTTATCCCAGCACCTACAATTTTGATGGGCTTCTGGGCGGGCTTACCGCCACGTATCGGCTGGGCCAAAGCCAATGGTATGCGGGCGGCACCCTACGCTATCAAAACCTGGATGTGGCGCTAACCGATAGCCCGCCCAACCCGCTTCTGCCGCCATCGCTGAAATCCGAGCTGTCCGGTGTGGGGCTGATCCTAGATTACGCGGGGCTGGATAATGAATTCTCTCCTGGCAGCGGCACCAGCGCCCGGCTTTCGGCGGTGCGTTTCACCGATGGCGAAGATAGCGAGGTGGATTTCACCCGGGCGGGCCTGTCAGTCTTTTCCTATACCAGCCCGAGCGATCAGCTGACCCTTGGGGGAAAATTCGCCGCAGATCATGTGACCGGCACCGTGCCATTTTACCTGCTGCCCGCGATTGACCTGCGGGGCATTCCCGCAAATCGCTATCAAGGGGACACTGCGATCTCGGTAGAATTGGAAGGTAGCTATGCCCTTGCCAAACGCTGGCGGGCGGTGGGCTTTGTCGGCTCGGGCTGGGTTGATGCTGATTACCCTGGCGATGGTGATTTGAAATTCATCTACGGGGCCGGGTTTCGCTATCGCATCGCCCGGGCGCTTGGGGTGGATGTGGGCATCGATATCGCCCGTGGCCCCGAAGACACCGTGGTTTATATTCAATTCGGCCGGGCCTGGCAGCGTTTCTAAGCCAACAACGCGGCCCTTGATCGCTTGCCCCAGAAACCGATTTAAGCTGTGCTGAGCCAATGCCGCCAAGCAACAGAAAGACGCCTAGATGCAAGATCCTGTGAGTATCGAACGCCACTCGCTCAACACCGCGAAATGGGCCAATCTGTTTATGGCCTTCGCTGGGATCGCGGCGGGCATTTTGGCGAATGCCGATGCGCTGTTGCTTGATGGGCTGTTCTCGGGGCTGAATTTCGTAACGGCAATCATCGCCGCGCGGGTGGCGGTGTCCATCACCCGCGCCCCCGACGCAAACCGCCCCTGGGGTTATGAGGTGGATGAAACCGTCTTTGTGATGTTCCGCGGGCTGTTGCTGATCGGGATCATCGCCATGGCGTTTTTCTCCTCCCTGTCGCGGATCATCATCTATTGGCAAACTGGCGAGGCCAGCCCGGTAGAACTGGGCTGGATCACCGGCTATGTGGGCTTGATGGTCGTGGCCTGTTTCGGCCTTTATTTTTACCACAAACGCAATTGGCGGCTCAGCGGGCGCTCAAGCACTTTGCTGGAAACCGAAGCAAAAGCCGCCCTGGTAGATGGGCTGCTCAGCGCCGGGGCAGGGCTGGCGTTTCTGGCCATTGCGCTGTTGCGCGGCGGGCCACTGGAAATGCTGATCCCAATCTCCGATGCGATTGTGGTGGTGGTCATGTGCCTGGCGATGATCCCGCAGCCCATCGGGATTTTCCGCCAAGCCTTGCGCGATTTGATCGGGGTGGGGCTGCCGCCGGAAACCGTGGCCTCCCTCACCCGCGAGGCCGAAAACATCCTAGCCGCCCGCCCGTTCGAAGTGCTGCGGGTCGCCCCGGTGCGCAACGGGCGCAATCTGTTCCATCTGGTCTATCTCAAACCAGAAGGCGCGGTGGGGATCGAGGAGATCGAAGCAGCCCGCGCGGATCTAGTGGCCGCCGCCGCACCGGACCGGGTGGAAATCACATTGGCCAAAGCGGCCCCATATTGAGCCCCTAAGCACTCACATTCGAAACACTCCAAAGGGCCCGCACGATTCACGCGGGCCTTTTCTTTGCGCAAAACCGCCGCTGGCGACGCATAAATCAGCGCCTGTTCCTCATGAGCACCCCCGTCCGGCATCAGGAATTGACAAAATAATTAATCGTTCGTTTAATTTTTTCAGACACCGAGCAATGCCCAAGGACATCATGATGACGAATAGCTCAGATCCCGCACTGGATGCGCTGAAGACCAAGCTTGAAGAGCAAGGAGTTAAATACCTGCTGCCCAGCTATGTGGATATGCATGGGGTTTCGAAATCCAAGATGGTGCCCATGGCCCATTTCGACCGGATGATGGGCGGCTCTGAAATGTGCACCGGGGCCGCTTTGGACGGTATTCCTCAGGATATCAGCGATGAAGAAGTGGCCTCCATGCCCGATCCCGCATCCTGCATGCAATTGCCATGGCAGCGCGAAGTGGCGTGGTTTGCCAGCGATCTTTGGTGCGAGGGTAAAGCCTTTGACCCCTGTAGCCGCAATATCCTCAAACGGGTTCTGGCCGAAGCCGAAGAGCTGGGCTTTAAAATCAATCTCGGCATGGAAGCGGAATTTTTCGTGCTGCAAATGAATGACGCCGGGCAAGCGGTGCCCCTAAGCCCGCGCCAGAACCTGGACAAACCCGCCTATGATGTGGCGCGTTTGCTGGACAATACCGATTGGCTGACCGAGCTGGTAGAAGCCATGAACGAGCTGGGATGGGATGTGTATTCCTTTGACCATGAAGATGGCATCGGCCAGTTCGAGATCGATTTCGCCTATGCGGATGCGCTGACCATGGCCGATCGCTATGTGTTCTTCCGCCGCATGGCCGATGCCATCGCCAGTAAACATGGCGGCTTTGCCACGTTCATGCCCAAAGCCTATGGCAATTACGCAGGCAGCGGCGCCCATTTCAACATGTCCATTGCCGATGCCAAAACCGGGGAAAATCTTTGTTTTCCCAGCGGCGAAGATCCTCGCGGCTGCAACCTGTCTGAAATCGGTTATCAATTCATCGGCGGGTTGCTCGAGCATTTGCCCGCGGTCAGCGCCGTGGTCGCCCCCAGTGTGAACAGCTATAAACGCTTGATCAAAAAGGGCAGCAATTCGGGCATCACTTGGGCCCCAGTGTTCCAATGCTATGGCGACAATAACCGCACCAACACGATCCGCATTCCTGGCGGCGGTGGGCGGATGGAGCTGCGGCTCGCTGACCCCATGTGCAACCCCTATCTCGGCGCGGCCCTAACCATCGCCGCAGGGCTTGAAGGCATCCGCACGAAAAAAGATCCCGGCGCGCCGCATCTGGAAAACATGTATGAGAAAACCCCGGCCGAGTTGGACGCGCTTGGGATCAAAACCTTGCCGCGCACCTTGGACGAAGCTTTGGATGCGTTCGAAGCCGACCCGCTGTCCAAATCGGTCTTTGGTCCGGAAATGTTCGACGCCTGGCTCGAATATAAGCGCGATGAATGGCTGACCTATCTCAACCATGTGTCGGAATGGGAACGCGACCGCTATTTGCAGTTCTTCTGATCTGCCTGCGCCGGGCCTGTTTACCAGGCCCGGCCCATGGCCTCTGATCTGTACTCAAGGCGCTGCCAAAGAATAGCCTCGGCCATGCGCACCGCGCTTTCCATATCGAAATCCTCGATGATCATGGTGCGCATCACCGCCCCATCAAGAAAGGTCGACAGGCTTTCACAAAGCGCTTCGGGATCGTTCAGCGTGAACAGGCCCTGGGCCTCGCCTTTGGCCAGCGCCGCCATAAGCAAATCACGCTCGCTGCCGTAAAACAGCTTGATCGCTTGATCCACGCGATCCGATTGCAGCCCCGAATGGTTGTAATCAATGATCAGCTTCAGCACTTTGCCCAACTCTGAATGCAGCCGCACATGCATTTGCAACCATTCATGAATCACCGCCGCAGGGTGATCCATATTTGCGCTCATATCCTCGAACAGCTGCAGCGCCTCTTCGATCGCATAATCAATGGTGGCGTATAAGAGATCATCCTTATCGCGAAAATGATAATAGATCATCGCAGCGGTGACATTGGCCGCGCGGCCCACCTCTTTGATGGACACCCCATGAAAGCTGCGGCGGGCGAAGAGATCCAAGGCGCTTTTCTTCAACGTCTTGGCCGTGTCGCGGCTGGTCCCCTGAGATTTTGGGCGCCCTGCTTTCGTCATTCTTTTCGTTCCGCTCTCGTCATGTCCCACCATTCAAACGGCGCTAAATACGCCAATCGGGCCGCATCAGGCTACAGCACCGTCACAGAAAAAATCTATGATTTTAAAGGGGAATCTTCTGGAATTACCCGTCTTTGCTCAGCTGTGCTGAATAAAAGACAAAAGCCATCCTTTGATGTGATTTTGCGCAAGCATCAATAGGCTGCGAGCCTTTTATGGTAAATTAACGAATAATTAGCGTTTTTCTTACCAAATAATTTACATTCCTTAGTTAATTCTTAGGCATCGACAATCGTACTGCGTTCGACACGATACGCCGTTTTGGGCGGTCTGCACTACTGGAACTTTTTGATTGTATTATCCGCAGGATAATGTGCCATGAGACTCCACCTAGCGCTCCTTTTTTCTTTCGCGATATTGCTCCTGCTTCCGGGTTCATTATCGGCGCAAACCGGCGGTGTGAGCAGCGTCCTCGAGGTAATAGAGCCCCGGCAAGAGCAACCCCAAGATCCGATCTCTGAAACCGAAGAGATCACCCAAAACGCGATTTCCGAGGCCTTAGGCGCGGCGGAAGAGGCCGCGATTGAAGCGGCCAGTGGCGAAGGCAGTGCCCCAGAAATCAGCGCCGAAGATCAAAACGCCATGGAAGAGGCCGCCGAAGCGGCAGAGGATAGCGGGGATATCGTCGAAAACACTGATGCGCTGAATTGGAATGGTGCTTGGCGCAGCTTTTGGCGCGGGGGGCAAGCTTTGCTCACGCTCAGCCAAGATGGCGATCAGATCAGCGGCACTTATAACCCTGGCGATGGCACGGTCGCGGGCAAAATCGACGGCATTCACCTGATTGGCACCTGGGCGCAGCCCGGCGCTGAAGGCGTCCTTGAATTTGCCATGGCACCAGATGGCCAAAGCTTTGTGGGCCGGTTTGGCAATGGGGAATATTGGAACGGGGTACGGCTTGCGGATGTGGGATTGTCCACGGTGCTCTTTGGCAAAGCCACGCCCAATGCGGCCATGTCTTCCTTCATTTCCGCAGAAAACGCTGCTCAAGATGGCGATGCTCTGGCGGAAATCTTAATTCGCGAATATGTGAGCTTTGGCGAGAATGATGCGGATACATTGCGCGATCAAAACGCCCGGCTGGCCGCGCTGATCGAAGTAATCGATGCCTCTACCTTCCGATTGCTGCAAATCCCTCAAACCGGCAAGGATGGCCGCGCCGAAGCCACGCTCCGCATCGCGGGCACCGAATTCACTTACGCGCTCGAGCTCACTGAAACCGCCCCCGAGGAATGGGCGCTGGTGGTCCCCAGCCTCGCGGAAATCGGCAACCTTCGCGAAAACATCCTAAGCGCCACCGAGGCCCCAACCCTAGAAGATCTACGCGCCGATCGGGCCTTTTCCCCGCGCCAAGCGATCCGTGATTTCATCCGTGGCACCAATACATGGGCCGATGGCGGCAAGGATCTGGCCCTATCCACTATGGATCTGTCAGGCATCCCGGAAAATCTGCGGGGCACCGATGGACCAATCGCCGCCGAATATCTGCGCCAGGTTCTGATCCGCTTGGGTCATTTCGTGCGCCAAGAAGTGCCCAATGACCCCAATCACCGCCAGAACATTCTGCTTTATGAAAACGCCAAAGGGAAAATCGAGCTCGCGCCTTACACGCTCGAAGAAGAAGAAGGCCAGCGCTGGATGTTCACCGCAGCCAGCTTAGAACGCGCCCCAAATGTGTTCCAAGTGATGCAAAACCTGCCCTTGGCCGATGGGGTCACCCCACCGCCAGCCTTGACCGAAGCCTTTGCCCTGCGCTCGCAAATCCGCGCGATCTCGCCCAATCTGCTCAAACGCTCTTTCTTGATGGAAAACTGGCAATGGCTGGCCATCGCGGCGTGTTTGCTTGCCTCCCTGATCGGAGCTTGGGTGATCAGCCGCACGATGCGCTGGATCAGCCGGCGGACACTCAGCGCGGGCAATGTTGATCCCGACACGGTGCGCCTGGTGGATCATGTGGTCGGTTGGCCGGTTGTGGTGTTTGCCATGGGCGGGGCCCTGACCTTGGCCCTACGCCGCCTTGGCCTACCGCAAAACCTTTCGGAAATCGCCAATGTCATCGCCAGCGCGCTGTTGGTCATAGGCGGGACGTATTTCTTCTATTATTTGGTCTCTGCCATCATCAATTCGCTGGCCCGTTCGGCCCAGAGCACGGACACAAAATTCGATGATATCGCAGCAATCATCGGCGGGGGCTTGGCGAAAATCGCTATTCTAGTGGGCGGGATCATTGCTTTGGCAGAATTGCTCAGCTTGCCATATGAAGGCGTGATCGCCGCCCTGGGTGTGGGCGGTCTGGCCTTTGGGATCGCCGCCCGCGATGCGGTGGCCAATTTCATCGGGGCAGGGATGCTGGTGGCCGACCGGCCCTTTAAGAAAGGCGATTTTGTCAGCATTGGCGGCTATGAAGGCACAGTGGAAGATGTGGGCATGCGCTCCACCCGGCTGCGCACCGCCGATGACTCTGTCTTGACCATGCCCAATGCGCAAATCTCCGAAGGCATGGTCTCGAATATGGGGCAGCGCCGCCGCCGTCAGCTCACCATGACCCTAGGGCTGACCTATGAGACCTCGCGCGCCAAACTGGAAGAGTTCGTCTCAGAACTTACCAGCTTGCTGGACAACAACCCGCTGGTTTTGCCCAATCATCGGGTGGTGATCGACAATTTCGGGGCCTCTTCCATCGATATTGATGTGCTGGCTTATCTGAGGACACCGGGAACTCCGGAATATGCCGAGACCAAGCATAACCTAATGGGCGACATCATCGATCTTACGGAAAAAGTCGGGGTTGAATTCGCCTTTCCCAGTCAGACGCTTTATTTCGCCGAGGGCGCAGAGAATGATCAAATCCGCGCGGCGGGTTAATGGCGCGCGCAAATGCCCCCTTCCGTCCATGGGCCGATATTTGGCGCAGCAGTTTCGTGCCCCTCCGTCGCGCCAACACGCATTTGCGCAGTAACCTACAAAAAATGTCACCTACTCGCCAATTGTGACATGCCCAATTCCTGTGCCACCGTCGCGCCAAGGGTATGATTTTCACAGCATTGCTATGGCCCGCACCCCAATGGCAGGCCCTGGCACACTGCTTGCTAAAGGTTCCATTGGTAGCCGGTGAGACCGCCGCAAGATGCGCGCGCCGCCCGCTGCCGTGACCACAGCGAAGGGGATCAGCCAAATGGCAAAGATTGGTGTATTTTTCGGAACCGACACAGGCAACACCCGGAAGATTGCAAAGCAGATCAAGAAAAAATTCGACGATGAGTTGATGGCAAAGCCTTTGAACGTCAACCGCACCGAAGTCGAAGATTTCATGAGCTATGATTTCTTGATCCTGGGCACCCCGACTTTGGGCGATGGCTTGCTGCCCGGCCTGAGCGCTGATGCGGAAAACGAAAGCTGGGAAGAATTCCTGCCCAAGCTCGAAGATCAAAGCTTTGAGGGCAAAACCATCGCCCTCTATGGCTTGGGCGATCAGATCACCTATCCGATGGAATTCATCAATGCGGTGTTCTTCCTGCATGAATTCTTCGAAGATCGCGGCGCCACTCTGGTCGGTTACTGGCCCACCGAAGGCTATGGCTTTGATGAATCCCTAGCCGTGGTTGATGATCAATTCATGGGTCTGGCACTGGATCTGGACAATGAATCCAACCTCACCGAAGAGCGCCTGAATGGCTGGCTGGCAGTGATCGCCGAAGATTTCGGCCTGCCCGCAGAAGCGCTTGCCGCTTAAGGCGCGCGGGAAGGAAAGATCCGATCATGGGCAAAGCCTGCCAACATCAAAAGCTGGTGCAGAGCGATATCTGCGCCATCAGCTATTGCGCCGATTGCGGTAAGATGAATCTGGCGCTTGGGGCGATCACTTTGCATCTGACCGTAAAACAGGTCGAAGAAATCGCAGCCACCATGCAAAGCGGTCTGAAAATCATCGCAGAGCGCGCAGAGACCTCTGAGGCGCTCGCTTTGACCAACGGGCCAGGCGCAGGCAGCCTCCACTAACACGCATTTGCCTTTTGGCATTCCTCGACAAATGGCGGCTGGGAAGATCTCCTGGCCGCCGTTTTGTCTTGTCTTTACGGGCGCAATCGCGCGCTGCTAGCCTTGGCACGACAAGATGCGAAGGCGCGGAGCGAATTGGCCATGACAAGCGATCAGATCATTCTCTTTAGCCTTTTCGGGGCAGTGTTTGCGATGCTGCTATGGGGGCGGGTGCGCTATGACATCATCGCCTTTTCCGCGCTTCTCATCGCGGTGCTGCTGCATGTGATCCCCGCCGATCAAGCTTTCGCGGGCTTTGGCCATCCGGCCACAGTGGTGGTGGCGCTGGTTCTAGTGGTCTCGGCCGGGCTGGTGCGCTCGGGCGCGGTGTTTTTGATCACTCGCACATTGGTCGACCCTTCCCGCAGCCTAGGCGCGCATATCGCCTTTATGGGCGGGGTCGGGGGCGTGCTTTCAGCCTTTATGAATAATGTTGCGGCCCTGGCGCTGCTGATGCCGGTGGATATTCAAACCGCGCGCAAAGCCGGGCGGGCGGCGCGGCTATCGCTCATGCCGCTGTCTTTTTGCACGATTTTGGGGGGGATGGTCACGCTGATCGGCACCCCGCCCAATATCGTCATCGCCGAAATCCGGCGGGATCAATTGGGCGAGAGCTTCAAAATGTTCGATTTCGCCCCGGTGGGCGGGGTGATCGCTCTGGCGGGGCTAGCCTTTGTGGCGCTGATCGGCTGGCGCTTGGTGCCCAAAGACCCGGGGCAGGGGGCGCTAAGCGCCGCCCGCGAAGGGGCCAAGGATTACATTGCCGAGCTGAAAATCCCCCAGGGCTCCAAACTGCAGGGTCAGCGCCTGTTCGAAATCTATGATCTGGCCGAGAAAAACGATGTGGCGATCCTGGGGCTGGCCCGGGATGGGGCGCGCCGTTACGGGTTGCAGCGCAACACAAGGCTGCAAGAGGGCGATGGCATCGTGCTGGAAGCCCGGCCCGAAGCATTGGACGAATTTCGCGCCGCGCTGTCGCTGGAATTCACCGATCAAGATGAAAAACAACGTTTGGGCATCGCTAGCGAGGGCATGGCCCTGATCGAAGCGGTGGTGCCAGACACATCGCGCCTGGTGGGCAAAACCGCCCGCAGCCTGGGCCTGGCCTGGCGTCAGCACACGGTGCTGCTGGGCATCTCCCGCGAGGGTCAACGCATCCCCAAAGAGGTGCGCCGCACTCAAATCCGCCCTGGCGATATCCTGCTGCTGCTCACCCCTGAGGGCAATGAAGAGCCCCTGGCCGAATGGCTTGGGGTGCTGCCCTTGGCCGATCGCGGCTTGGTAGTCACCGATTTTGCAAAGGTCTGGCTGGCCATCGGCCTGTTTGGCGGGGCGGTCGGGGCCGCGGCTTTGGGCCTGCTCTATCTGCCCATCGCTTTGGGCCTGGTGGTGGTGGCCTATGTGCTCACCGGGATTTTGCCGCTCTCGGATCTTTATAAACATATCGAATGGCCAGTGGTGGTGCTGCTCGGCTCGATGATCCCTTTGGGCGCGGCTTTAGATCAGGCCGGGGGCACAGCGCTGATCGCGCAATCGCTGCTCAGCTTGGGCGCGGGATGGCCCGCTTGGGCGCTGCTCACATTGCTGATGCTGGTGACCATGACCCTTTCGGATGTGCTCAACAACACCGCCACAGCGGTGGTGGCCGCCCCAGTAGGCATTCAGATGGCCAATGCTCTTGGGGTCAACCCAGATCCGTTTTTGATGGCGGTGGCTGTGGCCGCTTCTTGCGCTTTTCTCACCCCAATCGGGCATAAGAATAACACGCTGATCCTGGGCCCGGGCGGCTATAGGTTCGGGGATTACTGGCGCATGGGCCTGCCCCTTGAAATCATCGTCCTAATCGTTGCCATTCCTATGATCTTGCTGATCTGGCCCCTGTGATCATCCATCGGCCTGACACGACGCCACGTTTTGATTAACAGCAACAAGCCCGCTCCTCTACTAGAGCGGCAAGTGTTAAATAGCATGGTGCAGGCCATGCGCGGGGAGGAACCATCATGTCCGTGGTTAAATTCGAAGTTCAAAACAATATCGGTGTGATCACCATGGATAATGGCGAGAACCGCCAGGATATCCCCTTTGCCGAAGGCATGCTGGCGGCCCTGGATGCGGCCGAGGCCGACAAATCCGTGCGCGCCGTGGTCATCACCTCCAGCGATGAGAAAAACTGGAGCCAAGGCATCAATCTGAACTTCTTGATGAAAGCCATGCAAGATGGCGAGCATGACGAAGTGCGCCGTTTCATGTATGCAATGAACGAAGTGTTCACCCGCTTGCTGCTGGCCCCTTTCCCGGTGATCGCCGCGATCAACGGGCATGCGTTTGGCAATGGCGCGATGCTGGCTTGCGCTTGCGATTTCCGCGTCATGCGCTCGGATCGCGGCTATTTCTGCTTCCCCGAAGTGGATATCTCCATCCCCTTCCTGCCCGGCATGATCGAATTCGTGAAGAAAGCGATGCCCTATTATCGCTTTAACGAGCTGAAATTGACCGGCCGCCGGGCCACCGCCGCCGATCTGCTGGCCGATCACGTGATCGAGGCCGCCTATCCCGATGCCCCATCGACCTTTGACGGCGCCATGGAATTCGCAGCAACCTTCAACAAAGGCCGGGGCATCTTCGGCGAGCATAAGCGCCGCTTGCATCACCAAATCGTCGATGTGATCGCCACCGAGGACAAACCCTATATCGAGGAACTCAAGCTCACTATGTGAGCCCAAGAACGACACCCAGCCAGGCGCAAAGCCAAGCCGATACAAAAGCGGCATTCAGTGGAGGAAACATCTATGTCTGCACCCGTAAGTTTCGATTTTAGCGGCAAGACTGTCTATGTGGTCGGCGGCACCAGCGGCATCAATTATGGCATCGCCCAAGGCTTTGCCCGGGCCGGGGCCCGGGTGGCTGTGGCCTCGCGCAGCCAAGACAAGGTCGATGCGGCCGTGGCAGGGCTTAAGGAATTGGGCTCTGACGCGTTCGGCGTCTCGCTGGATGTGCGCGATTACGAGGCCGTGGAAAAAGGCTTTGCCGATGTTGCGGGCTTTTTCGGGAGCAGCATTGATGTGTTGATCTCCGGGGCGGCGGGGAATTTCCCGGCACGCTTGCTGGATATGTCGCCCAATGCGATCCGCTCAGTGGTGGAAATCGATCTGCTGGGCACCTTCCACGTGATGCGGGCCGGTCATGCGCATCTGACCAAACCCGGGGCCAGCGTGATCAATATCTCGGCCCCCCAAGCGTTCTTGCCCATGAGCTATCAAAGCCATGTCTGCGCCGCCAAAGCCGGGGTGGATATGGTCACGCGCACCTTGTCCATGGAATGGGGCAGTGATGGCATCCGGGTGAATTCCTTGGTGCCGGGACCCATTGAAAACACCGAAGGCATGGACCGCTTGGCCCCAACGCCTGAAATCCGCGCCGCTGTCACCAAATCGGTGCCTTTGGGCCGCGATGGCACAGTGGTGGATATGGCCAATGCCGCGATGATGGTCAGCTCTGAGGCCGGATCCTATATCTCAGGGGCGATTTTGCCTGTGGATGGGGGCTGGGCCCAGGGCGGCGTCGGCCAAATGATGGGGAAAATGTCCCGTATGCTGGACAAAATGCGCGGTGCGTGAACCCAACGGCACAAAACCACTCGTGGTTTTGTGCCTTCCCCCCGCCCGCAGGACATCTTACATAGGCATATGTCCGAAAACGCGCGCATCCTCCGCCAATCTTTCATCGCCATTGTTGGGGCACTGAAAGTCGCTGAGAACGAGATTCAAAAGACCCATCGCGCGTTCAACTTCTCTTATGCAGAGCTGCAAGCCATACGCTATGTCTCTCATCATAGCGGTTGCAAACTCTCGGACCTGGCCACGTCACTGGGGGTGGTGCCCACCACCGCCAGCAGCATTATCGACCGGCTCGAAGATCGCGATCTGATCCGCCGGGAACGCTCCCCGACCAATCGCCGGGCAATCTCGCTGTTTCTCACCAAAGCCGGGATAGAAACCTTCGCGCTTTTGGAGGCCGAAGAATTGGCCACGATGGATGTGATGCTCGATGCGCTCGATCCGGCCGAACGCGATGGGTTTGTGGCGCAAATCGCCCAGATCGCCCAATCGCTCTCACAAAAACGAGATTTGTAAAATACAGCATTCGTAAGAATACTCCGGCTTATACTTGATCAATTTGCCGGAACATAACCCATGGGTATTCTGAAAAGCTTAGGACGTATTTTGGCCGGGGGGCTGCTGCTTGGGCTCGTCGCATTGGGAATGTGGAACCTATTCAGCCCAGGCCCACCTGTCGCGCCAATATCAACCGCCCCCGAGGGGTTTGACCTGTCCCAGCTTTTGGTGCTCACAGATGCGGATATGGCCGCCACCGGCTATGCAGATGGGCAGCTCTACCCCATTGAAGGCGCCCGGGATCACTTGATCGTTCTAGAAAATCCCGGCAGCCCAAATCCCGAACGCAAAATCATTCAGGCATCCAATACGGTGATGGGCTGGCCTGGCCCTATGACCGCCGATCCCAGCACCGGCATCGCCTATGTGATCGAAGGGCGCGGCCCAGCCCCCAAAGGCGCAACGCGCATGGGCGATGTCTTTGCCGAAATGCCCGCGGGCGGGCGGCTCACCAGCATCGATTTGCACAGCGGCGCGATCTTGGATCAGCGCTTTGTCTGCGCCCAGCCCAATAACATCGACATCGCCCCGGATCGGCGCTGGCTATTGGTGGCTTGCGGCGATCCCGAGGCCGAGATTACCGTGCTGCCCTTGCAAAACGGTCTGCCCGCTGCGCCCCGGCGCATTGATCTGGATCTGGACGAGATCAGCAAGCGCGGCCCCATCGATGCCGGGCTCAGCTATGCCATGATCCATCCCAGCGGCCAGGCGGCGGGCTATATCCAATCCAATCTTGCGGTGGGGCTGCTGCGCTTTCGCTTTGATGCCCAAGGCCTGCCCGTCGGAGCCCAGGCCGAACCGCCTGTGCAGCAGGGCCACTGGCTCAGCACCGGGCGCTGGAGCAATCGCGGCAAGCATTTCCTGGTGGCGGATGTGAAATGGGGGCCAACCGCCCTGGGCGCGCTGTTCGTGCCGAAGGGCGAAATCCATGCCTTTGCGCTCTCGCCCACAGATCAAAGGCGGGGCATCCTTTCCTCGGCCACGGTCTCCAGATCCCCTGAAGGCTTCGAGATCAACCGCGCGGGCGACCGGCTCGCGGTGGTGAATATGGAACGCACCTATCTGCCTGGCGGGATGTTCACCCTGGTGCCAGGGCGGCGGGGCGCGTCGCTCTCGCTGCTGGCCTTTGACGACGCCACCGGGCAGCTCCAAACCCTGAGCCCGCCCATCGGCTTTGCCGGAGTGCTCCCCGAAGATGTGGTGTTCGACCGAGATGGCGATCACCTGGCCGTGGCGGTGTTCCAAGACCATAATGCCCCCCGCAGCCCAGGCTGGATCGCGTTCTTTGCCATCACCGATGATCAGATCCACCCCACCGGGCGGCGCATCCCCATGCCCCGGGGCGCCCATGACCTCTTTGCCATTGATTAATTTGATCGCTGGGCAGCGCCGTGATTGCTACGCCTTTGCGCTTTTTGCGCACGCCGCAGTGCAGCGCAACGGGCCTTTCCCCCCCTTGTCACTCATTTGTCGGGTTTGTCACATTGCCCCGCTCTCGGACCGAAATCCGGAAAACCCTTGTTTTTAAGGGGCTTGCCACAATTCCAAGGGTTGGCACGCTTTCTGCTCAATAACCCATGAGTTCGGCCATTCCGCCGTCTCGTGAGCCATTTTGTCAGACCCCGGAAAGGACCCGGATATGAGCGAACTTCGTCAGATTGCCTTCTACGGCAAAGGTGGTATCGGTAAATCCACCACCTCCCAGAACACCCTGGCAGCTCTCGTTGAGCTCGACCAGAAGATCCTGATCGTCGGCTGCGACCCCAAAGCTGACTCCACCCGCCTGATCCTCAACTCCAAAGCCCAAGACACCGTGCTGCACCTGGCAGCCGATATGGGTTCGGTTGAAGATCTCGAACTCGAAGACGTCCTGAAGATCGGCTTCAAGGACATCAAATGTGTTGAATCCGGTGGCCCAGAGCCTGGGGTTGGCTGCGCCGGTCGCGGCGTGATCACCTCGATCAACTTCCTGGAAGAAAACGGCGCCTATGACGACGTGGACTATGTGTCCTACGACGTGCTTGGCGACGTTGTTTGCGGCGGCTTCGCAATGCCGATCCGTGAAAACAAAGCTCAGGAAATCTACATTGTTATGTCCGGTGAGATGATGGCGCTTTACGCTGCCAACAACATCTCCAAAGGCATTCTAAAATACGCCAACTCCGGCGGCGTGCGCCTGGGCGGCCTGATCTGTAACGAGCGTCAGACCGACAAAGAACTGGAACTGGCCGAAGCCATGGCTGCCAAGCTCGGCTCGCAGCTGATCCACTTCGTGCCTCGCGACAATATCGTGCAGCATGCCGAACTGCGTCGTCAGACCGTTCTGCAATACGCTCCCGACAGCGCCCAGGCCGGCGAATACCGCCAGCTGGCCACCAAAATCCATAACAACTCGGGCAAAGGTGTGATCCCCACCCCGGTGACCATGGACGAGCTGGAAGAGATGCTGATGGAATTCGGCATCATGCAGTCCGAAGAAGAGCGCCTGGCAGCAATCGCCGCGTCCGAAGCTTCGGCATAAGCCCTCATCCCCGGTCGGCCTGCGGGCCGTGGGCCGACCATATTAGCCACGCCAGTGAGAGGAGCCAAAAGGATGGCCAAAGATCACGTTAGCGGGCCGGAAGACTACGAATCCCTCATCGAAGAGGTGCTCGAAGCCTATCCCGCGAAAGCCAAGAAAAAGCGCGCCAAGCATCTGCAGGTTGCGCAGCCCGATCCCGAAGCAGAAGTTGATGCCACGACTGGTATCGCGTCCAAATGTGACACGACCAAGTCCAACATCAAATCGATCCCCGGTGTTATGACCATCCGTGGTTGTGCCTATGCTGGTTCGAAAGGTGTGGTTTGGGGCCCTGTGAAAGACATGGTCCATATCTCCCACGGCCCCGTTGGCTGTGGTCAGTACAGCTGGTCTCAGCGTCGTAACTACTACATCGGCAAAACCGGTGTGGACAGCTTCGTGACCATGCAGTTCACCACGGATTTCCAGGAAAAAGACATCGTTTTCGGCGGTGACAAGAAACTGGAAAAAACCATCGACGAGATCAACGAGCTCTTCCCGCTGGCCAATGGTGTGACCATCCAGTCGGAATGCCCGATCGGTCTGATCGGTGACGACATCGAAGCCGTTGCCAAGAAGAAGAAAAAAGAATCCGGTAAAACCATGGTGCCGGTCCGCTGCGAAGGTTTCCGCGGCGTGTCCCAATCCTTGGGTCACCACATCGCCAATGACGCGGTGCGTGACTGGGTCTTTGACGCCGAAGATTCCGAGGCCGTCAAATCCTATGAGCCTGGTCCTTATGACGTGAACGTCATCGGTGACTACAACATCGGTGGGGATGCCTGGGCATCGCGCATCTTGCTCGAAGAAATGGGCCTGAATGTGGTCGGCAACTGGTCCGGCGACGCAACTCTGGCCGAGATCGAGCGCGCCCCCAAAGCCAAGCTGAACCTCATCCACTGCTACCGGTCGATGAACTACATCTGCCGCCACATGGAAGAGAAATACGGCGTTGAATGGATCGAATATAACTTCTTTGGTCCGTCGCAAATCGCTGCCTCTTTGCGGGCTATCGCCGACAAGTTCGACGATAAGATCAAAGAAGGCGCCGAGCGCGTGATCGCCAAATATCAGCCTTTGGTTGACGAAGTGATCGCCAAATACCGTCCGCGTCTGGAAGGCAAATCCGTCATGCTCTATGTCGGTGGCCTGCGTCCGCGTCACGTTGTGACCGCTTATGACGATCTGGGCATGGTTATCGCTGGTACCGGCTATGAATTTGGCCATGGCGACGACTACAAGCGGACCGGTCACTATGTGAAAGACGGCACGCTGATCTATGATGATGTCACCGGCTATGAGCTGGAGAAATTCATCGAAAAGATCCGCCCCGATCTGGTCGGCTCCGGCATCAAGGAAAAATACCCGGTTCAGAAAATGGGTATCCCGTTCCGCCAGATGCACAGCTGGGACTATTCGGGCCCCTATCACGGCTATGACGGCTTCGCCATCTTTGCCCGCGATATGGACCTGGCGATCAACAACCCTGTTTGGGGCATGTACGACGCTCCTTGGGAAACCCCCACTGCGATCGCCGCAGAATAAGCCCTCGTTCCGCGGGGGGGTTGCCCCCTCCCTCCGGCCTCCCCGCGGTCCCTTTCATTCCTCACACAGGCGCGTCTCGGAATGCGGACGGCCAATAGAAGGATTATGACCCATGCCACAGTCGGCAGATAAGGTGCTCGATCACGCACCGCTCTTTCTTGAACCCGAATACCAGGACATGTTGACCGAGAAGAAGGTCAAATACGAATGCGGCCATCCCGATGAAATGGTTAAAGAAATCGGCGATTGGACCAAGTCTTGGGAATATCGTGAAAAGAACCTGGCCCGCGAAGCTCTGTCGGTAAACCCCGCCAAAGCCTGCCAGCCTCTGGGCGCCGTTTATGCAAGCCAGGGTTACGAGTCGACCATGCCTTTCGTGCATGGCTCGCAGGGCTGCGTTGCCTATTATCGCTCGCACCTGTCGCGCCACTTTAAAGAGCCTTCCAGCTGCGTGTCCTCGTCCATGACCGAAGACGCCGCTGTGTTTGGTGGTCTCATCAACATGGTGGACGGCCTGGCCAACACCAAAGCGCTCTACAACCCGAAAATGATCGCCGTTTCGACCACCTGCATGGCCGAGGTGATCGGGGACGACCTCAACTCCTTTATCCTGCAAGCCAAGGAAAAAGGCTCGGTTGATGATGATTACGATGTGCCCTTCGCCCATACCCCTGCCTTTGTGGGCAGCCATGTGGACGGCTATGACAACATGCAGAAAGGCATCCTGAGCCATTTCTGGGACAATGCCGAACGCGAAGCCGGTGAAGGCCTCAACATCATCCCCGGCTTTGACGGGTTTGCTGTGGCCAATAACCGTGAAATCAAGCGCATGCTTGATGAAATGGGTGTGGATTTCACCTTCCTCTCCGATGTGTCCGACGTTTACGACACCCCCTCGGATGGTGAATTCCGCATGTATGACGGCGGCACCAAGCTTGAGGACGTGAAAACCGCCCTCAACGCCAAAGCCACCATCTCCATGCAGGAATACTGCACGCCGAAAACCATGGAATACATTGAGAAAGCTGGCCAAGAAGCCATCAATCTCAACTACCCCATGGGCATCCAGGCCACCGATGACTTCCTGATGAAAGTCTCGGAACTGACCGGCAAAGCCATCCCAGAAAGCCTGCGCATGGAGCGTGGCCGCCTGATCGATGCGCTGGCCGATAGCCAAGCCTGGCTGCATGGCAAAACCTTCGCCATCTATGGCGACCCGGATTTTGTCTATGCCATGGCGCGCTTCTTGATGGAAATGGGCGCCGAGCCGCGTCACTGCCTGGCCACCAACGGCACCAAAGCCTGGGGCAAAAAGATGGAAGAACTGCTGGCCAGCTCTCCCTTCGGTGCCAATTGCCAGGTCTGGCCACAGCGTGACCTGTGGCACATGCGCTCGCTGCTCAACACCGAGCCCGTGGATCTGCTGATCGGCAACTCCTATGGTAAATATCTGGAACGCGACACCGGCACCCCGCTGATCCGTCTCGCTTTCCCGATCTTCGACCGTCACCACCACCACCGTTTCCCCACCTGGGGCTACCAAGGTGCGCTGACTGTTCTGGTCAAACTGCTCGATATGATCTTCGACAAGCTCGATGATGACACGATCGTGCCCGGCGAGACCGATTACAGCTACGACCTGACCCGCTAATTTTCCCCTTTAGCGGATCTACTGGCCGGCCGCTTCTTGCGGCCGGCTTTTTTGTTCTAGCGCAAAGCGCGCTTTGCCAAAGCGGTACAGATTGCCCCCATGACCACAGCCACAACCAATCCCCCGCAACTCCGCCCCCGGTTCTTTTCCGCAGGCTTTCGGCCGTTTTTCTTCTCCGCTGCGATCTGGGCGGTGCTGTCCATGGCCCTGTGGCTGGCGCTGCTTTCAGGGGATCTGAGCTTGCCAGGGCAGGGGGATATCTTTGCCTGGCACGCCCATGAGCTGCTCTTTGGCTATCTCGCCGCGCCCTTAGCGGGGTTTTTGCTCACCGCGGTGCCAAGCTGGACCGGGCAATCCCCGCTGCAAGGGCGCGCCTTGATCGGGCTCTTCGCGCTCTGGATCTTGGCCCGCCTGGCCATGCTGTTTTTAGGCGTGATCCCGGCTGTGATCTTGGCCCCGATCACCCTGGCCATGCCATTGGCCCTGGCGCTTTTTGTGGGGTTTCAAATCGGGGCCGGGCGCAATTGGCGCAATCTTTCGGTGCTGGCCACGGTGCTCTTGGTGATCCTGGGCCAAGGTCTGTTCCATATCGAGCTGGCCCAGAATGGCAGCCCGGCCCAGGGGGCGGGCCTGCGCCTTGGGCTCATGGGCACGCTGATGATGATCGCCCTGGTGGGCGGGCGCTTGGCCGCGAATTTTTCGCGCAATTGGCTGAAATCCCACGGAGAAACCAAATTGCCCGCCGATCTGAACAAAGGCGATATGATCGCCCTGGCGCTGCTGGCCGCGGCGCTGCTGCTTTGGGTGATCTGGCCCGATGGGATGGTCACAGCCCTGGCGCTGCTGCTGGGCGGTCTGGGCCAGCTTTGGCGGCTGTCGCGCTGGCGCGGGCTGGCGGTACGGGCCGAGCCGCTGCTCTTTGTGCTGCATGGGGCCTTTGTCTTTGTGCCGCTCGGCGCGCTGGCCATGGCCTTTGGGATTGCCGCCCCTGGCCTGATGCCCCAAGCGGCGGCGCAGCATCTATGGATGGTCGGTGCCATGGGGCTGATGACCTTGGCGGTGATGACCCGCGCGACCCTGGGCCATAGCGGCGGCAGCTTGCATGCGGGCCCGGGCACCGTGGCGATTTTTGTCGCAATTGTTCTGGCCGCAGCCCTGCGCCCCCTGGCCGGGCTCTGGCTGGATATGTCCGGGCTGCTCTATGCGCTCTCCGCCCTGGCCTGGATCGCAGGGTTTGGACTGTTCCTAATCTGCTACGGCCCGCGCCTTTTGGGGCGTGTTGGGGGGTAGGGGGCGTTTGCCATAACCTAATTCGAGCAAAGATACTCACTAGTAATCAGCAGTTTATCCTCATGGATCCCGTCGCGGGCTAACTTCTCGGCCTTCGCGAGAATGACATGCATGATGTCTGATAGCGCTTTGACGTACTCGTCCATGGTCCTGAAATTATGCTCAGGATAGTAGTCGTCGATTGCTTCGCGCGAAACAAAACAACTGAAGGTTTTACCTGCATAGCTCATTCGCATGTAGGGGTCGGCAGAATTATCGGGGAAATTCCACTTGCTGATGAACTGCAGCTTTCGCTCTCGAAAGCGAACACCCAATCCTCTGCCATCCTCTTCGGCAAGGAATTCGACACCGGCGGCAAACATGCAGTCCTCAATGGAGCTCAGGTTGTTCTTGAGCGGCATTCGCGCGCGAGACTCGAAGTCAGCAATAGTAACGCGAGAAACACCCGCATTTGTGGCGAGAGTGCTTTGGGTCCAATTCAGGAGTCCACGAGCGGCGCGGCATTGATCAGCTGATATTTGCATAGGTCTGTCCTCGGTATTTGACTTTCAGCGAATATGCATAACATTTTACATTTTGTCAAACATTATATTTTTTGTTCGACTCTGAAGCCCCGGCAAACTTGAAAACCCAGCGGCGATTTACGCCCCTCACCCCCTCCGCAGCATCTTATAGGTGATATGCAGTTTCCCGTCGCGGATACGCTCGGGCACCATGCTCTCGGCGGTGGCGCGGATCGCGTCTTCGCAATCTGCGATCGCCTGTTCGAACCCCGCTGAGCTGGTGAAACGGGTCTGGTAGAACTCATTCACCGCGTCCAGATCCAGCACACAGGTCAGATCCGCGCCGCCATAATGCATGGGAAGATGGGCGCAGTATTCAATCAGCTCAAGCTTGGCCGGGCCGGTGATTTGCAACCGGCGATAGCGAAAGCGCAGCCCGACCCCGGCGCTGGCTTCTTCGTCCAAAAACGCCACGCCCGCCGCGGCCAGGCTTTGGCTCAGCGCATGCAGGTTCCGGCGCATGGGGTTGCGGGCACCGCTTTCGAAATCGGCGATGCTGGCGCGGCTCACCCCGGCGCGATCTGCCAGCTCGGTTTGCGACCATCCCAGCAGCCCGCGGGCGGCGCGGCATTGCTCTGGGGTGATCGCCGCGCAGGGCGCAGATTGGGCAGCTTTCGTCATTTTGTCCAAGCTCCGTGATTTTGCCCCAGCTCCAACAAAATGTACGATCTGAACCGGGGGTTTTGGCCTCGCGCAAGCATATGGAAAGCTCTCTGAGCGCTTTGCTAAGCCAGCGTGCGCTGGTTTTGGCCCCTTTGCCCATAGGGCGCCGCCGGGGCGCGTTAACCATATAGGGCGGGCGTTTTACGCGCCGCGCCATGGGGCAGGGCGGGCTGTCGCATCAATGTCGGAACACCGACAAAGGGCACAACGCGACAGGGGCGAATTTTGTGCGGCCCTCGTCACACCTTTGTTATCATTTATATTTTCCTGAACGGCACGCTTGGCACGGGTCTTGCTTCACTCTCCTTGGTAGCCTCGGCACGCTCGGTGCTGGGCAGGTAATGAAGTGACAGGGGACCCGGCATGGCGGACGCGCTGAAAAACAAAATCGCGGATGTATTTAACGAACCTGCCTGCGGGACGAATGTCTCAAAATCTGAACAACAACGCAAAAAAGGTTGCGCAAAACCTTTGACCCCCGGGGCGGCCGCCGGGGGTTGCGCCTTTGACGGCGCGAAAATCGCCCTGCAACCCATCGTCGATGCCGCCCATTTGGTCCATGCGCCTTTGGCCTGCGAGGGAAATGGCTGGGATAATCGCGGCGCTGCATCCTCTGGATCTGAGCTCTATCGCACTGGTTTTACAACAGATTTAGGCGAGCTCGACATTGTTATGGGCCATGGGGAGCGCAAGCTCTACCGCTCTATTCGTGAGCTGGTAAAAACCCATAACCCCCCAGCGATCTTTGTCTATTCCACCTGCGTGCCCGCCCTGATCGGCGATGATATTGATGCGGTCTGCAAAGCCGCCACCGAGCAATTTGGCACCCCCTGCATTCCGGTGAATGCACCGGGGTATGTGGGCTCGAAAAACCTGGGCAACAAGCTCGCGGGCGAGGCGCTGCTGGATCATGTGATTGGCACGATCGAGCCCGAAGAACCCAGCATGTATGATGTGAACATCATCGGGGATTACAATCTTTCCGGCGAGCTTTGGCAGGTTAAGCCATTGTTTGATAAGCTTGGAATTCGCATTCTCGGCTCGATCACTGGCGATGCGCGGTATCGCCAAGTGGCCATGGCCCACCGGGCCCGCGTGACCATGCTGGTCTGTTCCAAAGCGCTGATCACTTTGGCCCGCAAGCTGGAGGAACAATATGACATCCCCTTCTTTGAGGGGTCTTTCTACGGCATTTCCGACACCTCCGAGGCCCTGCGCACCATGTGCCGGATGCTGGTGGAACGCGGCGCAGATGCGGAATTGCTGGATCGTTGCGAGGCGCTGATCGCCGAGGAAGAGGCCAAGGTTTGGGCCGATCTCGAAGCTTACCGCCCCCGCGTCGAAGGCAAGAAAGTGCTGCTATATACCGGCGGGCATAAATCCTGGTCGGTTGTGGCCGCGCTTCAGGAATTGGGCATGGAGGTGATCGGCACCTCGGTGCGCAAAGCCACTGATGAAGACAAAGAGCGCGTCAAAGAGATCATGCAGACCGACGCCCATATGTTCGACAATATGGCGCCCAAAGACATGTATCGCGTGCTCAAAGACGCCGAAGCCGATGTGCTGATGTCCGGCGGGCGCAGCCAGTTCGTGGCCCTGAAAGCCAAGATGCCTTGGGTCGATGTGAACCAGGAAAAACACGAACCTTACGCGGGCTATATGGGCATGGTGGATATGGTCCATGCGGTGGACCGGGCCCTGAACAACCCCATGTGGGAAGAGCTGCGCAGCCCGGCGCCTTGGGACGAGCCCATCGATGGGGCCAATGTGCTGCCCGCCATGAGCGGTCATTGCCCGGTCACCGGCGTGCCTGCAGGCCCCAATTCCCCGGTCACTCTGGGCGGCGCAGGTGAAGATTGCGCCCCTGAAGACAGCGTTGATCCGGCCATGGCAGCCACCAAGCTGGCAGATCGTTTTGCCTCTTCTGCAACCGATTTCGAGGATTGCTGAGATGGCCGAAATTGTTCATCCAAAACACGCGCTTTCGACCAATCCGCTGAAATCATCGGCCCCTTTGGGCGCGGCATTGGCCTATCTGGGCGTGGAAAGCGCGGTGCCGCTCTTTCACGGATCCCAAGGCTGCACCGCCTTTGCCATGGTGCATCTGGTGCGCCATTTCAAAGAAGCGGTGCCGCTGCAAACCACGGCGATGAACGAGGTGTCCACCATTTTGGGTGGCGCAGATCAGATCGAAGAAGCCATTGAGAACCTGATCAAAAAAGCCTCGCCAAAATTCATCGGCATCGCCTCGACCGCGCTGACGGAAACCCGCGGCGAAGATGTCCCTGGCGAGCTGAAAGAAATCATTGGCCGCCGCACGGATTTTGAGAGCACCAAAATCGTCTATGCCTCCACCCCGGATTTCAATGGCGGGATGGAAGATGGTTGGGCCCGCGCCGTTGAGGCAATCGTGGCAACCTTGGTACCCGAAGTGGACCCGGTGCAGCGCAATCCCGATCTGCGGCAGGTCAATTTGCTGGCGGGCAGCCATCTGACCCCAGCTGAGGTGGAAGAGCTGGTGCGCATGATCCGCGCCTTTGGGCTGGAACCCATCGTGTTGCCAGATCTGTCCAGCTCGCTTGATGGTCATGTGTCTGATGATTGGCGCGGCACCTCCCTGGGCGGCACCACCCTGGAGGATATCGAAGCGATGTCCCGCAGCGCCTTTACCCTGGCCATTGGCGAGAGCATGCGCGGCGCCGCAACCAACCTGGAAGCGCGCGCCTTTGTGCCCTTCCGCGTGTTCCAATCGGTGACCGGGCTGAAGCCGGTGGATGGGTTTGTGCGCACGCTGATGGAGCTTTCGGGCCAATCCGATGCGCCCCCCAGTCTGAAACGGGACCGTGCCCGGCTGATGGATGCGGCTCTGGATGCGCATTTCCACACGGGCAAACGCCCAATCGCCATCGGGGCCGATCCCGATCTGCTTTATGCCTTATCGGGCTGCTTGGCCGCCATGGGGGCCGAGATTGTCACCGCGGTGACCACCACGCCCCATTCGGCCGTGCTAGAGCATGTGCCCGCCAAAGAGGTTGTCCTGGGCGATCTGGGGGATTTCGAACGCCTGGCCGGTGAGGCCGGGGCCGAGATCCTGATCACCCATTCCCATGGCCGCCATGCGGCGGCGCGGCTGAAGCTGCCGCTGCTGCGCGCAGGCTTTCCAATTTTCGACCGGCTCGGCGCTCAGGACATCTGCCGGGTCGGATACCGGGGCACGCGCAGCTTTCTCTATGAGATCGCCAATATTGTGCAAGCCCAGCACCACCGCGCCCGCCCCGATGATTTTGGCGCCGCCCCAATAGAAGAGGAGTTTGACCATGTCCCGCACGCTCAAGCTAGTTGACAGCGCGCCCGAAGAGGGCGCCGAGAAACCCCTGCGCATCGCGATTGCGACCAATGACATGGAGCATATGAATGCCCATTTCGGGTCGGCCAAGAAATTCGCCGTCTATGATGTGACCAAGACCAGCTCGCAATTCATCGAAGCCCATGAGTTTGAAAACATTACCAAACAAAAGGGCAAACATGATGATCAGGACGACAAGATCACGCCCAAGGTCGAAGCCCTGACCGGCTGCGCGCTGCTGTTCACCTTGGCCATTGGCGGGCCGTCGGCGGCCAAGGTCGTCAAAGCGGGCATTCACCCGATCAAGCGCAAAGGCCCCGAGACCATCGAAGAGGTGATCGCGCAGGTCAAAGTGATGCTGAACGGCACCCCGCCGCCCTTCCTGCGCAAGATCCTCGGCACCGCCGAGAAACCCAGTTTCATGGATGATATCGAAGAAGAGGAGACGGTCTGATGGCCACTGAAACAATCGAGGCCCGCGGCGGCACCTGGACCGGCACCCCCTTTCTAAAACAGCTGGGCGCTGTGATCCGGGCCGAAGACAGCTATGGCACCTGGGATGATAAAACCGATGCGGATATCCTGTCGGAATTCATCGTCACCCGCGAAGAACGCCAGGAAATCCCGATCATCGGCGATCCCGACCCGGATGTGATGTGGCGCATCACCAAATTCTACGACGCCATCGGTCTGATGATCGAAAAAGAAAGCGGCTGCATGGCCAGCCAGATGCAGAAAATGAGCCATGAAGGCTTTGGCCGGATCGTGCTGATCGCGGGCAAGCTGGTGGTGGTTTCCAAGCATCTGCGCGACGTGCACCGTTTTGGTTTTGAGACCTGGGACAAGCTGTCCGAAGGCGGTGAGAAAATCATCGCAGATGCGGTGGCCTCGATCGAGAAATATCCCGACGCCGCTAAGGCCTGAATTTGCGGGGAGCGCGCGGCGTCCCCCATACCCCCAAGATCTGAGGAGATCGCGATGTCCATCGAAGAGATGAAAGCCAAGGTCAAAAAGCTCTCTATGCGTTCGACCAATGCGAAAATGAACCTGCATGACCTGTCCGAGGAACTGCCCACCGATTGGCAGAAAATCCCCGAGGTCGCTGAAGAGACTTTCAAAGTATTCCAAGAACTGGCTGAGGCGAAAAAAGAGCTTAAAGCCGCCGAGAAAGCCAACGCGTAAACCACTAGCCAACGCCTAAGGAGGGCGTGAGCAATGCCAATGACAGCCCTGACCCGCGGGGGAGTTGAATATACCCCCGAATTCCTGATGAGCATCGATGCGGAAAAATGCATCGGTTGCGGTCGTTGTTACAAAGTCTGCGGTCGCGAGGTGATGACCTTGAAAGGTATCACTGATGAAGGGATGGTCGTTGAGCTTGATGATGAGGAATATGAAGACGACATTGAAAAGCGCGTGATGACCATGATCAACGCCGATGCTTGCGTCGGCTGCGGCGCGTGCAATCGCGTTTGCCCCTCAGATTGTCAGACCCATGCGCCTGTCGACTGAGAAAGCCTCTCCCTTAGACCCCGGCCCGGTGGTCAGCGCCATGCTGGTGCGGACGGATTTCGTTTGCATCGTGGATCATGCGCTGAGCGAACGGGGCCGGGGCCTGGGGCCCATGACCGAAAGATTGGGGCTTTCGGGCGAGGAGCTGGCCCAATTAGCGGGCCGGTGGCTTCCTTTTTTCGAGATGCCCGACACCGATCTGGGCACACCTGAGATTTCGCCGGAACAAGATACGATCACCCGGCTGATCCTGTGGCGCGGCGGCTCGCTGGCCCCGGACAGTCAATATCTGGCCAAGATCATCGCCCGCCGCGCGCAAGAGCCGCGCCATTTATGGGAAGATATGGGCCTGCCAAGCCGCGCCGCGCTCAGCGGTCTGATCGCCCGGCATTTGCCCGGTCTGGCAGCGGCCAATTCCAAGAATATGCGCTGGAAGAAATTCCTTTATCGCCAGATCTGCGCCGAGCAAGATTTCGGGCTGTGCCTGTCGCCCACATGTGAAGAATGCGAAGAATATGACGACTGCTTTGCCCCCGGAGGATAAAGCCCTAGCGCTGCTGCAAGGGGCTGATCAAGCCCGCAGCAATCCGCTTAAAAGCGCCCAGGCCGTGCGCGCGGCGCTGGCCGAGGCCCCTGATGATCCCGAGATCCTCACCGCCGCCTATCGGTTTTATTTCTACAATCACGAATATGCCCAGGCGCTGCCTTTGGCGGAAAACCTGCTGGTGCAATCAGCCCGGCGGCTGAACATCTCTACCGATTGGCGCTTGGTCGGCCCCGAGGACGCCCCCTTTAGCGCCATGGAATTCGCGCCGGGCCTATATATGCAAGGTCTGGTGGCTTTGGGCTATTGCGCCGCGAGGCTGGGCCAAGATGATCTGGCCCAAGAGGCGCTAGAACAAGCCGCCCGGCTTGATCCCAAAGACCGTTTCGGCGGCGGCTGGCTGCTGCACCATCTGCAAAACCGCGAAGAAGAAGACGCCTAAGGCATACCGGTTAAGCCCGGGCTGGGCCAAGCGCGTGATCTGTGGGCGCGCTGCGCGATCTTGCCAGCCCCGAGCGCCACGGAAAATCACGGGTAATGCAGCCGTCACAAAGCATGGCGCAAAAAGCCAGATTCAGGCAGGATACAATTGGGAAAGCGCTCCTATTGGAGTGAGCTCAGATCATCCAAACCCATGCCTGAAAGCGCAGCCATAATGTCATGATGCCATTACGATCTTCCCCCGTTCACGACGCTTTGTGCATTTGAGGCCGCCGCACGCCATATGAGTTTCAAACATGCGACCCAAGAATTATCCGTCACCTCGGGAGCTGTGAGCCATCAGATCAAAGCCCTTGAAAGCAAGCTGGGCAAGCCGCTGTTTCACCGCCGCCATCGCGGGGTCGGACTCACTAAAGCACCCGACCTTTAACCTGAATCGTGAGGGATTCCCATGAGTGTTGATTGGTGATTCATCCTGTTTGAGAGGATGGATCATGTCAGCACCTTTGCCGGATGCGCTGCGGGCGCGGTTTCAGAAGTT
>JAOXSB010000231.1 GCA_025800345.1 Mangrovicoccus sp. | reverse complement strand
GCGATCCTGGGGCTGGCCCGGGATGGGGCGCGCCGTTACGGGTTGCAGCGCAACACAAGGCTGCAAGAGGGCGATGGCATCGTGCTGGAAGCCCGGCCCGAAGCATTGGACGAATTTCGCGCCGCGCTGTCGCTGGAATTTACCGATCAAGATGAAAAACAACGTTTGGGCATCGCCAGCGAAGGCATGGCCCTGATCGAGGCGGTGGTGCCAGACACATCGCGCCTGGTGGGCAAAACCGCCCGCAGCCTGGGCCTGGCCTGGCGTCAGCACACGGTGCTGCTGGGCATCTCCCGCGAGGGTCAACGCATCCCCAAAGAAGTGCGCCGCACTGAAATCCGCCCTGGCGATATCCTGCTGCTGCTCACCCCTGAGGGCAATGAAGAGGCCCTGGCCGAATGGCTTGGGGTGCTGCCCTTGGCCGATCGCGGCTTGGTGGTCACCGATTTTGCAAAGGTCTGGCTGGCCATTGGCCTGTTTGGCGGGGCGGTCGGGGCGGCGGCTTTGGGCCTGCTCTATCTGCCCATCGCTTTGGGCCTGGTGGTGGTGGCCTATGTGCTTACCGGGATTTTGCCGCTCTCGGATCTTTATAAACATATCGAATGGCCCGTGGTGGTGCTGCTCGGCTCGATGATCCCTTTGGGCGCGGCTTTAGATCAGGCCGGGGGCACAGCGCTGATCGCGCAATCGTTGCTCAGCTTGGGCGCGGGCTGGCCCGCTTGGGCGCTGCTCACAATGCTGATGCTGGTGACCATGACCCTTTCGGATGTGCTCAACAACACCGCCACAGCGGTGGTGGCCGCCCCAGTAGGCATTCAGATGGCCAATGCTCTTGGGGTCAACCCAGATCCGTTTTTAATGGCGGTGGCTGT
>JAOXSB010000229.1 GCA_025800345.1 Mangrovicoccus sp. | reverse complement strand
TAAGCGCGCGCAAATTGCTCATCTTAGCAAAGGCCGCCAAACGGCCTTTGCTTTCGGGCGGCACGGATGATCCCGAGTGCCAAGCCTAACAATTGAAAAACCTATCTAATTCTACGGCAGCGATCCGCCCTGCTTCAGCTTGTGCAAGACCGTCTCGCCGGCAAGGCTCAGCATCATTCCCGCCCTGCCACAGCGATATTGCGCCTTCCCGCGGCTCCAATGCAAAAACCCCCTTGGGCAGCAATGTAGCCTCTGGCCCATGGGCCAATGCCATTCCAATGGGTTTCACGATTTGATCCGCGCGCACTGACAGCCGCGCCCCATTTTGCTTTTGGATGAGCTCGAGCCATTCGACGGCCCCATGCCCAAGGCTGCGACACGGGGTAAGCCCGCTCAGCACCCGCACAGATTTGCTGGTTGCATAAAAGCGCTCTTTGGCTGAGGCGGGTCTTGCCCTCGGCGCCCCATCACACAGCCATGTGAC
The DNA here is from genome assembly GCA_025800345.1 of Mangrovicoccus sp. Lineage (GTDB taxonomy): Bacteria > Pseudomonadota > Alphaproteobacteria > Rhodobacterales > Rhodobacteraceae > JANSYP01. Next base: position 485 of record JAOXSB010000229.1, on the reverse strand, counting down.
CTGATTGGCACCGCAGCTCTTGGCCTGAACAGCCGCTTCAGCACCAGAATCAGCGCCGCCAATGACCACCACATGCCGCCCTAGCCGAACAGCCCCTGTCCGAGCGCCACCGCGCAGCACATGGAGAAAATCCGTCAGATCAAAAATATTGTGCGCCCGGTCCAGTTCTGCGTGGAGCGCGCGAAACCCCGCCGCGCCCATCGCCAAGCAGACCCCGTCATATTCCCGCTGCAATTGGGCTAAAGACAGCTCTTGGCCAAAGCGCAAACCAAAACGGATCTCCATACCCGCCGCATGCAGGAATTTCCGGGCCTCCGCTCGGGCCAAATCTGCCGGGGCAGCAACAATACCCCGTCGGACAGGCCCCTCGCGTGCCACCATCAGGGTCACATGATGACCCTGCTCTAGCAGCTGACACGCGCAGGCTTGGGCCGCGCCCCCCGTGCCCAACACCGCCATCCGCGCCGCCCGAGACGGCTTTACCG
>JAOXSB010000228.1 GCA_025800345.1 Mangrovicoccus sp. | reverse complement strand
TTTAAAGATAGCTTAAGCCCTGTGAGTGATACACCGGGGCCATGGTCGTCAACTGATTTGGTGGAGAATGCGCGGATTTGGACAGCGCAAATAGATCAAACGGGCCGGTTACGCGGTCAAGCGTCGGCGTCGGAGGCGCAGGATACATGCGGTTTTGATCATGGCAGCTCGTATAACGAGGTTCGATCTGTCTGGGAAGACCAATAATTGGAAAATCCTGAAATTTCAAAATGAGACGCAGAGCCGCCATTTCACGCTTGCTATTTCATTTGGCGTAGCCCACCGCTAGGCCATGACCCCTGTACCCCAGAACCCGCCCCTTGCGGCCCTGTTGATCTTTGCCGCCAGCGCCCTGATGGCGGGCACAACTTTGCTGGCCAAAGCGTTGGGGACAGACACGCTTGGCCCTGCGCTGCATCCGATGCAGATCAGCCACGGGCGGTTTCTGTTTGCTTTTGTGGTGATCGTGACCGCCACGGCTGTTCTGCGCCCGGCGCTGAGGCGCCCGCATTGGGGGCTGCATATCGGGCGCACCAGTTTCGGATGGCTGGGGATCACGCTGCTATTTGCATCCGTTGCCTATATCCCGATCGCC
>JAOXSB010000227.1 GCA_025800345.1 Mangrovicoccus sp. | reverse complement strand
GGCGATCTCGATCTCATCCAAGCTCGCGCGCACATCAGCGATGGGGTTTTGATGGGAGTTCCAGCCATGGAGCACAACGCGCGCGCCTGCCTGGGCCACCAGCTTGGCTGAAAGCAAAAACAGCGGCAGCCCGCGAGATTTTCCCGCCGCATAGCTGGGCCAATCAAGGCTCGGGTTCAGGCCGCTCCAGTCCTTCAGCCGGGCGCGCATGGCGCTGACAAACCCGGCAAGCTCTTCGGCGCTTTCCCCGCGATAGCGCATGAGCATGAATAGCGCGCCCACCGCTTCGGGCGCGGCCGACCCGTTTAGGATCTGGGTCATCGCATCTTCGGCTTCGGCGCGCTCCAAGGATCGGGCGCGGCTGGGGCCGCGACCCATGGCGCGAACATAAGGGGCTAGGCTCATTTTGCAGGCTCCGATGGCTGGCGCGGGCATTGGCTTAATGTGGCGCGTGGCTTGGGGGCTGACCAGCCCCTTTGGGGCAAATTACGCAAAGGGATCGTCAGGATAGCCCACCCCGGCCAGATAAAGCCCTTGGGGTGGGCAAACTGGGCCGCAAGCGGCGCGGGATTGCGCCGCCAAAGCCGCGCCCACCCGTTCGGGCGCCCAACCGCCTGCGCCCACACGTTCCAACGTGCCCACGAAACTGCGCACTTGGTTATGTAGGAAACTGCGCGCACGAACGTGAAAACGATATTCCACGCCGCAGCTCAGCGGATGGGCTTCAATCTCGAGCGCATCTAGCGTTTTGACCGGGCTTTCCGCCTGACAGATCGAAGACCGGAAGGTGGTGAAATCATGATGCCCGATCAAATGGGCGGCGCCCAGGCGCATGGCCTCCAGATCCAGAGGATGGGCCACTTGCCAGGCCAGCCCCGCATCATGGGTCAGCGGCGCGCGGCGCGAGATCAGGCGAAATAGGTAACGCCGCTCGCGGGCGGAAAATCGTGCG
>JAOXSB010000217.1 GCA_025800345.1 Mangrovicoccus sp. | reverse complement strand
CGCCTATGGCGCGGATCCTGCGGGGGCTGAAAACGCTGGCAAAGCCTATGTGGTGTTCGGCCAAAAGGACGGCTTCGACTCAAGCCTTGATCTGGCGCGCCTTGATGGCAGCAATGGTTTCGCACTGACCGGTGAAGCCGCAGGGGATTATGCCGGGCGGTCTGTTTCCAACGCGGGCGATGTGAATGGCGATGGTTTGGATGATCTCATCATTGGGGCCTATTGGGCCGATGTGGATGGAAATGCCAAAGCAGGCAAAGCCTATGTTGTCTTTGGCAAAGCAGGCGGTTTTGACGCCACTCTCGCGCTTGGCAGCTTAGATGGCAGCGATGGTTTCGCCCTGACGGGCCTCTCCGCCAATAACAACACCGGCACATCGGTCTCGTCTGCGGGCGATGTGAATGGCGATGGTTTGGATGATATCCTGGTCAGCGCCCCAAATGCCCAGGCGTATCGGGGCGACACCTATCTGATCTATGGCAAGGCTGGTGGATTTGATGCATCGCTCTCCTTGGCCGATCTTGATGGCGGCAATGGGCTGCGCCTGACCGGGGTCGATCACTATGATTATAGCGGCATCTCTGCCTCCGGCGCGGGCGATCTGAATGGCGACGGTTATAGCGATGTGATCATTGGCGCGAATGTGGCCGATCCCAATGGGCTAAGCGCCGCCGGCGAGAGCTATGTGTTGTTCGGCGGGCCAGACGGGCTGTTGATGCCGCCCTCTTCCGGGCCCAGCATTGACCCACTGCCGGAGAACCTGCGGATCCCCGAATTGGTGCCCTTTGAGCTGACACTTTCCGCAAGCGATCCCAATGGCAATGACACGATCAGCATAAACGCGGATCTGATCCGGCCCAATGGCACCCTGGCCAACCCCAAATGGTATCAATTCACCGATAATGGGGACGGCACCGGCACCATCAACTGGCGCGTCCCTGAACGCTATAAGGATGTGACCTATACGGTCGTGGTCACCGCCGATGATGGTGAAAACCCTGCGGTGGTGGACAGTTTCCTCATCGATGTGTTCGACACCAATGCGCCTGTGTTCGCTGATCTAGAAGACGCGATGGTGGAGGAACGCTCCAACATTTCCTTCGATGTTATGGCCAGCGATCGTGATGGGGATGACACCATATCGCTTTCGGCCACGCTGCTGCGCCCCAATGGGCGTTTGGCCAAGCCCGAGCGCTATGAATTCACCGATCTGGGCGACGGCACCGGGCATTTCACATGGGATACCCCCAGCCGCAGCGAAGATGGGGCATATACTTTGCGGATCACTGCTGAAGATGGGCTGAACAGGCCGGTGCATCGCGAGATGACCATCACCGTGCTTGAGATTGACGATATGATCCTCATGTAACGCAGGCCAGACGCCTGCCCACCGCCACAGATATGCTGTTGCGACCTATAGGCTTTGGCGGAGGAGGTGGGATTCGAACCCACGGAACGCTTCCACGTTCAACGGTTTTCAAGACCGCCGCATTCGACCACTCTGCCACTCCTCCGGTCGGTTCCCCGCCTTAGCGCCAAGGTAGTGATTCTAAAAGTCTCTTGAGAAGCCTCAGTTTCCCAAGCTTGCTGGGTTTTCTTGGGCGAGCGCTTGGCCTAGGCTCTGGGGAAAATCCAGCACCCACAGGCCTGATATGATCTCGCGCAGTTTTCCGATTCTCTTGGCATTCCTTGCTTTTGCCGCCCTGCCCGCCCGCGCGGATTTTGAAACCCAAGCCAGCGGCGCGTATGTGCTGGATCTGACCACCGGCACCACGCTGCTGGAAAAAAACGCTGATCTGCCCCTGCCCCCGGCCTCCATGTCCAAGCTAATGACATTGCTGATGCTGTTCGAGGCCATTCGCGACAATCCCACCATCACCCTGGACACGGAATTTTCGGTCTCCACCAAAGCGCGGGAAATGGCAGGCTCGACCATGTTTCTCAATGAGCGGGACAAACCCACCGCTGAGGAATTGATCAAAGGCATCATCGTGCAATCGGGCAATGACGCCACTGTGGTGGTTGCCGAGGGCCTTGCAGGCAGCGAAGATGCCTTTGCCCGGATGATGAACCAGCGCGGCAAATCTTTGGGCCTGGAAAATTCGACCTTTGCCAATGCTTCGGGCTGGCCCAGCCGCAACCATCTGATGAGCATGCGCGATCTGGTCACCGTGGCCGAGATCCTGATCACCGAATTTCCCGAATATTACGGCTGGTTCGCCTTAGAAGAATGGCAGTTGGATGACCGCGCCCCGAAAAACCGCTTCAATCGCAACCCGCTGCTGCCCTTGGGCATCGGCGCCGATGGTCTGAAAACCGGCCATACCCAAGAAGCGGGCTATTCCCTGGTGGGCTCGGCCCGGCAAGGCACCCGGCGGGTGATTTTTGCGATCACCGGGCTCGACAGCCCCGAAGCCCGCAAAGAAGAAGCCGCCCGTATCGTCAACTGGGCCTTTCGCCAATTTGTAGAGGCCGATATCGCCGAGAAGGGCAGCGAATTGGCCACGGTTCCGGTTTGGTTGGGGGAAGTGACCCAAGTCAGCCTAGTGGCGCCGGAAGATCTCAGCGTGCTGGTGCCCGCAGTGGGGGCCAATAATCTCAGCGGGGAAGTGGTGTTTGACACCCCCCTGGAAGCGCCGATCAAAGCCGGGCAAGAAGTTGGTGAATTGATCATTGCCCGCGACGGGCTGGGCGAGGCGCGCTTGCCTTTGGTGGCCGATCAAGATGTGCCACGGGGCGGTTTGGTGCCACGCCTGCGCGCCGCCACCCAAGTGCTGAGCAAGGAATTGATGCTCCGGGTGCAGGAGTATTTCTGATGCCCAGCCCAGGGGCGGGCTCCCCCCGCTTCATCAGCTTTGAAGGCGTTGATGGGTCGGGCAAATCCACCCAAGCCCGGCAATTGGCGGCCCATCTTACAGCGCAAAACCACGATGTGGTGCTGACCCGCGAGCCTGGCGGCGCCCCTGGCGCTGAAGAGATCCGGCGCTTGCTGGTGGAAGGCGCGCCCGGGCGCTGGTCGCCGGAAACGGAATTGCTGCTTTTCACCGCCGCCCGGCGCGATCATCTGGAGCGCACCATAACCCCAGCCCTGGAACGTGGCGCGGTGGTGATCAGTGATCGCTTTGCCGATAGCACCCGGGTCTATCAAGGGGCCACACGCGGGGGCCGGGCAGAGATCGTGGATCAGCTGCATCGCTTGATGATTGGCCGGGAGCCGGATCTGACGGTGATCATCGACATGGACCCGGCCCAGGCGCTGGCGCGCACCCAATCTCGGCAAAGCGATAACGCCCCGGATGAAAGCCGCTTTGAAAGCTTTGGGCTAGAGTTTCAACACACCCTGCGTCAGGGCTTTCTGGATCTTGCGCAACGCTGGCCCGATCGCTGCCGGGTGATTGATGGCAATCGCCCTGCCGAAAGCGTCAGCGAGGATATTCGCGCCCTGTGGGAGTCGTTTTCGGCATGAGCGCAGCTGAGGACATCCCCGAACCCGATTGCCGAGAAGGCGCGCCCCATCCACGGGAAACCCGCGCGCTTTACGGTCAGACCGAGGCGGAGGCCGAAATTCTCGCCACGCTTGGCACCGGACGGATGCATCATGCTTGGCTGATCACCGGCCCGGAAGGCATTGGCAAAGCCACCCTGGCCTGGCGCATGGCCCGCTATTTGATTGCCCATGGCCCCGATCAGGCCAGCGCAGCGGGGGATGGGCTTTTTGGCGAGGCTTTGGCACCCGAGCCGCCCCAAAGCCTGGATCTGGACCCTGATCATCCGGTTTCCCATCGCATCGCCGCGCTCTCCGAGCCTGGGCTTTTCCTGCTGCGTCGCCCATGGGATCCAGATCGCAAGCGGCTGCGCCAAGAAATCACCGTGGATGCGGCCCGAGCTTTGCACGGCTTCTTTGGGCTCAGCGCCGCCGATGGCGGCCACCGGGTGGTGATTGTGGATGCCGGGGACGAGTTGAACCCCAATGCGGCCAACGCGTTGCTGAAGCTGATCGAAGAGCCCCCGCCCCGCTGCACTTTGCTGATCATCTGCCACCGGCCAGCGGCGATGCTGCCCACCATCCGCTCGCGCTGCCGGCAATTGCGCTGCGCCCCGCTGGATACAGAGGCGATGACCCGCGCGTTGATCCAAGCGGGTGCCACCCCGCCCGATGACCCGGCTCAGCAAGCGCGCTTGGCCCGGCTATCGGGAGGCAGCCCCGGGCTGGCTTGGGATTTACTCATGCTCGATGGTCTGGCCCTGGATCAACAGATCACCTCGCTGCTCTCCCGCCTGCCCGGCCATGATCGCCGCGCTGCCTTGGCCCTGGCCGAGCGTTTGGCCCCGGCGGCCAAAGCCCCAGAGCGCAAGCTGTTTTACCGGCTGATATCACAAGAACTGGCCGATTTGGCCCGCGCCGGGGCCGGGGCCGCCCCGCCCGATGATCCAGATCGCAATTGGCACAGCAAACTGGCTCCAAATGCCCAAGCCGCCCGGCTTTGGGCCGAAGCGCAACAAAGCTTGGGGGATCGCATCGCCCATGCGGAAGCGGTCAATCTTGACCCGCAAAACACCATCCTTGATATGATGCTCAAAATCGAAGAGGTGGCAGCGCGCGCGCAGCATGCCCAAAGAGGTTCGTTATGAGTGACATTCCCACCCCGGGCCTGCGCCTGGTAGACAGCCATTGCCATTTGGATTTCCCCGATTTCGCTGAGGATCTGCCGCAAGTGATTGCCCGCGCCCAAGAGGCCGGGGTCGCCCGTATGGTGACCATTTGCACCAAGCTGCGCGCCGTGCCCGAGATCCGCGCCATTGCCGAGGCCCATGCGCCGGTGTTTTGGACCGCAGGCACCCATCCCATGAGCGTGGCCAGCGAGCCCATGGCAAGCCTTAACGAGTTGCTTGCCCTGACCGCCCATCCCAAATTTGTCGGCATTGGCGAAACCGGGCTGGATTATCACTACACGGCCGAAAGCGCGGCGGTGCAGGCCGAGAGCCTGCGCATTCATATTGAGGCCGCGCGCCAAAGCGGGTTGCCTTTGATCATCCATTCCCGTGATGCGGATGAGGATATGGCCCGCATTTTGGCAGACGAGTATAGCGCCGGGGCCTATTCCTGCGTCATGCATTGCTTTTCCAGCAGCGCAGAGCTGGCAAAGGCAGCGCTGGATCTGGGGTTTTATCTCTCCATGTCCGGCATCGCCGCCTTCCCCCGCTCTGGCGAGCTGCGCGAGATTTTTGCCGCCGCACCCAAAGACCGGCTGCTGGTGGAAACCGATGCGCCCTATCTCGCCCCGCCGCCCCATCGCGGCAAACGCAATGAGCCCGCCTATGTGGCCAAAACCTGCATCCGCGTGGCCGAGGCGATGGAAATCGCCCCCGAAGATCTCGCGGCGCAAACCACGGCGAATTTCGACCGGCTTTTTGCCAAAGCCGCCGCCTGGCGCGGTGAAAACGGAGGCGTTGCAGCCTGATGGCGGAATTACGCGTTACGATCTTGGGCTGTGGCTCGTCTGGCGGGGTGCCGCGATTGGGCGGCATTTGGGGGGATTGTGACCCGGAAAACCCGAAAAACCGCCGCCGCCGCTGCTCATTGCTGATCGAGCGGATCAGCGACGCCGGAACCACCCGGGCTTTGATCGATACCTCGCCGGACCTGCGCAACCAATTGCTGGATGCGGATGTCGGCACCCTTGATGGGGTGGTTTTCACCCATTCCCATGCGGATCATGTCCATGGGCTCGATGATCTGCGCATGGTGGTGTTCAACATCCGCCAACGTTTGAAGGTTTGGGCCGATGAGAGCACGCAAAAGGATCTGCTGGCGCGGTTCGGCTATGCGTTTATTCAGCCCGAAGGCTCCCCTTATCCGCCGATCCTAGAGCTGCAAACCATCGCCGGTGATGTTGTGATCAATGGCGCGGGCGGGCCAATCACTCTGACGCCAATCCCGGTCAATCACGGCACGATTGAAGCGCTTGGCTTTCGCGTCAATGGCGTCGCTTATATCCCCGATGTCTATGAGATCCACGAGGCAAGCTGGCCGCTGCTAGACGGGCTGGAGTGTTGGATCATCGACAGTTTGCGCCGCACCCCCCATCCCAGCCATTCTCATCTGGAAAAAACCCTGGGCTGGATCGAGCAGGTCAAACCAAGCCGCGCGGTGCTGACCAATATGCATATCGATCTGGATTATGCCACGCTTGCGGCCGAGACCCCTGATCATATCACCCCGGCCTATGACGGATTGCGCCTGAGTTTTGAGGCCTAGCGCGCCATGGGCGCGCTGATCGAGATCATCCTGCCGGTGTTTCTGGTGCTGGGCTTTGGCTATGGCGCGGTGCGGGTGGGATGGTTTTCCAACAGCGATGTGGATGCGCTGATGCGCTTTATCCAGCGCTTTGCCGTGCCCTGCCTGCTGTTTCTGGCGATCTCGCGCATTGATCTAAAGCAGGATTTCGATCTGCGGCTGCTGGCGAGTTTTTATACCGGCGCGGCCAGTTCCTTTGCCCTGGGCCTGCTGGGCGGACGCTATCTGTTTCACCGGCCGTGGGAAGACAGCGTCGCCATCGGCTTTACCTGCCTCTTTTCCAATTCAGTGCTGCTGGGTCTGCCCATTGCCGAACGGGCCTTTGGCAGTGCCGCCCTGTCACCGATGTTCACCATCATCGCCGTGCATTCGCCCTTTTGCTATCTGCTGGGCATCTCGGCCATGGAGATCGTCCGCAACCGCTCGGGCAGCTATTGGGCCGCGATCCCTTCGATCCTGAAGGCGATGTTCTCCAACAGTTTGATTTTGGGCATCGCTGCGGGCTTTGCGGTCAATCTCGGGGGCATCCCCCTGCCCGCCTCGCTGGGGGCGGCCACGGAATTGATGGCCCGGGCGGCCTTGCCTGCGGCGATCTTTGGCTTGGGCGGAGTGCTCACCCGCTATCGCCCCGATGGGGATCTGCGCATCGTGCTCTATGTGATCAGCCTGTCCTTGCTGGTCCATCCCGCGATTGCTTATGGGATGGTCACGCTGTTTGGTCTGGGGCAGGATTCGCTGCGGGCAGCGGTCATCACCGCCTCTATGGCGCCAGGGGTGAACACCTATATTTTCGCCAATCTTTACGGCAAAGCCCGGCGCATCGCCGCCACCAGCTTGCTTTTAGGCACAGCTGCCAGCGCGGTTTCCATTTGGGTCTGGCTGCAAATCCTGGGTTAGGACGCGCCATGCAGGGCTTTAACCGCCGCGATAAAGGCCTCGCCGCGTTTCTCGAAATTGGGGAATTGGTCAAAGCTTGCTGCGGCCGGAGCCAACAAAACCGTGTCGCCAGGCTCGGCCTCTGCCGCAGCCCGGGCCACCGCCCGGTCCATGGTCTCGCAAATCTCTAGATCCAGCCCGCCCAATTGCAGCGCAAAATCCCGCGCCGAATGGCCGATCAGATAGGCTTTGCGCACGGCCCCAAGATGCGCGCTCAAGGCGCTGATGCCGCCATCTTTGCCCATGCCGCCCAAAATCCAGCGGATATTGGGGAAGGCTTGCAAAGCCTGGGCTGCGCTATCCACATTGGTGGCTTTGCTGTCATTGACAAAGCGCACGCCATCGCGCTCGCCCACGATCTGGCTGCGATGAGGCAGACCCGCGAAACTGGCAAAGCCTGCTGCAATCTCGCGCGGGGCCAGGCCAAGTGCCCGCAGCGCCCCATAAGCAGCACAGGCATTTTGATGGTTATGCCGCCCAGGCAGGCCATGGATCTCGCGGAGATCAACACTGCCCAATTGCCGCCCCTTGCGCCATTCGGACAAAAACCCTTTACGGGCGAAAACCGACCAGCCCGGCCCGCTCAGCTTGCGCGTGACAGAGACCGCGATGACCCGCGCATCCCCCACCCCTTCGGAAAGCTGATTGGCCAGATATTGGCCCTCGGGTTCATCCACACCGATGATGGCGCGATCCGGCCCGCCTTCGGCAAACAGCCGGCGCTTGGCGGCGAAATACCCGCCCAAACCCCCGTGACGATCCAGATGGTCTGGGGACAGATTGGTGAACACCGCCACATCCGGGGTCAGCGCGCGGGCCAGGTCCGTTTGATAGGAGCTAAGCTCCAACACCACGATATCCCCGTCGCCCGGCGGGTCGATATCCAGCACCCCGAGTCCGATATTGCCCGCCAATTGACTGACCCTGCCCGCTTCGCGAAGACAGTGATCAATCAAAGCCGCCGTGGTGGATTTACCGTTTGACCCCGTGACCGCCACCACCCGCGGGGCCACATCATAGCCATTCCATTCAGGCCGGGCGAAGGAACGGAAGAACAGGCCGATATCGTTATCCACCGGCACGCCCGCAGTCCAAGCCGCCGCAATGGCCGGGTTCGGGCTGGGATAAAGATGCGGGATGCCCGGCGAGACCACCAAGAGATCCACCCCGTTAAAGCCATCAGCCCGGCTCAAATCGCGCAGTTCGAACCCTTCGGCCTCGGCCTTGGCCCGGCCCTCGGCGCTATCATCCCAGCAAAGCGGTTCAGCCCCGCCCGCTTGCAACGCCCGCGCCGCGGCCAGGCCCGAGCGGCCAAGCCCCAAAACCGCCACCCGCGCGCCGCTATAGCCAAGAACTGGGATCAAAAGGGCACTTCCAAAGTTTGCGAAAAGTAAACCAACACAACGGAAGCACTGGCCCACCAGAAAATAACAACAGCAAGCAATATGGCGCCACCTATCATTTGATTAGTCATGCTGTAGCTCATGTGGTCCGCGAGATTTGAAATGGCGGAAAGAAATTGGACCAAGAAGTATAGAGCTCCCAAGACCATTACCGTCCAAACAAGACACTTTACGTTGCCAGCCTTATCAGGAATTTTCCAAGCTGCGGAAACAATCAAAATCGGCAATGCACAAGCCGATGAAAGCTTCGTCGTACTTTCGACAATTTGTTCCAATAAGTTAGATGCTCGATCCTTTGTACACATCTGATACTTCTAAACTCCTATCTAACTTTCAAGGTGGCCAGCCCGATCAATGCCAAGATCAGCGAAACGATCCAAAAGCGGATCACGATCTGCGGCTCGGCCCAGCCCTTTTTCTCGAAATGGTGATGGATCGGCGCCATTAGGAACACCCGTTTGCCCGTGGCTTTAAAATAGAACACTTGGATAATCACCGAGAGCGCCTCGACCACGAAGAGCCCGCCGACAATGGCCAAAACGATCTCGTGCTTGGTCACCACGGCAATGGCCCCAAGCGCACCGCCAAGAGCAAGCGATCCGGTATCGCCCATGAACACCGCCGCCGGGGGGGCGTTATACCACAAGAATCCAAGCCCGCCGCCGATCAGCGCCGCGCAAAACACCAAAATCTCGCCGGTGCCGGGCACGTAATGCACATCTAGGTAATCGGTGAAATCCACCCGGCCCACCGCATAAGCGATGATACCCAAAGTGCCCGCGGCGATCATCACGGGCATAATCGCGAGCCCGTCGAGCCCATCGGTCAGGTTCACCGCATTGGCCGCCCCGACGATCACGATGATCGCGAAGGGGATAAAGAGATATCCCAGATTGATCAGCAGATCCTTGAAAAACGGCAAGGCCAGTTGATTGGTCAGCTCCGCCGGATGCATCCAGGCGGCCACCGCCGATGCGATCCCAGCGATGAGAAACCCCAAGGCAAGGCGCAGCCTGCCCGAGACACCTGCAACAGTTTGCTTGCTGACCTTGGCGTAATCATCAGCAAAGCCAATCGCACCGAACGCCACGGTCACCAACAGCACAACCCAAACATAAATATTGTCAGGCCGGGCCCACATCAGCGTGGAAAACACCAGCGCCGAAAGGATCAACAGCCCCCCCATGGTCGGGGTACCCGCCTTGGTTTCCAAATGGCTTTGGGGGCCGTCTTCGCGGATGGGCTGGCCTTTTTTCTGCTTTTTCTTCAGCAGGTTGATTAAGGGTTTTCCAAAGATGAACCCAAAGATCAGCGCTGTGAAGAACGCCCCGCCCGCGCGAAAGGTCAAATAGCGGAACAGGTTGAACAGGTCGCCGCCATCGGAAAAGGCGGTCAGCCAATATAGCATTAGTGTAATCCTCGCGCTGTCTCGGCCTCGCCCTGCCCCAAGGCGCGCAGCGCGTCAACAACCCGCGACACGCGCGAGCCATTAGAGCCTTTGACCAAAACCACATCTCCGCCCTGCATCAGCGCGCCGATCTGATCCGCAAGAGCCGCTGCCGCATCGCATTGCAGCCCGCGCTGCGCCGCGGGCAAAGCCTGCCAAAGCCCCGCCATGCGCGGACCGGCGCAATGCACCAAATCCACCGCCCCCATGCTGGGCAAATCCGCAAGCTCTGCATGGATCGCGGCCTCTTGCGGGCCAAGCTCGAGCATATCGCCCAGGATCAAAACCCGCCGCCCCCCAGGGCCCGGCTGGGCCGCCGCTAAAACCTCTAGCGCAGCCGCGATGGAGGTGGGGTTGGCATTATAGGCATCGTCAAACAGCGCGATCTCGCCGCTTGGCAGGGCCAGACGTTCCAGCGTGCCGCGCCCCGGCGGCGGGCGCCATTCGCGCAGCCCCGCTAAAGCCAGGGC
>JAOXSB010000211.1 GCA_025800345.1 Mangrovicoccus sp. | reverse complement strand
TCTTGGGCGCTGGCGATGGGTTTCATTGCGGCGTCGAAAAGAATGGCACGGGAGGAGGTCGTGCCTTGGTCGATAGCGAGAATATGGGTCATGGGGCTCGTGGGGTCGGCGTCGAGACGAGGAGGCCGGAGCCCGATTGCGCGGGCCCCAGCGGTTATAGGGAACTGGGGCGCTGTGCTGGTTTCCAGCGCCCCCGCCCGGAGGAGATCAGTTCTGCCAGCTCTTGATCAGCTCGTCATAGGAGACGGTGATCGGCTCTTCGTCCTCATTTTCAAGCTGTGCTTTCGGCGCGCCGGGCTGTTCCAGCCAATAGCTTGCCTCTTGCGGCTCGTTCATGACCGGACCCAGATCGCCTTGGATGCCTGCACGCTCAAGACGCTCAAGCACTTTTTCCTGATCGGCGCAGAGTGCGTCCAATGCCTCTTGCGGGGATTTGGCCCCGGACATGGCATCGCCGATATTCTGCCACCACAGCTGTGCCAGTTTCGGGTAATCAGGCACATTGGTGCCGGTGGGCGACCATGCGGTACGCGCTGGCGAGCGGTAGAATTCCACCAAACCGCCCAGTTTCGGCGCACGTTCGGTGAAGTGATCGCTGTCGATGGAGGATTCGCGGATAAAGGTCAGACCCACATCGGATTTTTTCAAATCGACGGTCTTGGACACCACGAATTGGGCATAGAGCCATGCGGCTTTCGCACGATCCACCGGGGTGGATTCCATCAGCGTCCAGGAACCCGCGTCCTGATAGCCGATTTTCATGCCTTCTTCCCAATAAGCGCCATGGGGCGAGGGGGCCATGCGCCATTTCGGGTTGCCATCATCATCCAGCACGGCCGCCGCATCATCGCC
>JAOXSB010000208.1 GCA_025800345.1 Mangrovicoccus sp. | reverse complement strand
TTGCACTGTGCTGCGCCCGGCGCTGCGGGCGCTTTTGCCCGCGCTTGAGGCGATCACCCGCATCGGCGCCACCCGCAAAGCGGGGATTGATCTGGCGGTGACGGAAACCGAAACCGGGGCGGATGTGGCGGTGAGCGGTGGCAAGCCTTTGGATTTGGCATTGCATGAGGCGCTGACCGAGATTGGCCAGGCCCATGGGCTGGCCCGGCTCAGTTGGAATGGCGAGCTGGTGGCGGAATGGGCGGTGCCGCGGCTACGCCTGGGGGCGGCGATGGTGCCAGTGCCCCCAGGGGCGTTTTTGCAAGCCACCGCCGAAGGGCAAGCGGCGCTGACCGCCGGGGTGCGCGAGGCCCTGGATGGGGCCGGGCGTATTGCGGATCTTTTTGCCGGATGCGGCACCTTTGCACTGCCCTTGGCAGAGCAGGCGGAACTGGTTGCAGTGGAAGGGGAGGCGACGCTTTTGGCGGCGCTGGAACAAGGCTGGCGCGGGGCGCAAGGGCTCAAAGCTGTGCGGGTCGAGACCCGCGATTTGTTCCGCCGCCCTTTGATGCCCGACGAGCTTGCCCGGTTTGAGGGGGTGGTGATCGATCCGCCACGGGCCAGGGCTCAGGCGCAAACGGCTGAGCTTGCCCGGTCAGATATGCCGCGCATCGCGGCGGTGTCGTGCAATCCGGTGAGCTTTGCCCGGGATGCGGCGGCGCTGGTCGCGGGCGGCTATCGTTTGGAATGGGTGCAAATGGTGGATCAATTCCGCTGGAGCCCGCATCTGGAATTGGTCGCGGCCTTCGCGCGCGGGTAAGATGCCCGGCCGTTGCGCCGGGCAGACCTTTTAGATCGTGACGACGACCTTGCCGGTGGATTTACGCGTCCGGAGCAATTCGAGCGCTTCATCGGCCTGCTCCAGTGGCAGCACATGGCTGATATGAGGTTTGATGCGACCTTCGCGATACCACTCCATCAATTCGCCCAGGCTGCCTGTTAGAATCTCGGGCGCGAATTTGAGATAGCCGCCCCACCAGAACCCAATCACATTGATATTCTTCACCAGAAGGATATTGGCGGGGATTTGCGGCACCTCGCCCCCGGCAAAACCGATGGCCAGATAGCGCGCTTCGGGAGCGCAGGCCCGCAAGGCCGGGGTGAAGAGCGGCTCGCCAATGGTGTCATAGACCACATTGATCCCGCCAAAGCTTTTGAACACGGCCTTAAGATCGGGGGTTTCACTATCGATCAGATGATCGGCCCCAGCGGCTTTGGCCACCGCCAATTTGTCTTTGCCGCGGGCGCAAGCGATCACCGTGGCGCCGCAGGCTTTGGCGATCTCAACCGCTGTCAGCCCGACGCCGCCTGCTGCGCCCAGCACCAAAACCGTGTCGCCAGGCTGGGTTTTCGCCCGATGCACCAGCGCCAGATGCGAGCTGCCATAGGCCACTTGGAACCCGGCGGCGGTTTCAAAGCTCATATCCGCGGGCATGGGCAAGCACCGCTCGGCCCCCACAACCGCATATTCGGCGAGCCCCCCATGGCCCGCATAAGCGGCGACGCGATCACCGATGGCAAGGCCAGAGACCTCGTCACCCAAGGCGGTGATGGTGCCTGCAAGCTCCAGCCCTAAGGTCAAAGGTGGCTCTGGCATTTCCTGATATTTGCCCTTGGTCATCAGGATATCGGCAAAGTTGAGCCCACATGCGCCCACCTTGATTTTCACCTCGCCAGGGGCGGGGGTCGGTTCAGGGCATTCGCCCAAGGCGGGGGGGGTATCGAATTGCGAAAGCCGAAAAGCACGCACCGATCATCTCCTATAGGGACAGTTTCCTCGGTGTTACCCTCGCGCCGTCATGGGGCCAAGATCAGCTTATGCGTAAAATATACTCATATGAGGTAATGATTGCGCCAGCTTAGCTGCTTTTAACGCGTGCCAACGCGGGGAAATACGTATCGTAAATAAATCGTATTGGGTTTTTTATTTGCCTGCGTCATTTAATTGCGTTGATTTTATACACCTATTAAATGCCTCATGCCGCGTGGCGGTGCGAGCCGAGTGTGTGTGTAAAGCGAGATAGAAGCGTGATCTGGGTTCGGTGTGCTTCTCTCAGTGTAAAGGGTCGAGGGAGCAAAGAATGAAGCATCCGGTTGATATTCATGTGGGGAAGAAAACCCGACATCGCCGGTGGATGGTTGGCATGACGCAGCAACAGCTTGCGGAATGCGTGGGCATCAAGTTCCAGCAGATCCAGAAATACGAGACCGGGATGAACCGGATCAGCGCCTCGCGGCTTTGGGATATTGCCGAAGCGCTTGAGGTTCCTGTGAGCTACTTTTTCGATGGGCTTGAGCAAGGCAATGATGCCCCTGCGCTTGGAGAAGCTATGCAAGGGGACTTGTTGTCGGATAAAGAAGCGCTGGAATTGGTCCGGGCTTATTACGCGATCCCGGAAAATCAACGCCGTCGTTTGTTTGACTTGGCCCGGGTGCTCAGCGAGGTGGCCTGAGCCTTGGGGCATTGCCCCACAGGCGCGGAAATGGCCATCGAGATAGGAGTTCTTGTGAGTGACGTAAAGCAATCGCGCCCCGATATGGCGGTTTTGGCCGCCGAAATCCCCCCTTTGGTGGCGCGGATGGCAGACGCCGCCCGAGAGGTGACCTTGGGCTATTTCCGCGGCACAGAATTGGCCACGGAAAACAAAGCCGGCAGCGGGTTCGATCCGGTGACCCAGGCTGATCGCGCTTGCGAGCGGCTATTGCGGGATATGCTGGCGCAGGCCCGCCCCGAAGATGGGATCTTGGGCGAAGAGTTCGGCCCGAAAGACAGCCAGTCGGGGCTGACTTGGGTGCTGGATCCCATTGATGGCACCCGCGCTTTCATGTCCGGCGCCCCCAGCTGGGGGGTGCTTATCTCTTTGCGTGATGAGAGCGGCGCGATCTATGGGGTGATCGATCAGCCCTATATTGGCGAGCGGTTCGAAGGCGGTTTGGGCCGGGCGCAGCTTTCTGGCCCCCACGGCGCGCGCACGCTGGGGACACGCAGCACCAAAACCCTCTCTGAGGCGGTGCTTTATTCCACCTATCCCGAAATTGGCAGCAAGGCCGAGCAAACCGCCTTCAACCGGGTGGCCGATCAGGTGCAGCTCAAACGCTTTGGTCTGGATTGCTATGCTTATGGGCTGCTGGCCCTGGGGCAGATTGATCTTGTGATCGAAGCCGGGCTTCAGCCTTATGATATTCTGGCCCCCATCGCGGTGATTGAGGCCGCTGGCGGTGTCGTTACCGATTGGCAGGGTGGTCCGGCGCATGAGGGCGGCGCAGTGATTGCCGCGGCCAATCCCGAGATCCACGCCGCGGCCTTGGCGGTTTTGCAGGAGGACTAAAATGGCTGAATTGCTGCTACGTGGTGCCGATGTTCTTGTAACGATGGATGCCGCGCGGCGGGAATTGGCCGGGGCTGATCTGCGCATTCGCGACGGGCAAATAGCGCAGATTGGTCATGATCTGGCCTCTGATGGGGCCGAGATTATGGATGTGTCCGGCTGTGTGGTCACGCCGGGGCTGATCAACACCCATCACCATTTGTTCCAAAGCCTGACCCGGGCGGTGCCCGGTGGGCAGGACGCGCTGCTTTTTGGATGGTTGCAGACCCTCTATCCGATCTGGGGCCGCATGGGCCCTGAGGAAATCCATGTCTCTGCGGCTTTGGGCTTGGCAGAGCTGGCGCTGTCGGGCTGCTCGCTGAGCTCCGATCACCTGTATCTCTATCCCAACGGGGCGCGGTTGGATGATTCCATCGCTGCGGCGCAAGAGCTTGGCGTGCGCCTGCTGGCCACGCGCGGTTCCATGAGCATTGGTGAAAGCGCTGGCGGGCTTCCCCCGGATGCGCTGGTTGAGCGCGAGGCGGATATTCTCGAAGATTGCATCCGGGTGATCGATGCCCATCACGATCCCAATCCCGGTGCCATGATCCAAGTGGGGGTGGCCCCCTGTTCACCCTTTTCCGTGAGCCGCGAGCTGATGCGCGATGCGGCGATCCTGGCCCGGGACAAAGGTGTTCGCCTGCACACTCATCTGGCGGAGAATGACGAGGATATCGCCTATTCTCAGGAACAATTCGGCTGCCGCCCCGGTCAATATGCCGAGGATCTTGGTTGGACCGGCGATGATGTTTGGCATGCCCATTGCGTGAAGCTTGACGGGGCCGAGATTGATTTGTTCGCCCGCAGCCATACTGGCGTTGCCCATTGCCCCTGTTCCAATTGCCGTTTGGGCAGCGGTATTGCCCCGATCCGGGCCATGCGCGATGCCGGTGTGCGGGTTGGTCTGGGCGTGGATGGGTCAGCCAGCAATGATGCGGGCCATCTGATCTCGGAAGCGCGTCAGGCCATGTTGTTGCAACGGGTGGCAAACGGCGCTGATGCGCTGCCCGCCCGTGAGGCCTTGGAAATCGCCACCCGCGGCGGCGCCGAAGTGCTGGGCCGTTTGCATGATCTGGGCAGTTTGGAGACCGGCAAACGCGCCGATATCGCCGTCTGGGATGTGACCGGGCTGGGCGCGGCCGGGGCTTGGGATCCGGTGGCGGCACTGTTGCTGTGCGGGCCGCATCAGGTGCGTGATCTGATCGTGGAAGGGCGCAAAGTGGTCAGCGGCGGCACCTTGCTCACCGCTGATTTGCAAGCCTTAGTGGCCCGCGCCAATGGGTTGGCCCGGGCGCTGGCAGAGTGATCTGCGCCTATTCCATCGCGGCAACGCTTTCCAACCCGGCCTGATAAACCGATTTCAGCAAGGCGGTGGTCTCGTCATCGCTAAGCCCATTGGCATCGAAACTGCCGCGCCACATGACCCCGCTGCCGCCATCATCATCGGCGCTGACCTCTAGCGAGGCAGTGTAATTGGCCACGGGTAGGGGGCCATCTAGGATGGCATAGCGATAACTCGTCTCGCCTTGCTCCAGCAGCTTTTCCCGGATCACACCGCCGCCATCGGCCAAAGTGAGCAGACGAATTTGCGCGCCATCCTCTTGGGCTTCCTCGCAACTGGCGATCGCCGGATGCCAATCGGCAATGGCGCACCAACCGCCGATCTTTTGCCATAGCTCTGCGGGCTGGGCCGCCAGCTCCACCCGATACTTGGCGCTCAGCGCCCCTTCGGCAAGCGCGGCACCGGGCAGCGCAGCCAAAGCCAGTGCCGCCGCCCCATAAAGAACATGCTTCATCTTTTCCTCCCGTGTTTTTCGGCAGGCTAGGGGCAGGGAGTGCCGCGGGATATGGGCCTTAGGTGCTGTTTTGCGCGTGGCAGTGGCGATTCTTTCAGCCAAGGATTGCTGGCGAATTCTAGAAAATCGCACTGCGAAACCCTATTTGCGTGGGGTGAGGTTGCCAAACGGGCTAAAATTGCCGCGTGATCGTTGACAGGCTCCGGTGCTTTGCCTAAATCCGCCTGTGTTGTCACTCACCAGTAGCGAGTGACAATATCGGATAAATACAGAGCCAAGGAGACTCTGAAGATGGCATTCAAACCGCTCCACGACCGTGTTCTGGTCCGCCGCGTCGAATCTGAGGAAACGACCAAGGGTGGTCTGATCATCCCCGACAGCGCCAAAGAAAAACCCGCCGAAGGCCTGGTTGTGGCTTGTGGCGAGGGCGCCCGCAAAGACAGCGGCGAGCTGATCGCCATGGCTGTGAAAGACGGCGACAAGATTTTGTTCGGCAAATGGTCGGGCACCGAAGTGACGGTTGATGGCGAAGAGCTGTTGATCATGAAGGAAAGCGACATCCTGGGCGTGATCGAAGGCTGATCCCTTCGGCGTTCGCGCTGATCCTTTTCCACCCACGAATTCTTGAGGAGCAACCAGAACATGGCTGCAAAAGACGTCAAATTCGACACTGATGCCCGCAACAAAATGCTGGCTGGCGTGAACATCCTTGCCGATGCGGTAAAGGTGACCCTGGGCCCCAAAGGCCGTAATGTTGTGCTCGACAAATCCTTCGGCGCACCGCGCATCACCAAAGACGGTGTGTCCGTGGCCAAGGAAATCGAACTGGAAGACAAGTTCGAGAACATGGGCGCTCAGATGGTTCGTGAAGTTGCTTCGCGCACCAATGACGAAGCGGGCGACGGCACCACCACCGCCACCGTTCTGGCCCAAGCCATCGTCAAAGAAGGCATGAAATCGGTTGCCGCTGGCATGAACCCGATGGATCTGAAGCGCGGCATCGACCTGGCCACCGCCAAAGTCGTGCAAGCGATCAAAGACGCATCGCGCGAAGTCAAAGACAGCGATGAAGTTGCTCAGGTCGGCACCATCTCTGCCAATGGCGAAGCTGAAATCGGCAGCCAGATCGCAGATGCGATGCAGAAAGTCGGCAATGAAGGCGTGATCACCGTCGAAGAAAACAAAGGTCTGGAAACCGAGACCGATGTTGTCGAAGGCATGCAGTTCGACCGTGGCTACCTGTCGCCTTACTTTGTCACCAACCCTGACAAAATGATCGCAGAGCTGGAAGACGGCCTGATCCTGCTGCACGAGAAGAAACTCTCTTCGCTGCAGCCGATGGTTCCGCTGCTCGAAGCTGTGATCCAATCGGGCAAGCCGCTGTTGATCATCGCAGAAGATGTGGAAGGCGAAGCGCTGGCGACCCTCGTGGTCAACAAACTGCGCGGCGGTCTGAAAATCGCAGCTGTGAAAGCCCCTGGTTTCGGCGATCGCCGCAAAGCCATGCTGCAAGACATCGCGATCCTTACCGGCGGTCAGGTGATCTCTGAAGATCTGGGCATGAAGCTCGAGAACGTCACCATCGACATGCTCGGCACTGCTAAGAAAATCGCCATCACCAAAGACGAGACCACCATCGTTGATGGCGCAGGCGAGAAAGCCGAGATCGAAGCACGCGTGGCTCAGATCCGTCAGAACATCGAAGAGACCTCTTCCGATTACGACCGTGAGAAACTGCAAGAGCGCGTGGCCAAATTGGCTGGCGGTGTTGCCGTGATCCGTGTCGGCGGCATGACCGAAGTGGAAGTGAAAGAGCGCAAAGACCGTGTGGATGACGCGCTGAACGCAACCCGCGCTGCTGTTCAAGAAGGCATCGTTGTGGGTGGCGGTGTTGCTCTGGTGCAAGGTGCCAAGACCCTCGACGGTCTGACTGGCGCCAATTCGGACCAAGACGCTGGCATCACCATCGTGCGCCGCGCTCTGGAAGCGCCCATGCGCCAGATCGCTGAAAACGCCGGTGTGGACGGCGCTGTTGTGGCCGGTAAGGTCCGCGAGAGCGACGACAGCTCCTTTGGCTTCAACGCCCAAGCCGAAGAATATGGCGACATGTTCTCCTTTGGTGTGATCGACCCTGCCAAAGTGGTGCGGACCGCTCTGGAAGACGCAGCTTCGGTTGCAGGTCTGCTGATCACCACCGAAGCCATGGTGGCCGACAAGCCCGAGCCCAAAGGCGCAGCCCCCGCAGGCGGCATGCCCGACATGGGCGGCATGGGCGGCATGATGTAATCAGCCGCGCAAGCGATGATTTGGAAAGGGGTGGCCTTGGCCGCCCCTTTTCTTTTTTAAGGAGAACTGCCCATGTCCGCCAAAGATCCGCGCCGGGCGATCATGCTGCGTTTGCCCATGGAATTGCGCCCGGCGCTGCGGGCCGCGCGGCAGGGGCGCAGATCGGCCAGTAGTGCCGATGCCATGCGGGTGATGCTGGAGCGCGCCTTGGCCCAGCGGGTGGATCAGGCGCCGGAGTTCCAACCAGTGGCGCAAGGGGGGCAGGGGCGCATCATCCGTTTGCAATTACCCCGGGCGATCCAGCGACAGATCGGTGATCTTGCCCGCCAGCATGGGTGCTCTGACGCTGCGGCGATTTTGGGGCTCTTGGCAGCAATGACGATGATGCCGCAGGACAATGGGGCAGAGGGATCGTTACGGTCAGCTCAAGTCTCTTCGTGATCCGCAGTAGGTGCCGCTATGATTTCGATTCGTCCCGCTACCCCAGATGATTACCTTGCCGTCTCCGTGTTGGTGGTCAGCGCTTTTGGTCAGCCCAATGAAGAGCGCATGATCGAAGCCCTGCGCGCGGGCGGCCATGTGGCTTGCGAGCTGGTGGCGGTGAAAGATGATGAGGTGGTGGGCTATATCTGCTTCTCGCGCTTCAACTCTCCCGAAGGTTGGGTGGCTCTGGCCCCGGTTTGCGTGCGCACACCGCTGCAAGGCAAAGGGATCGGCGCCGAGCTGGTGCGCTATGGGCTGGATGCGGTGCGTCAGGACCAAGCGAAAGCTGTGATCGTTGTGGGCGGGCCGGAATATTACGCCCGTTTTGGTTTTGTCTTTGATGGGCCTGCCAAACTAGACACGATCTATCCGCAGCAATTCACTGGGATTTACCCCATTGCTCCTGAAACCGCCTCGGCGGAGGAGAAATTGGTCTATCCCGCGCCGTTTGAGGAAGTATGAGCCCTAGGCTCTGGGGGCTATTGGCGGTTGTCATGACCGCTTTTGCAGCCAATTCCATTTTGAACCGTTTGGCGCTCACTGCCACGGAAACCGGCCCTGCGAGTTTCGCGGGGCTGCGTCTTTTGAGCGGCGCGTTGATGCTGGCCGCATTGGTTGCGATCCGGCGCAATGGCGGGGGGGTGCTGCTGCGCCCACTGCCTGCGGCGGCGCTGCTGCTTTATGTGTTGGGCTTTTCCTTTGCTTATGTCGGGCTCGATGCTGGGGCCGGGGCGCTGATCCTCTTTGGCGGGGTTCAGATCACCATGTTTGCTGGGGCGGTGATCGCGGGCGAGCATCCGCCGCTGCGGCGTTGGCTGGGCGCTGCTGTGGCATTTTCAGGGCTTGCATGGCTGCTGTGGCCCGAGGGGGCCAGCGCCCCGCCTTTGGGCGCGTCGAGCTTGATGCTTGCCGCCGCATTGGGCTGGGGGGTTTATTCCTTGATCGGGCGCGGGGCGCGCGATCCTTTGGCCAGCACTGCGGGCAGCTTTCTTTTGGCCAGTCCTTTGGCTCTGCTGCTGTGGTGGGGTTTGCGCGATGGGATGGATCTGCCAGGGGCTGGGCTGGCGGTGATCTCTGGCGCCGTCACATCCGGGCTCGGCTATGCGCTGTGGTACCGGGTCTTGCCAGAGCTTGAGGCCAGCGCCGCAGGTGTTGCCCAGCTTACGGTGCCAGTGATTGCAGCTTTTGGCGGATTGCTGTTTCTCAGCGAGCCCGTCAGCCTGCGTTTTGTCACCGCATCGGTTTTGGTCCTGGGGGGCGTGGCCTGGGCGCTTCTGGGCGAGCGCAAAGGGCGGGGCTGATCCCGCCGCCGCCCTGCCTCCGCACGATTACCCAGAGGCGATGATCCGGTTCACATGGCCCATTTTGCGCCCGTCGCGGGTTTCGGCTTTGCCATATAGATGCAGCGCCGCGCCGGGTTCGGCCTGGATCGCGGGCAGCTTATCCATGTCATCGCCGATGAGGTTTTCCATCTCCACATCGCTATGGCGGCTGCCATCGCCCAAGGGCCAGCCCGCCACCGCGCGGATATGCTGTTCAAACTGACAGATGGTGCAGCCGTTTTGTGTCCAATGGCCGGAATTATGCACCCGTGGGGCGATCTCATTGACCACCAGCCCGGCGGGGGTCACGAACAGCTCCACCCCCATCACGCCCACATAATCCAGCGCGTTGAGGATTTTCCCGGTCAGCAGCACCGCATCAGCGCGCTGTGCGGTGCTCAGCCGGGCAGGCACGCGGGTGCTGCGCAGAATGCCGTCGCGATGGATGTTCTCGCCCGGATCAAAACAGGCCACGGCCCCATCGAGCCCGCGCGCACCGATCACAGAGACTTCAAAGGCGAAATCCACGAAGCCTTCAAGGATCGCAGGGGCCCCTTGCAGGCTTTCCAGCGCTGCGGCGGCCTCAGCGGCCTCTGCCAGCCGGGCTTGGCCCTTGCCATCATAGCCAAAGCGACGGGTCTTCAAGATCCCGGGCGCGCCAGCCTTGGCCAGGGCTGCCTCCAAATCCGCTGGGCCATCCAGTGCTGCAAAAGGCGCTGTGGCCAGGCCCAGATCCTGCAAAAAGCGTTTTTCCACCAGCCGGTCCTGAGAGACCTCTAAGGCGCGGCGGCCAGGGCGGATGGGCCGGGCCGCGCCGAGCAAGTCCAGCGTGGCGGTGGGGATGTTTTCAAATTCATATGTGATCACATCCACCTGAGCGGCAAAAGCGCTGAGCGCTTCGGTGTCTTCCCAAGGGGCGGTGGTGGCCTGATCGCAGATTTGCCCGGCAGGGCTGTTTGCGGCGGCAGGGTCATAGACATGGGCGCGCAGGCCCAGACGAGCGGCGGCCAGGGCGAGCATCCGGCCCAATTGGCCGCTGCCCAAAATCCCGATGGTGCTGCCAGGGGCGAGGGGGGCGATCGGTTCACTCATCAACGGGCACCTCGGGGATGCTGTCAGACAGGGCCTGACGCCAGGCATCAAGCCGCGCGGCCAGATCTGGATCGCTGATCGCCAAAATTCCTGCGGCCATCAGCCCGGCATTCACCGCTCCGGCCTCGCCAATGGCCATGGTGGCCACGGGAAAGCCCCGGGGCATTTGCACGATGGAATACAGCGAATCGACCCCAGAGAGCGCTTTGGTCTGCACCGGTACACCGATTACCGGGATGCGGGTTTTAGAGGCCATCATGCCCGGCAAATGGGCGGCGCCGCCTGCCCCGGCGATGATCACTTTGAGCCCGGCATCAGCCGCGGCCCGACCATAATCCCAAAGCCGGTCCGGGGTCCGGTGGGCCGAGACGATGCGCGCCTCATGGGTGATCTTCAACGCGTCAAGAATTTCGGCGGCTTTGCGCATGGTTGGCCAATCGGATTGGCTGCCCATGATGATGCCAACATCTGCCATAGTCTCGGCCCCATATGATCGGCTTGTACGGCCCGTGCCGCACCCTTGCAGGAACCGCCGTTATACCGGTTGCGCTCCAATGGGCAATGCGGGCTGATGCGAAAGCCGAGCTTGGTTGGTATCCTGCACCATGCAGGTCAATTCAGGCCGGGTCAGGCGATAATATCGGGCAGCAGGCGATCTTCGATGATCTGGATCCGGTCGCGCAGATTGAGCTTTTGCTTCTTCAGGCGGCGCACAGTGAGTTGATCAGCCCGGGCGGTGTCTTCAAGCGCATGGATCGCATCGTCCAAATCCCGATGCTCTCGGCGCAGCACTTCGAGCTTCACACGCAATACTTCCTGAGTGTCCATTTCAAATGGAGCGTTCATAGAAATCCGATCCTTAAGGGCCAATCCACATGCAAATTAACAAATGGCCCTTGTTCTGCAAAGGAGAAACCGTTTCGATTTCTTGCAACTGGGGTGCTTCGCGCCCATATTCAACTGCATGGGTGCCCAGATGGGGCCCTAATACACAGTCGCTTGTTCAAGGACGTGTCGATGAGCAAACTTACTTTGGGGACCCATCCCTATCTTTTGGGGTTCGAACAACTCGAACAATTACTGGAGCGCACTGCCAAAACTGGCAATGAAGGCTACCCACCCTACAATATCGAACAAAGCAGCGAGACCTCTTATCGGATCACCCTTGCGGTGGCCGGGTTTCGTGAAGATGATCTAGAGATCACGGTGGAAGACCGACAATTGGTCATTCGCGGCCGTCAGGCTGATGAGGATGGCGAACGGGTGTTTTTGCATCGTGGGATCGCCGCACGGCAGTTTCAGCGCAGTTTTGTGCTTGCCGATGGGGTCGAAGTCGAAGGCGCGGCCCTGGAAAACGGGCTGTTGCATGTGGATCTGCGCCGATCAGCGCCGGAAACGGTGTTGCAGCGGATTGCCATCAAAACGGGAGCAGAGTGATGGATGTGATGTTTGACCCGGCCGCAGCAGATAATGCTGTGTTCAATGGCGGTGATAAGATCGTCTATGTGCGCCCAGCGGTGGCTGAAGATCTCGAAGGCCTGCCCGATGAGCTGCGCGAGCAAGCCGCTGAATTGGGCGATCTGCAAGCGGTGCATGGCCCCGATGGTCAGCGCCTGGCTTTGGTGCGCGATCGCAAATTGGCCTTTAGCTTGGCACGCCAACACAATTTCTCGCCGGTTTCGGTGCATTAAGCCTATGCGCGGGCCGGGCAATGGCCCCGAAAACCCCGCGGATGAGATATGAAAAACCCCCGGTCGCTGATGGCGCCGGGGGTTTTGTTTGTACCTGAGAGAGCGGCTTAGGCAGCAGGGGCTTCCGCGTCTTCTTCCATCTCGGCGAGGAAGCGTTCCGCTTCTAGCGCGGCCATACAGCCCATGCCAGCGCTGGTGACCGCTTGGCGATATTGGTGATCGGTCAGATCGCCCGCCGCAAACACCCCAGGGATCGACGTGGCGGTGCTGTCAGGGGCGGTTTTCACATAGCCGCCGGAATGGGTCTCCAGCTGGCCCTTGACCAATTCCGAGGCCGGTGCGTGGCCGATGGCCACAAAGAACCCGGCGCAAGGCACTTCGCGAGTATCGCCCGTGGCCGCATGTTTCAGGCGCACCGCTTCGACGCCCAAGGGGCTTTCGCTGCCCAGAACCTCGTCCACTTGATGGTTCCAGATCACTTCGATCTTGGGATTTTTCACCAAACGGGCTTGCAGGATCTTTTCGGCACGCAAACTGTCGCGGCGATGAACCAAGGTCACTTTCGAGGCAAAATTGGTCAAAAACAGGGCTTCTTCCACAGCGGTATTGCCGCCGCCCACCACGACCACTTCTTTGTCGCGATAGAAAAACCCATCGCAAGTGGCGCAGGCCGAGACGCCAAAGCCTTTGAACTTCTCTTCCGATGGCAGGCCCAGCCATTTCGCTTGGGCCCCTGTGGCCAGGATCACCGCATCAGCGGTATAGGTTGTCCCGCTGTCACATTGGGCTGTGAAGGGTCGTTTTGACAGATCCAGGCTGTTCACATGGTCGGAAATGATCTCAGTGCCCATTTCCTTGGCATGGGCTTCCATGCGCACCATCAGATCCGGCCCCATGACCGAGGCATCCCCAGGCCAGTTCTCCACATCGGTGGTGATGGTCAATTGCCCGCCAGGCTGGATCCCTTGCAACAGCACCGGCGAGAGCATCGCCCGTGACGCATAAACGCCAGCGGTATAGCCAGCGGGACCCGACCCAATGATCAGCACGCGCGTGTGACGGCTGGTTTCCATTTTGTCGCTCCTTCAATCTTTGCGCTCACATAATGACTTCGGGCCGCTGGTGAAACCCCGCTTGGGCGGCTCGCGCAAAACTGATCGCAGCGATTTTTCGCAAAGGCTCTCGGGGATTATTGAAATATTATTGCGCGTTCTGGGAGGAGGGATTAGGTTCGCGGAAAATTCGGAGTGACGATATGGCGGGTGCTAAACTGGATCCCATTGATCGCAAGATCCTGGCCGAGCTGCAAAGCGACGGTCGGATGACCAATGTGGAGCTGGCCAAACGTGTGGGCATTTCCGCTCCGCCGTGTTTGCGCCGGATGCGCACCCTGGAAGAGCAAGGCTATATTCGCGGCTATCATGCGGATGTGGATATTCGCGAATTGGGGTTCGAAGTGCAGGTCTTCGCGTCGGTGGGGCTGCAAAGCCAGGCCGAAGTGGATCTGAGCGCTTTTGAAGAAAAATGCCGCGAATGGCCCTTGGTGCGCGAATGCCATATGCTCAATGGTGAGGTGGATTTCCTGCTCAAATGCGTCGCCCCGGATCTGTCGAGCTTTCAAAGCTTTCTCACCGAGGAACTCACCGCTGCCCCGAATGTGGCCAGTGTGAAAACCTCGCTGGTGATCCGGGCTGCCAAACATGAGGCGGGGGTGCCGTTCGAAGTGCTCGAAGAACGGCTAAGCCGCAGCGCCTAAGGCGGGCTTTGGCCGCCAGCCGCAACCGCTCATATCCTGTAAAACCTCTGCTCGGGTCATGCCCGGCGCCTGCTCAATTTCTGCGCATGGCATGGGCCTTGTGGGGCGTCTCGGCCTTCGAAATCGGAGATCGTGAGGGGCATCGACCCCGGGCTTGCGGCTAGGAAAGGGTTGGCTTGTGCGCGCTGTGTGATGGCCCAAAAAGAAACAACCGGGGTGCATTGGGGGCACCCCGGTTGCGCTACTGGTCACTCATACTCAGTAACAGCACACTGATTACAACACTCGGGAAACAATATTACTGGAACTGACACAAACTCAGAAAGGAACGCTTTCTGATGTCTTTTGGTAAACTTTAAATTGATTTACTTTTCAAGAGTTATTCTGCGTCGCGGAATAGGCCGTGTTATTTTTTCCCTCAAAGCCGAATTAACGACATCAATCTCCCGTAATCTGCCTCATTGTTGTGCACGCTTCGACGATACGAGAAAAACCGCGCGGGATCGGAGTAGGTGCAATGGCGGCACCATTCGGCGTGGCTGATCCCGGATTTGGCCAGGCGATCCAGGGCGAAACCGGGCAAATCAAACTGGTGCTTTCCCTTGCGTCCGCTTCTAAAAAACCGCGTATTTTTAGGATCATTTGCGGTGAATTCATCGAAGAATTCTGTCCCAACTTCATACGCATCTTGGCTGATGGTTGGTCCGATCGCGGCGCGAATCTCCCCTCGGATCGCGCCAAGCGCCACCATGGCGTCGATGGTCGATTCGAGCACGCCGCCCAACGCGCCTCGCCAACCAGCATGCGCGGCACCAATAACGCCTGTTTTTTGATCAGCGAAAAGAACCGGGGCGCAATCGGCGGTGAGCACCGAGAGCACAACGCCTGGGGTTTTTGTGACGATTCCATCGGCATCGGGCCAAGGACGCTCTTGCGGGCCAGCAACGGTGATTGCATCGGCTGAATGGGTTTGGGTCATGCCGGTGACATGGCCGGGATCTGCGGCCAGGGCTTTGGCCGCGCGGGCGCGGTTGATTTTGACCACATCGGCTTGGTCCGAAGAGCCAAAGCCGCAATTGAGCCCTTCGAACACGCCTGAAGAGGCCCCGCCTTTGCGGGTAAAGAACCCATGGGGCAGCGGCGAGAGCAGATCCGCGGTGATCGTCTCCAAATTCATTGATGCAGTCCGGCTATATGAGGGGCCCCGCGGGGGATCAGGGCCAGGGATTTAAAGAGCGTCCCCATTTCCAAGGGGTGGGTCAAGCGGCGATGTGCAGCGATATGGCTTTCGAGAGCAGGGCCGCTGAGGCTGCGCGCAAGGTTTTGGGCGCGGGCGGTGATGCCCAGCCTTTCCAGAAATATCCCTTGGGGCGTCATGGGGCTGATCGCAACGTCTGGCGCAGCCTGCTTTGCGGCCTCGGCCAAAGCGGCGAAATCCACATGGGCGGTCAGATCCGCTTGGCCTGGGCTGTCAAAAATATCGGTGCTTTGATGGCGGCGCAGGGCCTGCAACGTGTCCCCGAGCGAGCGCCAATCCCCGTAATCAATGATCACTGCCGCCCCGCCATGGGCTGCGATTCGCCGCGCGATCTCTGCCATGATGGGCCCGGCGGCGGCGCAGAGCTCGACAATATCGCTGGGCTTGGTGTTCTCGTCGCGGGTGGCTAATTCCGGCAGTTGGACCGGATCGCTGAGCCCCAAGCAAAGCGTGCCTTCTCGCGCGCCCACCAGCCTTTCGCGCCAATGGGCGCCGTCCCGTTGAAACTGGCGAATGGGCAGAGCGTCGAAAAACTCATTGGCGATGAGGAAAGTTGGCGCTTCGGGCAGCTCCGCAACATTGTCATGCCACTGGGGGGCATAAGAGGCGAGGCGCTCATTTTGCGCGGCGCGCAGCCGGTGGGAGGCCTCGATCAGATGCAGTTCCGCGGCTTGGGCAAATCCGGGCATGGCGCGGCTTGCGGCGCGCAGCAGATCGGCCATCAATGTGCCCCGCCCTGGGCCGAGCTCGGCCAAAGTGAACCGCGCAGGGGCACCTTGATCGGCCCAAGCTTGGGCCAGGGCAAGGCCCAATAGCTCGCCAAACATCTGGCTGATCTCTGGTGCTGTGGTGAAATCCCCGGCCTGTCCAAAGGGCGCGCCGGTGCTGTAATAGCCAAATTCCGGATGCAGCAGGCAATCGGCCATGTAATCAGCGATGCTCAGCGGGCCTTGGGCCGCAATGCGCCGCAGCAGGATTTCGCGCAGGCTCATGGGCTGGCGCGGCGGGAGATCAGCAAAAGCACCAATCCCAGGGCCACCATAGGCAGGGACAGGGCTTGGCCCATTGTGATGCCGATCTGGGCGCTGCCCAGCACATGGCCCCAAGGATTGTCCGGGGTGATGAATTGCGGATCAGCCTGGCGGAAGAATTCCACCACAAAGCGGGCCAGCCCATAGCCCAGGAAAAACACCCCGGCCAAGCGGCCAGGCGTTTTCAGCGCGTCTCGGCGATAGACCAGCCAAAGCAACGCCAGGCCAAGCAGCAATCCTTCAAGCCCCGCTTCATAAAGCTGCGAGGGATGGCGGGCGCAGGGCGAAGCAAAGCCGGGGCATTCCTGGGCGCGGATGCCAGGAAAGATCACCCCCCAGGGCAGATCTGTGGGCCGGCCCCATAGCTCGCCATTGATGAAATTGGCCAGCCGCCCCAATAGCAAGCCCGGCGGCGTGGCCAGGGTCATCAGATCGGCCAGTTGCAATTTCGGGATCTGATATTTGCGGGCAAAGGCCCAAGCGGCGATCACCACCCCCATCAGCCCGCCATGGAAAGCCATGCCCCCTTGCCAGACTTTGAGGATCTCAAACGGATGGGCCAGGTAGTAATCGGGCTGGTAGAACAGCACAAATCCCAGCCTGCCGCCCAAGATCACTCCGATGATCGACCAGGTGAGCAATTCATCGGCCTGCTCTGGGGCAAAGGGCGCTTTTGCGCCGGGAAACAGGCCGGGCCGGGCCAGGGCGCGGCGCATCAACCAAAGCCCGATCAGCAGCCCAGCGATATAGGCCAGCGCATACCAGCGCAGGGCAAAAGCAAAAGGGCCGATCTCGATCGAGAACAGCTCGGGGGAAAGATCGGGAAAGGGGATCGCCAAATTCATGGCTCCCTTGTCCGGGCTGAGCGGGGCAAGTCAAGCTTGAGCTTTGTCCCGGCCATCGCCATATAACCCGCGTAACCAATGGGGTGTGCCATGCAAAGCCGCAACAAAATCGTTGATGATCTGTCGCAACTGATGACCAATGCCATGGGCGTGGCCCAAGGGGCGCGGGACGAGGCGGAAACCGCCATGAAAGGGATGATCGACCGTTGGTTGGCCGATCGTGATTTCGTGACCCGCGAAGAATTTGACGCGGTGCGCAGCATGGCGCAAAAAGCCCGGGAAGAAAATGACGCGCTCAAAGCGCGACTGGATGCGCTGGAAGCCGCGTCTAAGTGATCATGGCCCCGGTTGGGGCAAGGGTTTTTCAAAACAGATCCGGTGATAGAGGCCGGTTTGGGCGGTGCCGGTAATGGCAAAGCCCAGACGCTGATAAAGCGCGGCATTTTCCTGCATCACTTGGTTGGTTTGCAGCCGCAACCAGCCGCGTTTGGCAGCAACGCCTTGCTGCTCTGCCCAAGCAATCAGGGCCCGGCCCAGCCCCGCGCCTTGGGCGGATGGGGCCACGGCCAAAGTATCAAGCTCCAAAAAATCTAGATGCCAGCGCAGCAAGATCGCGGCGCGCAAATCCCGCGTGCCAGGCAGGACATAAAGCGCTTCGCCGGGGGTAAGCTGGCTGTAATCGCGCAGCATCGGCGCGGGCGGGCGATCCATCCGCGGCAGATAAGGCGCGAAAGCGGTTTGCATCAGCGCGCTCACCGCCGGGGCGTCACCGGGCCTGGCACGGCGCAGCCCGGCGAGATCTTTGCTCATGCGGTGCCAAAAACCCGTGTCAGCGCCCCGTCAATGGCGGTGGTGAACCGGTCGATCTCATCGGCTGTGGCGATCAGTGCCGGGCTTAGGCAGAGCGTGTTGTTATAGCCGGGCAGCGAGCGGTTGGTGGCCCCGATGATCACCCCTTGGGCCATGCAATCGGCGACCACGGCCTGAACGCGTTTTTCCGCCATGGGCTCTTTGCTGGCGCGATCTGCCACCAATTCGGCGCCGCAAAACAGCCCCGCGCCCCGCACATCGCCGATCACCGCATGTTTGTCTTGCAGCGCGCGCAGATTGTCCAACAGCCGCGCGCCCATGGCTTGGGTGTTCTCTAAAAGGCCCTCTTCTTCAATAATGGCCATATTTTCCAGCGCGGCGGCGGGGCCCGCAGTGCAGCCGCCAAAGGTGGAGATATCGCGGAAATAATCCAGCGGGTCGTCCGGGTCGGCTTTGAACATATCAAACACGGCTTCGGTGGTGACCATACAGGCGATGGCCGCATAGCCCGAGGCCACGCCTTTGGCCATGGTCACGAAATCCGGCTCGATCCCATATTGCTGATAGCCAAACCAGGTGCCGGTGCGCCCGACGCCGCAAACCACCTCGTCGATATGCAGCAAAATATCGTATTTGCGGCAGATCTCTTGCACGCGGGGCCAATAGCCTTCGGGCGGTGTGATCACCCCGCCGCCAGCGGTGACCGGCTCTAGGCAGAGCGCGCCCACCGTATCGGGGCCTTCGCGCAAGATCACCTCTTCGATGGCATTGGCGGCCCGTTCCCCATAATCGCTGACCTCGCCCCATTGGCTGCGATATTCCAAGCAATGGGGCACTTCGACGAAACCGGGAGTATAGGGTCCGTAAAGCGCGTTGCGCTGTGGCTGCCCCCCTGCGGAGAGCGCGGTGATGGTGGTGCCGTGATAATCGCGTTCACGGAACAGGATCTTATGCTTGCGCCCGCCATAGCGCTTATGGGCGATCTGGCGGATCATCTTAAAGGCCTTCTCATTGGCCTCGGATCCGGAATTTGTGTAATAGACCCGGCTCATTCCGGGCATTTTCTCGATCAAACGCTGGGCAAAGCGCGCGCCAGGCACCGAGCCCAGGGAATTGGCAAAGAAATTCATCTTCACCAATTGATCGCGCACCGCATCGGCGATGCGTTCCCGGCCATAGCCCACATTCACCGTCCAGACCCCGCCCGAGACCCCATCAAGATGCTCTTTGCCCAGAGCATCCCAAACCCGCAGGCCTTTGCCTTCAACGATGATCCGGGGATCGGCGCTTTCCAGGGATTTATGCTGCATCAGATGATGCCAGAGATGGTCCCGGTCGGCTTCAACCACATGGCTGAGATCATTGGCGGTGAGGGTGCTGGTCAAGTGGATGTCCTTTGCGCAAAGGGCGCGCTGGGGCGCGGCCCGGTTTTTGCTAAGTGATAGGGGCAAATGCCCTGCGCGCTCAAGCGAAGCGATGTTATGGGACGCTTTGCCCCAAAGAAAAAGGCCCGCGCATTGGCGGGCCTTGATGCAGGGTGAGGGGGGGAAATTACTTCCAGCCGACCTGGTTAAAGATCTTTTGCGCGGTGGGGATGTTTTCCGCCACAGCCGAAAGGCTCACCTCATCTTGCTTGAATGTGCCCAGTTGGGCGATGTTTTCATTCATCTCGACGCCAGGCACGGCCGGGTATTCATCATTGCCGGCCGAGAAATATTTCTGGGCCTCATCTCCGGCGAGATATTCCAAGAAGAGGATGGCGTTTTCCTTGTTGGGGGCATTCACCGCCAGCCCAGCTCCGGAAAGGTTCATATGGGCGCCATTGCCGTCTTGATCGGGGAAGACCCAGCCGATTTGATCCACATGCTCGGTCACGCCTTTGACGTTTTTGCGCAGGGCGCGGGCAAAGTAATAGGTGTTGGAGATCACCACATCACATTCCCCCGAGACCACGGCCCGAAGCTGGTCAATATCGCCGCCTTTGGGATTGCGGGCGAAATTATCCACCACGCCCTGGGCCCAATCGGTGGCACCTTCTTCACCCAGATGCTCGACCATCGCGGCCAAGAGGGTTTGGGTATAGGGGTTGGTGCTGGAGCGGCTGCAAACCAGGCCTTTATATTTGGGGTCGGCCAGTTCCGCATAGGTTAGCGGCGGCTCGGGCATGCGCTCTTTGCTGTAAAACAGGATGCGCGAGCGCTGCGAAAAGCCGAACCATTCGTTTTCCGCGTCTTGCAGATGGGCGGGGATGCGTTCTTCGAGCAGGGCGCTCTCAGCCGGTTGCAGCACCCCGGCGTTTTTGGCGCGGGTCAGGCGCGAAGTGTCCACGGTCATCAGAATATCGGCGGGGGAATTGGCCCCTTCGGCTTTGATCCGGGCGATCAACTCATCCGCATTGCCTTCGATCCGGTTGATGGTGATGCCGGTGGCTTTCTCGAAATCGCTGAAAAGCCGGTCATCGGTATCGTAATGGCGCGAGGAATAAAGATTCACTTCACCATCTGCAGGGGCAAGACTGGGCAGGGCGGTGAGGGCTGCGGCCAAAATGGTGGCGGAAAGCGCAGAGCGCAGCGGGGTATCGGTCATGGAGGTCTGGCCTTTTGTTGACTGATTTTGTCGGCTACCTCCCATGTAAGCTGAGCCCGGCGGATTTCAAAGCGAATTCCGCGGGAATGCACCTGCGCAGCGGTTTTCGCCTATGCTAAGGTGGTGCCCTGCCAGGCAGGGCTTTGCGCGCGGTGGCAGTTGCAATCGGACAAAGGGATTATGCGATGACCCGGCGAGTGGACCTGAATGCGGATTTGGGTGAGGGATTCGGACCCTGGGAAATGGGCGATGATGCGGCGCTGATGGAGGTGATCACCTCGGCCAATATCGCTTGTGGGTTTCATGCGGGCGAT
Source organism: Mangrovicoccus sp. (assembly GCA_025800345.1). Lineage (GTDB taxonomy): Bacteria > Pseudomonadota > Alphaproteobacteria > Rhodobacterales > Rhodobacteraceae > JANSYP01. The sequence goes on along the minus strand of JAOXSB010000208.1, from coordinate 18,724 downwards.
CCTTGCGTCATGGCCCATGCGATGGCGGTGGCGCGGGCAAAGAATGTGCAGATCGGGGCCCATCCTGGCTTTGCGGATTTGCAGGGTTTTGGCCGTCGCGAGATTCAGATGAGCCCGTCAGAGCTGCGTCCGATGCTGCAATATCAGATCGGCGCGGCCCAGGCTTTGGCCAAGGCCGCTGGCGGGGCTGTGGGGCATGTCAAACTTCATGGGGCGCTGTCGAATATGGCGGCGCGAGACCTCGCCTTGGCGCGCTGCTGTTTTGAGGCGGTGCTCGATATCGCGCCGGATATGGTGCTGTTGGTGCAGGCGGAAACGGCCATGCATCATGCGGCAAAGGAATTGGGCTGCGCTTATGCGTCCGAGATCTATGCGGATCGCGGCTATGGGGAAGACGGCACCTTATTGCCCCGGGCACAGCCCGGCGCTGTGCTGCATGATCCAGATATGGTCGTCGCCAGGGTGGTGGATATGCTGCGCGAAAGTGCGATCATCACCGCAAAAGGCACGCGGCTGGCGACGGATATTGATTCTGTTTGTCTGCATGGGGACAGTCCCGGCGCCGTGGCGATGGCACAGGCTTTGGCGGGGCGTTTGCCCGGTGCCGGGATTGCGATCAAAGGGTTTAGCGAACGGCGTCTGACATAAGCTGCCTGGCTGCGCCGACGGCGTCGCGTTGGGCTGGGGTCTCGTTCTCGCGCAGTTTGGCGCGCTCTTGCAGCAGCCATTGCCGCGCAGAGTGATCCAACTGGGTCAGCCCCGCTAGAAAATAGCTTGGGTCTTTCTCCGCGGGGGTCCAGTCCACTGCGGTATGTTCCAGCCAGATAAACTCCCGATTGGCTTGCAAGCACACGCATGCGGAGCCCAAAGCCCGGCGCATATTATGCAGGCATTGGCGCAGGCTACTATAGCCATGAGAGGTGAAAGACCGTCCCCACAGATGGCTACGCAGCCAATCGCGAGAGCGGCGCATATCCTTGCCTGATCCCAGCATGGCCAGCATCAAGCGGCCCTTTTTCTGTGTCAGATAGATGGTTTGGCCCTGGGCATCGAGCACCGTCAGATCCTCGTCCATACGCAACAGCAAAAGCGGATGGGACGCCGATGCGACACAGCTTGGATCGATCACATTGGCGGGTGTGGTAAGAGATGAAATTGACGTCTCGTCTAAATTGCTCTGATCCATTTGATTGGCTCTCTAAAAACTCTCGATAAAAATATCGTGCGGTAAGATTTCTTTACTCCAAGGAAGATAAGTTGCGTCAAAATGGGCAACATATCCTTCAGAGCCCCCGTAATCCAACAAAACATGCGCAATGGCTGCACGTGTTGTCACTGCAACCTTGGGGCGGGAACAGCTTACGCGGATACTACCGGATAATTTGGGTCCGGCGGAAGCATAACTTAAGGTAAGAAAGCCCTCGGCAGGTAGAAACAGGCCTTCAAAATGAGCGCCTTCGGGTATCTCGCGGTTGAGTAGGAAGGTTTCGTTTCCGGGCTCGGGCCCGCGGGAGACCAAGCTTGCGACCATAGCATGGGACAATGATAGCTCATCCGGAGCACGTGTTTCGCTGCCGGTGCAATCGCCGGTCTCATACAGATAAAGAAATTCGCCGCCACGATGGGAGCGGTGGAGCACACAAAAGCTATAATCCTGATCAATCACTTCATCCGGATGGCATAAGCTCGACACTGTCCGGCGATTTTGTGCGGCAAAACGGAAACCCATGAGGTGCTTATCCCTTGGCGAAAAAACTTGTCAGAATACGCCCCCTGGGAAGTAATCAAAATGTTAAGACTAGTTAAAAATACCGGGAACGCTTGCTCATAGCTGTCCCCTCAAAGCGTTATCTCGGCGTTAATCCCCAGATGTTGCGCGTGAATTTCTTAAGGTATGGCTAAATTTTGTGCGCTGCGCCGCGGCATCGGACCGATTTCTGAGCGAGGCGCCCGGATGTGCCGCGTGATCCGATTGGCGCCGGTCGCAGTTTTTCCCGTTCTGCCAAACCGTCGCCCAGCTGGAAACAAAGAAATTCACCCGCTTTGGTGATCTTGTCACCGGAAATGGGCCAATCGCCATGCCAGTAGGGATTTGTGCAAGGGAAGAGGCCATCCATGGCAAGGGCATGCCCGCAGGAATTGACCGATCATGCGGCGGGCGACGCGCGCACCGTTGCTATGGGCAATAGAGCGCTGCATTCCATCACCAAAACAGGGTTTACTGTCATCACACCAGCGCAGCGGAGCTGTGGCTTGGTTTGTCGCTTTGCAAAACAAGGATGATGTGATGACCTCCTCAGATCAGATATTGCCGCCCTCCGGATTGGCGCATTTCCCCATCAGTTATTTTGCGGTGGCGAGGGGGGTGATGGGCTTGGCCCTAGCGCTGCATGCGGCCGGGCTGACATGGGCAAGCGCGGCGATCACCCTGCTTGGGGCCGCTCTGCTGGCTGGGCTTTTCACCGCGCTCGCGCTGAAGGCCAAACGCTTTCCTGCAGCGCTGAAAGCTGAATGGAATCACCCGGTACGCTTGGCGTTTTTCCCGGCCACCAACATATCGCTGCTCTTGCTGGCCACGGTGATGCAGCAAGGGGCGCCAGGTCTTGCCACGCTCATTTGGTGGATTGGCGCCTTGGCCCAGGCGGTGCTGACCCTGGTGGTGGTCTCGGCCTGGATCAGTCACCGCGCCTTTGGTGCTGGCCAGCTTTCCCCGGCTTGGTTCATCCCCGCAGTGGGCAATGTGGTGGCCCCGTTGGCGGGCGCGCCTTTGGGCTTCATGGAGCTGAGCTGGTATTTCTTTGCGGTGGGTATGATGTTTTGGCTGGTTTTGCTGACCTTGGTGTTCAACCGGCTGATTTTCCACGACCCGCTGCCTGAAAAACTGCGCCCGACATTGGTGATCTTGATCGCCCCGCCTGCGGTGGCCTTTTCTGCCTGGCTTGGCCTGAACGGGGGCGAGCTCGATGCGGTGGGGCGTGTCCTTTACAATGCAGGGCTGTTTTTCACTGCCTTGGTAACGCTGCAATTGCCCGCCTTGCTGCGGCAGCCTTTTGGCTTGCCGCTTTGGGCCCTGTCCTTTCCCGCCGCCGCCATGACCAGCGCGAGCTTTCGCTTTGCGGCGCTGAGCGGCTCGGCACTGCATCTGTGGCTCGCTTATGGGCTGCTTCTGGCGCTGATCGCCCTGATTATCCGACTGAGTTTGCAAACCATCCGGGCCCAACGGGCCGGAGAGATTTGCCGCCCCGAATAACCCAAAGGAGATGTTCCATGATCCGTAACCTGCTTGCCGCAACGCTTTGTGCCGGTACCGCTCTGTTTGGCGGTGCAGCCTTGGCAGAAGAGCCTGCCAAATTGGTCACTGTGGTGACCTCGCCCGAGCCGCAGACCCAGCTCATGGCGATGGTGCTGACCATGCAAGCGGCCAAAGCCGGGGCCGAAGCCCATGTGCTGCTTTGCGGCCCGGCCGGGGATCTGGCCCTGAAAGAGGCGCCAGAAAGCGCCACAGCAGGTCAGCCCCCTAAAGATATGAGCCCTCAGGGCTTGATGCAAAAACTGCGCGAAGCCACCGGAGCCAAAGTTGAAGTGTGCGCCATCTATTTGCCAGGCAAAGCGGCGGATGCGTCGGTGCTGCTGGATGGGATCACTGTGGCCAAACCTCCGGCAATGGCCGCGCGTTTGATGGAGCCGGGCACCCGTGTGATGAATTTCTAAGGGGTTTTCTGGTTTCCTGGGCTCAGGGGCGGCCTTCCTCCTCCTCGTCTCTGGGCCCATCTTTCGACCCGGGCAGTCGTTATGCGCCTGCAGCATGACGGCATTGCGCATGTGCTGCGACATTTTTGAAGGTGCGGCCTTTTCGCCGTTAAAAACTCGCGATAGCGTCGGATCCAGGATGAAGCACTAGGGAAACCCAGATGCCGAAATGGATCGCCATTGCTTGTGTATTGGGATGGAGCTTTGTTGCAGTCTTTGGTTATCTCGCCCTGACGGGCTGGAGTAAAGAGCCAAGTTTTCAAACGCTTATCGCCGGTGAGCTGGCGCTTTATGGGCTGGCTGTGGGCTGTGTGACTTGGGTTTATTTACGCTCAAACCGTGCCAAAGCGGGCAAATCCCGATCATTAAAAAACTGATTCACAGTTGACGCATCCCATTTGCGGGGCAAATGTTGGACAGGTGGGTGGCATTTTGTCGCTGCGCCGCAGCATTCAGGACACCCAGCTTCGGAGCAGGCATCTGATGAAAAAACTTTGGGCGATTATCTGTGTGGTTGGTTACACAGGGTTTTGGACATTCGGTTTTATCGCAATCTCGGGGCTATTCGGCGATCGCGGCGGGGTTTGGTATAACCTGCTGTTTTGCTTGGTTGGCCTTGGCGTGGGCACTTACGCGCGGATCAAAATCATGGGGCTGACCCCACGGATGCATGGCCGCCGCGCCGCGGCGCGGGCGCGACTGGAAGCCGAATATCAAGAAAGCCTGAGCTAAAACGCATCGCCGCCATGGGCATGGAGGGCGCTGCTGTTAAGGCAGCGCCACCGTCAGCCCATCAAGGCTTTCATTCCACAAGATTTGGCAGCCCAGGCGCGAATTGGCGTCATTCATGGGCAAAAGCGGCAGCATCTTCGCTTCGCGCTCTTCTGGGGCTGGGACTTTATCCTTCCACTCGGGCGAGAGCTTGATATGGCACATGCCGCATTCGCCAGAGCCGCCACAGCGCGGGGGGATAAACATGCCCCAATCGCGCAAGATCTCCATCACGCGCCAGCCCTCTAGCGCAGGCAGATCATGGGTTTTGCCCTCTTTATCAATCAGCTTTACAACACCCATCTGGCCACTCCTTACAGCTTGCTTTCAGCCCTTTGCATGCGCAGCATTAGAATTATTCTAAATAAATGCAAGAGGGCGCAGGGATTGACGCGCGGGCGTGCCAAGTCGAGCATGGCGCTGAGGCGGAAATCACACAGCCTAACGCATGACGGGTTTGCCATATACTTTCACGGCCAGATCCTTTAGGCAGCCTAACTTGCCCCGGGCCGGTATCCATGGCCTGCCCCACGACCTGTTGATGGATCCCCCTGCAATGAACCCCTCCCTTTCTGAGGCGCTCGCTGAGCGCGGCTATGACAGTTTGACCCCCGTGCAACAGGCGGTCTCGGACCCGGATTTGGTGGGGCAGGACCTGCTTGTGTCCGCCCAGACCGGATCGGGCAAAACCGTGGGTTTTGGCTTGGCCATGGCGCCGACGCTGTTGGGGGAAGAAACCCGTTTTGGCCGGGCTCATGCGCCTTTGGCTTTGGTGGTTGCTCCGACCCGCGAGCTGGCCTTTCAGGTGATGCGCGAGCTGCGTTGGCTGTATGGCAATACCGGGGCGCGGGTGGCCTCTTGCGTGGGCGGTATGGATATGCGCGATGAACGCCGGGCCCTGGAGCGCGGCGCGCATATTGTTGTGGGCACGCCGGGGCGCCTGCGCGATCACATCACCCGCGGCTCGCTGGATATGAACGGGCTAAAAGTCATCGTGCTCGATGAAGCCGATGAAATGCTTGATCTGGGCTTTCGCGAAGATCTGGAATTCATGTTGGGCGAAGCGCCCGAAGAGCGCCGCATTTTGCTGTTTTCCGCCACCGTGCCGCCGATGATCGCCAAGCTGGCACAGCAATTCCAGCGCGATGCGCAGCGCATCAACACTATGGGCGAGACCAAGCAGCACGCGGATATCACCTATAAAGCGGTGCGGGTTGCGCCTCAGGACAGCGAGAACGCGATTTTCAACCTGCTGCGCTATCATGATGCCGATAGCGCCATTGTCTTTGCCAATACCCGCGCGGCAGTGGCGCATTTGACCGCACGGCTGTCCAATCGCGGTTTTTCGGTGGTGAGCCTGTCGGGCGAGCTGACCCAAAGCGAGCGCTCGAATGCACTGCAGGCCATGCGTGATGGGCGCGCGCAGGTTTGCGTGGCCACGGATGTGGCAGCGCGGGGCATTGACCTGCCCAATCTGAGCTTGGTGATCCATGCGGATCTGCCTAGCAATACGGAAAGCCTGCTGCACCGGTCGGGCCGCACCGGCCGGGCCGGGCGTCAGGGGGTTTCGGCGCTGATCGTGCCTGCCAATGCCAGCAAAAAGGCCGAGCGGTTGCTGAAATGGGCCAAGATCACTGCCGAATGGGGCGCGGCCCCTTCGGCCGATGAAATCCGCCGCTTGGATGAAGACCGATTGCTCAATGATCCCGCTTGGGCCGAAGAGATCAACGAGGATGAAGCCGCTTTTGCCGAGAAGCTTTTGGCCGCCCATGCGCCCGAAGCCATCGCAGCGGCCTATTTGCGGCTTTACCGTTCACGCCAATCGGCGCCTGAGGAATTGCTGCCGCCAGAAACCAAGCCAGAGCGCCCGGCCCGCGAAAGCTTTGGTCCCAGCCAATGGTTCTCGCTTTCCGTGGGCCGCGATCAACGGGCCGAGCCGCGCTGGCTTTTGCCCATGCTGTGCAGCGCGGGCGGGTTGGAGAAATCGGCCATCGGCGCGATCCGGGTGCAGCGTGATGAGACCTATATCGAGCTGGCCGAACATAGTGTGGCGCTGTTCAAGGAAAATCTTGGCGATGCCATGAGCCTTGAAGACGGGATCAAAGTCACAGTGATGGACAAAGCCCCAGATTTGGGGCGTGGCGGCAAGCCAGGGGGAAAACCCGGTGGCAAGCCTGGCGGGAAATTTGGCGGCAAGCCCCGCGGCAATGATCGCGGTGGGTTTGGCCGGGATCGCGATGGCGGTTTTGGCGGGCGCTCCGAGGATGGGCCGCGCAAACCGCGCCATAAACCCGGCGGCAAACCCCGCTTTGACGATCAGGCGGATCGCGGGCCGCGCAAATCTGGCCCGAAACCAGATTTCAAACCCCGCCAGGGGGATGAAGGCGGCGCGCGCCCGTCCAAACCAGGCCGGCCCAAGGATAAGGCCGCGAAATACCAGGCCGAGGGGAAATTTGGTGGCAAGCCCAGCGGCAAACCAAGTGGCAAGCCGGGCGGAAAGCCTAGCGGCAAACCGGCGGGCAAGCCTGTGGGCGACGCCAAAGACGCCTCGCAGCGCTTTGTGCCGCCAGGGGGTAAGGGCAAGCCGCGCAAACCGCTTCCAGCCCATCGCGGGGGCGATCAACCTCCCCGCCGCAAAAAGCCCTAACGGGGCTCATCGGGGGGCTGCGCTCCGGATTCTTTGAGCGCAGCGCGGCACCCTGGCCCTGGCCATAGGGCGGCCTGCGCGCTAGCTCTGGAGCAAGTTCCGGGGGCGCGTATGATCTTTTTTCTGACAATGGCTTTGGGGTTTTGGCTGCTGGGTTGGCGGCTGAAAACCCCGCGCCAGGCCCGTTGGATCACCATCGGTCTGCTCTATCTGGCGATCTTGACGGCCTTGGTGATTTTGCCGGCTTCGCACCCGTTTCGCGCCGTTTTGGGCGGCAGCTTTGGCGAATGGCTGGCCGTGGGGGTTATGGGCGCTTTGGTCTATGCCTATGGGCTGGGGCTGAAATTCCTGCGCGCGCGGGTGCGTCCGGAAAACGCGCCTCCCAAACCGGATGCGCCCGTGTCTGACGGGGCTTTTGCCGGGGCAGAGCTAGAGCGCTATGCCCGCCATATCATGCTGCGCGAGATCGGTGGGGCGGGGCAAAAACGCCTGAAATCTGCCAAAGTGTTGGTGATCGGTGCCGGGGGGCTGGGCGCGCCTGCGCTGCAATATCTCGGGGCGGCGGGCATCGGCACCATCGGAGTGATCGATGATGATCTGGTGGAAAACTCCAATCTGCAACGGCAGGTGATCCATAGCGATCAGCGCATCGGCATGCCCAAAGTGTTTTCCGCCCAGCAAGCCATCGAAGCGCTCAACCCCTTTGTCACCCTGCGCCCCTATCACCGCCGCTTTGATGCGGAGATCGCCGCAGATCTGGTGGCGGAATATGATCTCGTGCTGGATGGTTCGGATAATTTCGAGACCCGCTATTTGGCCAACCGCGCTTGTGTCGGGGCGGGGGTGCCGCTGATTTCCGGGGCGATTGCGCAATGGGAAGGCCAGCTGAGCCTGTTCGATCCGGCCCGCGGCACGCCGTGTTATCAATGTGTGTTCCCGCAGGCTCCGGCACCGGGCCTGGCTCCAAGCTGCGCCGAGGCCGGGGTGATCGGGCCGCTGCCGGGGGTGATCGGCTCCATGATGGCAGTGGAGGCGATCAAATTTCTTACCGGGGCCGGGGCACTGCTGTCAGGCGAGATGCTGATCTATGACGGGCTTTGGGGCGAGACCCGCAAAATGCGCCTGAGCCGCGATCATGAGTGTTCGGTTTGTGGCACCGCGCCCGAAACGCCCCGCCAATGAGACGCGGCGAAAGCAGTTTCCCTGAGGGCGCTGGCGTTCTAACCTGCCCCCATATTTGGCCAGGGAGTGTCTAATGATCCGTTTTGCTGCCATTGCTGCTGCGCTTTGCGCCTGTGCGAGCGCTGTCTTCGCAGGGGATTTGCCCGATCTTAAGGGCCGTGATGTGGTCATCGTGACCGAAAACGCTTACCCGCCGCTGCAATTCATGGATCCCAAGACCGGCCAAGCGGTGGGTTGGGAATATGATGCCATGGCCGAGATTGCCAAACGGCTGAATTTCACCCCGGTTTACGAGAATATCAGCTGGGATGCCATGATCCCTGCGGTGTCCACCGGGCAATATGATCTGGGCATGACCGGCATCACCATTCGCGAAGATCGCGCGGAATTGGTGGATTTCTCGGTCCCTTATATGCGCTCGCAAATGGTGATGCTGGTGCGCGGGGCCGAAGAGCGTTTTGCCGATGCGGAGAGCTTTGCCGCCAATCCTGGCCTATTGGTGGGGGCGCAGCCGGGCACCACGCCGTTTTATGTGGCGGTCTATGATATGCTTGACGGGGATGAAGCCAATCAGCGCATCACTTTGTTTGAAACCTTTGGGGCCAGTGTGCAGGCTTTGCGCAGCGGCGATATTGATCTGGTCTTGACCGATGGCACGGCGGGCGAAGGCTATGTGGCGGCCTCGGATGGGGCGCTGAAACTGGTGGGCGAGCCTATGGGGACCGAGGATTTCGGCTTCATCTTCCCCAAAGGCTCTGATCTGGTGGAGCCGATCAATGCGGCCATCGAAGAGCTGCAAGCCGATGGCACATTTGAGGCCCTGACCAAAACTTGGTTCCTCGACACAAAACTGGGCGGCTAACCCCCATTGGGACCGGCGCGCGAGACCAAGAGCGAGGGCTTTGCTTGGTGGCTCCTGGCGATGATCGCTTTGGGGGGATGGTTCTTTTGGCAGATCCTCTCAGATGATCTTTACGCTCAGATCTTGCAAACCCTCAGCCGTGGGGTGGGGATCACCCTCTTTGTGACCTTGGTGGCCTTTTCCGGGGCCTCGATCTTGGGCTTGGCATTTGCCATGGCGCTGATTTCGAACCGGGTTTGGCTGCGCCAACCGGCGCGTTTCATCGTAGAGATCTTGCGCGGTGTGCCGATCCTGGTGCTGCTGCTTTATGTGGCCTTCGTATTTGCCCCGGCATTGGTGGCCGCTTGGAATTGGGTTTTGGGACTGTTCGGGATTGATCCGATCAGGGTGCGGGATTTCCCTTTGCTCTGGCGGGCTATCCTGGCGTTGACCTTGGGCTATAGCGCCTTTCTGGCCGAGGTGTTTCGCGCCGGGCTGCAATCGGTGGATCCGGGGCAAATCGAGGCGGCCAAGGCCTTGGGGCTGCGCCCCTGGGCGCGGTTTCGGCTGATCGTGCTGCCCCAAGCCTTGCGCACCATCTTGCCGCCTTTGGGCAATGATTTCGTGGCGATGGTCAAAGACAGCTCGCTGGTGTCGGTTCTGGGCGTGCTCGACATCACCCAATTGGGCAAGGTCACATCCGCGGGCAATTTCCGCTATTTTGAGACCTATAATGTGGTGGCGTTCCTTTATCTGAGCATGACCGTCACCCTCTCGGTGCTGATGCAGCGGCTAGAGCGGTATTTGCGCCGCTTGCCCGGCTAAGATTGTTTCAAATCTGGCGCGATTGTTCACGCAATTGTCCAGTGAGATCCGGGGCCAAGCTGCTATCTTTCCCCTAGGGAATAACCCTGAGGAGGATACCCCATGATGCGTTTTGCTGCGGCTTTGAGCCTTGCTGCAACCCTGGCGCTGCCAGCCCTGGCCGATGGCCATTTGACCCCCGCGCCCGACGGGGCAGAGGTGTATTTCGTTGGCATTGCCGATGGCGATACCGTCTCTAGCCCGCTGATCGTGCGCTTTGGCCTGTCGGGCATGGGCGTGGCCCCGGCGGGTGTGGAACAGGAAAACACCGGCCATCACCATCTGCTGATCGATCGCCCGGCCTTGGGCGAGGGGGAATATGGCGCAGAAGAGCTGGAACTGGGCATTCCCGCCGATGATCACCATGTGCATTTTGGCGGTGGTCAGACCGAAGTGAGCATCGAGCTCGCGCCGGGCAGCCATACGCTGCAATTGGTGTTGGGCGATCACGGTCATGTGCCCCATGATCCTCCGATTGCCTCGGATGTGATCACGGTCACGGTGGAGTAATCGCGTTTTTCACATGATCCACAGCGCCTGGCACGGGCTGGGCGCTGTTTTTGCATGCCAGCTCTGGTGATGGGCGGCGCGGGCCCATAGATTTGACGAAATCAGATTAGGAGCCGCGCCATGACCAACCCGCTTCTTGCCCCTTGGGAGAGTGATTTTGACTTGCCGCCCTTTGCGGCGATCCAAGACAGCGATTTCGAACCCGCTTTTGACAGTGCATTGGCCGAGGCGCGCAGCGCCATCGCCAAAATCGCCCAGCAAGAAGAAGCCCCGAGTTTCGCCAATACGCTTGAGGCGCTGGAACTGGCCGGTGAAGGGCTTGGCCGGGTTCTGTCGGTGTTCTATTCCGTGGCGGGCAGCGACAGCAATCCCGAGCGAGAGCGGCTCATGCGGGTGTTCTCGCCCCAGCTCGCGGCCTATTCCTCCGATCTTTATATGAATGCGGATCTATTCGCGCGGATTGAAACCCTGTGGGCCGAGCGCGAGGCATTGGGCCTTACGGCAGAGCAGTTGCAATTGCTCACCCTGACCCGCCGCGATTTTGTTCGGGCGGGCGCGCGCCTGACCGGAGCAGAGCGGGACCGGCTCAAGGCGGTGAAAGAACGCCTGGCGGTGCTGGGCACGGAGTTCACCCAAAATCTGCTGGCCGATGAGCGCGATTGGTTCATGCCTTTGCCCGCCCAAGAGCTTGCGGGCCTGCCCGGCTTTGTGGGCGATGCGGCCCGGGCGGCGGCGCAAGAACGCGGGATGGAGGGGCATATCGTGACCCTGTCGCGTTCGCTCATCGTGCCGTTTTTGCAATTTTGCCCCAACCGCGTCCTGCGCGAGCGGGCCTATAGCGCATGGGCGGCGCGCGGGGCCAATGGCGGTCAGACCGATAACCGGGCCATCACCGCCGAGATCCTGGCTTTGCGTCAAGAACGGGCGGCGCTGCTGGGCTATGACAGTTTTGCCGCTTACAAGCTGGAAACCGAGATGGCGAAAACGCCTCAGGCGGTGCGCGATCTGCTCATGGCGGTGTGGCAGCCCGCCTGCGCCCAGGCCGAGGCCGATGGCGCGGTGCTGGCCCAGATGCTTCATGAGGATGGCATCAATGGGGATCTTCAAGCTTGGGATTGGCGCTATTACGCCGAAGCCCGGCGCAAAGCGGAACATGATCTCGATGAAAGCGCGCTCAAACCTTATTTGCAGCTGGACCGCATGATCGAGGCGGCCTTTGCCTGCGCGCAGCGGCTATTTGGTCTGGAATTTCGCGCCGTGGATCTGCCGCTATACCATCCCGATGCCCGCGCATGGGAGGTGACCCGCAATGGCCAGCATCTGGCGCTGTTCATCGGCGATTATTTTGCCCGGGGCTCAAAACGCTCGGGCGCTTGGTGTTCGGCCATGCGGGCCCAGCAAAAGCTGGCCGGGGATATTCGCCCCATCGTGATCAATGTGTGCAACTTTGCCAAACCGTCCGAAGGCGCGCCGGCGCTGCTAAGCTATGATGATGCGCGCACGCTGTTTCATGAATTTGGCCATGCGCTGCATCAGATGCTGTCCAATGTGACCTATGAAAGCCTGTCGGGCACATCGGTGGCGCGCGATTTCGTGGAATTGCCCAGCCAGCTTTACGAGCATTGGCTCGAGGTGCCCGAAGTGCTGGCGGAATTTGCCACCCATGCGGAAACCGGCGCGCCCATGCCCGCCGATATGCTGGAACGTCTCTTGGCGGCGCAGAATTTCGATCAAGGCTTTGCCACGGTGGAATATGTGGCCTCGGCCCTGGTGGATCTGGCCTTTCACGAAGGCGCAGCCCCCGCAGATACCATGGCGCGCCAAGCCGAGATCTTGGCCGATATTGGCATGCCCGCAGCGATCGGGATGCGCCATGCAACGCCGCAATTTGCCCATATTTTCGCCGGTGATGGATATTCCAGCGGGTATTACAGCTATATGTGGTCCGAAGTGATGGATGCTGATGCCTTTGCTGCCTTTGACGAGGCGGGGGGCGCCTTTGATCCGCAAACGGCACAAAAGTTGGAAAGCCAGATCCTGTCCGTGGGCGGCACGGTGGAAGCAGAGGCAGCTTATACAGGGTTTCGCGGGCGTATGCCCGGTGTGGATGCGCTGCTCAAAGGCCGCGGATTGGACAAAGCCGCCTAAGAAAATCGCGCCGAATAACCTGCCAAACCCCGCGCTGTGCCGCGGGGTTTTTCATTTGCCTGTAATCTTAGCGATGCCCTCTAGATCCAGAGGGGTCCCCCTAGATCTTGGGGGGTGTCATGTTTTGTTAACGACATTTCACTTTACAGACGGGTTTTGATCCCACACCATCGGGGTGTGGACGGGAAAAATCCCGCCGCAGATTGAGCAGGCACCAAGCCCTGGTTGGGGGTCTTTGTCCCCAAAAGATAAAGGGCGCAACAGACGAGGCCGAGCATGTCCCTTTCCGAACACGCGTTGGACGCCGAAGAACTGCATCCCATTGATATTGTCGAATCCCTAGCCGAGCACCACGAGTGGGAATTTGACCGCGTCGGCGATGATCAGATCGCGATGGTGGTGGAAGGTCAGTGGAAGACCTATGCCATCACCCTGGCCTGGAGCGGCCATGACGAAATTCTGCGTATGATCACCACTTTTGACATGGACCCGCCCGAGGCGCGGCGGCCCGAGCTATTCGAGGCGCTCAATGCCGCCAATGATATGTGTTGGGCCGGGGCGTTCTCCTATTGGGAAGAACAAAAGCTGATGGTCTATAAATACGGGCTGGTGCTGGCGGGCGGGCAAATGGCCAGCACCGATCAGATCACCACATTGATTTCCAATGCGGTGGCCGCGGCCGAGCGGTTCTATCCAGCGTTTCAACTGGCCACTTGGGGCGAAGAGCCCGTGCATACGGCCATGCAGGTGGCCATTGCAGAGGCTTACGGCCGGGCCTAATCATATCCCCCGAACCATCGGGGGGCATGAGACGTGGAAGAGATTAACCGGCGCGGGCTTGTCCTGCTGGGCTGCGGAAAAATGGGCAGCGCATTATTGCAGGGCTGGCTGGCGCAGGGCATTGCGCCCGATGCGGTCACGGTGCTGGATCCGGCCCCATCCGATTGGCTGAAAGCGCAGAGCGGGCTGCGGTTGAATGAGGATCTGCCCCCGGCTCCAGCGGTGGTGGTGGTGGCGGTCAAACCCCAGATGATTGGCGATGCTTTGCCCGCTTTGCAGGCCTTGGGCGGGGGCGAGACGCTGTTTATTTCCATCGCTGCGGGCACGGATCTGGCCCGGTTCGAAGCGCTGCTGGACGGCGCGACCCCGATCATTCGCACCATGCCCAACACCCCTGCGGCCATCGGCCAAGGCATCACCGCGCTGATCGGCAATGGGGCCGCGGATGCGGCGGCGCTGGATCTGGCCGAGAGCCTTATGCAAGCGGTGGGTCAGACCATCCGGCTGGAAAGCGAAAGCCAGATGGATGCGGTCACTGCCGTTTCCGGCTCTGGCCCGGCCTATGTGTTCCATATGATCGAATGCTTGGCGGCGGCGGGGGTGGCCCAGGGGCTGGCCCCGGATCTGGCGCTGTCGCTGGCCCGGGCGACCGTATCGGGGGCCGGGGCTTTGGCCGAAGCGGCGGATGAAAGCCCGGCGCAGCTGCGCATCAATGTGACCAGCCCTGCAGGCACCACCGAGGCGGGGCTAAAAGTTCTGATGGATGCGCAAACCGGCTTGCCGCCTTTGGTGGAGCGCACGGTGGAAGCAGCGGCGGATCGGTCTCGGGAATTGGGGAAATGAGCGCGCCCACCGATTTCGAGACCTTCCAAAAGCTCGATATTCGCGTTGGGCGCATCACGCAGGCCGAGCCGTTTCCCGAGGCGCGCAAACCCGCGATCAAGCTTTGGCTGGATTTCGGCCCGGAAATTGGCACGCGCAAAAGCTCGGCGCAGATCACCGCCCATTACAGCCCCGAAGCTTTGATCGGGCGGCAAGTTCTGGCGGTGGTGAATTTCCCGCCGCGCCAGATCGGGCCTTTCATGTCCGAAGTGCTGGTGCTGGGTCTGCCCGATGCGCAAGGCGAGGTGGTGTTGCTGCGCCCAGATCAAGAGGTGCCCTTGGGCGGGCGGATGTTCTGATGGCGCCGAAACTGCTGATCACCCGCCCCATGCCCGACAGCGTCACCGCGCGGGCCGCGCAGTTGTTTGACATCACACAGCGCCCCAGCACCGCGCCGCTTACGCCAGAGGAATTGATCGCCTCGCTGCGCGATTATGACGGGGTGCTGCCCACTTTGGGCGATCTTTACGGGGCAGAGATCTTTGCCCAGGCCGGCCCGACCCGGGCCCGGATCTTGGCAAATTTCGGGGTCGGCTATAATCATATCGATATCGCGGCGGCCCAAAGCGCCGGGCTGGTGGTGTCGAACACGCCTGGGGCGGTGACCGATGCCACGGCCGATATTGCCCTGATGCTGATGCTCATGGTGGCGCGCCGCGCGGGCGAGGGAGAACGGCTCGTGCGCCGGGGCGACTGGCAAGGCTGGCATCCAACGCAAATGCTGGGCACCCATATCACCGGCAAGCGCTTGGGCGTGATCGGCATGGGGCGCATCGGCAAAGCCATCGCCAAGCGGGCGCATTTCGGCTTTGGCATGGAGGTGGTGTTTTACAACCGCTCCCCCCTCGCGGATCCGGGCCTGCCTGCCCGGCAGCTTGGCAGCCTGGCGGAGCTGGTGGCCCAGGCCGATGTCACAGTGCTGGCGGTGCCGGGCGGGGCCGAGACCCATCACCTGATGAACCGCGCGCTTTTGCAAGCCTTCAAGCCGGGCGGTCTTCTGATCAATATCTCTCGCGGCGATGTGGTGGAGGAGACCGCATTGATCGAGGCGCTGCAAAAGGGGGTTTTGGCGGGGGCGGGGCTTGATGTTTACGAGCACGAGCCCGCGGTGCCCGAGGCGTTGCGAGATATGGAAAACACCGTGCTTTTGCCGCATCTGGGCACCGCTGCGCAGGAGGTGCGCGAAGCGATGGGGCATATGGCGCTGGACAATCTGGAGGCGTTTTTCGCCCATAAGCCGGTGCCGAACCAGCTTTAGCCGGAGATTGCCGCCGCATCCCCGGCAATGGCGGCGCGCCAATGGCGCCGGCAAAGCGAGACATAGGTTTCATTGCCGCCCACTTGCACCTGAGCGCCGTCTTGCAGCGGCCGCCCATTGGCCCCCAGGCGCACCACCATCGTGGCTTTGCGCCCGCAATGGCAGATGGTGCGGACTTCGCGCATTTCATCGGCAATGGCCAATAGCGCGGCGGAGCCGGGGAAAAGCTGGCCCCGGAAATCTACCCGCAGCCCATAGCACATCACCGGCACGGCCAAATCATCCACCGTGCGGCCCAATTGCCAAACCTGCGCTTGGGTCAAAAACTGCGCCTCATCTACAAATACGCAGGCGCAGCTTTGCTGGCCCAAATAGGTTTTGATCAGCTCGAACAGATCATCTTCGGGATCAAACCCATGGGCTTCGGCGCTGATGCCAATGCGCGAGGCAATGCGGCCCGGCCCGCCGCGGGTGTCCACGGCAGCGGTCAGGCGCAGGGTTTGCATCCCCCGTTCGCGGTAATTGTAATCCGCTTGCAGCAGGGCGGTGGATTTGCCCGCATTCATGGTGGAGTAGTGAAAATACAGCTTAGCCATCTTTGGCTTGCTAGCCTGGGCCATGGGGGCGGGGCAAGTCATGGGGCGCCCGTTAGGCCAAGGATATCCGGCCAAAGATGCGGGCCAAAGATCTCGCAAGCGGCGATAGGGGGAAGGCTTGGGGAAACACGGGGTCCGCGGGCGGCGGACCCCACTGCCGATGCCGAGGCACCGGTACTCGTCACTGTCAGAGCTCTGACAGCGAGACCTTAGAGCCGGTCGATTTCGGAGGGCTTAACCAAGCGGCGCGCCCGCCGGGGAAATGTTTAAGATTTTAGACCAATGCGCTGTTCATAAGAGCGCGGCAGCGGATAGCGATACACATAGGTGGTGGCCCCTTGGCTGCCACTGATGCGGAACGCATTGCCTTTGACTGACCAGCTTTGGCAATTGGCGGGCAATTTGGCGGGCGCGGTTTGGGTCAGGCAGACCTTGCCATCGGCAAAGACCCAAGATCCGCTAAATTCCTCGCCATTCTGAGTGCCCGCATAGCGGCCATTGGGCTGGATGGTGATGCCGAAATCCTCGGTGGCATAGTAATTCCCCGCGACGGTGGTGTTAAAATCCTCCGCGCTGGTGATCGCCCCATCGGTGATGGGCAGACGGGTATCCACACAGGCGGCAAGCCCTGTCAGAGCCATGACGGGGATCAAGATTGAACGGCGCATGTTGGGCCTCACTAAAAACGCTTTGTGGCACAGGACGGCACCGGCTCGCCGCTGTCAAGCACCGGTCAAGCCAGAGCGCGCGAAGACCGCAGCGGCCCGTGCCTTTGCCCGTGCCTTTGATGATTTCCACCGGGCGAGCACCCTCAATGCGCCGCGATTCCGCACAAACTTTAACGTTGCCATAGGAAAACCAGGGCAGTTTTCTTGGGGTCAGGCGCCAAAGGTCTTCTCAAGGTTGTGCCTGCTCTATGCTGGACACGTGGTAATCCTTGGGGCTGCCGCGGATTTTCGATATGGGGCAGAGCAAGTGCTGGATCGCGGCGCGGAGCGGATCTGATGACGATGAAAGACTGGCTGACCCAGCTTGGGTTGGCGCAATACATATCGGATTTCTCCGGGCATCATATCGAGCTTGATATGCTTGGGGAGTTAAGCGACGCGGATTTGCAGCAAATTGGCGTGTTATCGCTTGGCCATCGCCGCAAGATCCTGCGCGCAGCCCAGCAATTGGCGTTTTTGCCTGCGGTGATAGACCCCGCAACTGATCCCATCGCCCCCGCACAACGACAAGCCGAGCGGCGCCAACTCACGGTGTTGATCGCTGATATGGTGGAATCGACGGCTCTGGCGGCGCGGTTTGATCCCGAGGATATGGGCTGGATGCTCGAACGCTATCGCGCGGCGGTGGGGGCTGTGGTTGAGAAATACCACGGTTTTGCAGCCCCTTATTTGGGCGATGGGGTGATGGCTTATTTTGGCTATCCAATGGCCCATGAAAATGACGCGGAACGGGCCGTGCGCGCGGGCTTGGAGATCGTGAAAGAGGTGGTCAAGCTGGCCGACCCCCTTGGCGCGCCCCTGACCTGCCGGGTGGGAATCGCCACCGGGTTGGTGGTGGTGGGGGATGTGTTTGGCTCGCCCGAGCATAAGGATAGTGTCGTGGGGGAAACCCCAAATCTGGCGGCGCGGCTGCAAGAACAAGGTAATCCAGGCCAGGTCTTGATCAGCGCGGATACCTGCAAATTGCTGCCCCCAGAGCTGCATTTGAAACAACATCCGCCATTGCAGCTGAAAGGCTTGCCGGAACCCGTAGCCTATTGCGAAGCGCTTGGTGTGTTTCAAGGGCCCCGGCGAAAATCGTCTGAGGATTTGGTGCCGCTTTTGGGCCGCCGCGCGGAAATGGAGCTCTTGAACAGCGCTTGGGAAAAGGCGCAACAAGGCGACTCCCAGGTGATCTTTTTGTCGGGGCCGCCTGGGATCGGCAAAACCCGTTTATTGTCTGCCTTTGCGGATGCGCAAAAAGGCCAAGATATCCAGCTGCGCCGCTATTACGGGTCGAGCTTTCATTCCAGCTCTGCGGGCCATCCTGTGGTGGTTGCGGTGGAAAATGATGCTGGCATCACCCGCGATGACCCGGTGGAAATCCGGCTCAATAAGCTTGATAGATTGCTGCGCGCAGGCGGCATTGATCCCAAGGAAGCGGGGCCTTTTTTGGCGCCTTTGCTGGGGCTCGATGCCGGTCAACGCTATCCCGTGCCCGCTGTGGCCGGATCCGCGGCCAGCCAGAAAGCTTATGAGTATCTGGTGGGGCGTTTGCTGAATATGTCTCATGGCAAGCCCCTATTGGGCTTGTTCGAAGACGCCCATTTCACAGATCCCACAACGGTCGAGCTTTACCAACATCTTGTGGAACGCTCAAAAGGTCTGCCGGTGATGTTCGTGGTCACCCATCGGCCTGAATTTGAAGGGCTCCATGGGCTCAGCCCCTTGCATGAAACGATCATAGAGCTTGCGCGGCTCACGAAACCCGACGCTGCGGAACTGATT
>JAOXSB010000203.1 GCA_025800345.1 Mangrovicoccus sp. | reverse complement strand
CGCGATGCGCGAGCAAGAGGGCGCATGGTCCAAAGCCGCGAGTTTTTGAGAATTGCGGGAAATTTCTTTACCGAGAGCAGCCCGCATGGCGCGCACCGGCGGGGATCTCGCCCTTGTGATAGGCCTGGCGGATCATCTCGGCCATTTCATTCACGCCCGGCGCCGGGGCGCTGCCCGCAGGCAAGCTGCGGCGATAAAGATTGATCGATATATCCCCCACTTCAGGCAAGGCCCCGCCATGCTCGATCTTTTCACCATAGCCGAAATCATCGCCATCAATATCCACATGCACCGCCAAATCAGCGCTGACCGTGGCCGCGATCGAGCGCATATTTTCCGATTCCACCGCCACATCCCAAGTGATCCCCGCCGCATCTAAAGCCGCGGTGGCTAAGGGGCGAAAGATACAGGCGCGCTCAAAAGCCAAACGCAATGGCCGGTTTTGCCAAGCGTTGCCGCAAGGCGCCCCCACCCAGACCAAAGGCAAAGTGACCAGAGTTTCCGCTCCTGGCATGGG
>JAOXSB010000166.1 GCA_025800345.1 Mangrovicoccus sp. | reverse complement strand
CGCGAGGTCAGCTAGAATTTGCCCGTCATTAACCACCGCAAATCCGCCGCCCAATTTCGCAATATGTTGGGCCGCGAGGGCCATATCTGCGTAATTTGTGCCGACCAATGCGAGATTGTGATGATCATGGCAAACTGTGGACGCGATGGCACCGCTTTGCAGGCCAAAGCCTCGGGTAAAGCCATTTGCAATGTTTCCATTTTTCCCATGGCGTTCAATCACGGTGATGCGGATCAAATCGCGGCTTGGGTCGGGGAGTTTGTCCCCATCAATCACGGGAATATCTTCGGTGAGATGCTCTGTTAAGATCTTGCCGGGCAATATGCCAATCACCGGGGTTTCGAGGCGATTAGAGCGCGCGCGAAAACTTTCCGGCGTAATTTCAGGCAGATGAACTGTATGGCCGCCCGGTGGAGATACTGGAGCAGGGCGCGGTGGTGCCTTTGGATCGACCCTTTGCCCTTTTGTGATCACAAACTGTGCGTCGCAGTTTTCTAAGCTGTTCACAGCGACGATATCGGCCCGTCGCCCCGGGGCGATATGGCCACGATCCTTCAGGCCAAAAGCCTCAGCGGCTGAAAGGCT
>JAOXSB010000163.1 GCA_025800345.1 Mangrovicoccus sp. | reverse complement strand
GCAGGTGTTTGTGGCGGCTTGGCAGGCGCTCAAACCCCATGGGCGGCTGGTGGCCAATGCGGTGACCTTGGAAAGCGAAGCGCTGCTATTGGACTTGCAGGCAAGATATGGCGGCACGCTGACCCGGATCGAGATTTCCCGGGCGCGTCCGGTGGGGCCCTATCGTGGCTGGGACCGTTTGATGCCAGTCACCCAATGGGCGCTGATCAAGTCATGATAAAACAGGGGCGCTCCCGCCCATTCGCGGCGCTGGCGCGCCTTGGCTGGTTGGGCCCGGCAGCCGCGCTTGCGCGCGGCTGGGCCTTGGGGAAAACGCAGGGAATTTGCGGAAAAGGAGCAGGTCTTGGCTGAGCAAGGCGTATTGATTGGGGTAGGGCTTGGGCCGGGGGATCCGGGCTTGATCACCCGCCGGGCGGCGGGGCTGATCGAGGCCGCCCAGGTGATCGCATATCCGGCCTTGGCCGGGGGCGAGAGCTTTGCCCGTTCCATCGCGGCGGATCTGATCCCGGCGGGCGCGGCGGAGATCCGCATTGATGTGCCCATGAGCCGCGCGCGCAAACCGGCCCAAGACGCTTATGATCAAGGCGCGGCGGAAATCGCAGCCCATCTGCAAGCCGGGCGCGATGTGGTGGCGCTTTGTGAGGGCGATCCGCTTTTTTATGGCTCTTTCATGTATTTGCAAGCGCGCCTGGCGGATCGTTTCTTGGTGGAAGTGGTGCCTGGGGTGACGTCGATCACCGCATGTGCGGCGCAGGCCCGCTTGCCCTTGGCGGCCCGTGATGGAGTGGTCACGATACTGCCAGCTACCTTGCCCGATGCCCAGCTCAGCGCCCGTATGGACGGGGCCGAAACCCTGGTGCTCATGAAACTGGGCCGCCACCTGCCGCGCATCCGGACCTTCCTGGCAGCGCAAGGGCTGCTTGATCGTGCCACTTATGTCGCCCGTGCAGGCCTGCCCGACGGGGTTTGTTTGCCTTTGGCTGAGGCCCCGGAAGAGGCCCCGTATTTCTCTATGATTTTGGTCGCAAAGGAGACCGATCCATGGCTGTGACTGCCGCTTCTGTGACCCCGGTTGTGCTATGTATCAACGCCTCGGGCCAAGACACCGCGCGGCGCGTGGCCAAGGCTTTGGGCCTGCCGCTGCATGGCCGCGCGGACCGCACATCGGGCTGCGATGTGGAATTTGCCAATGTGCTGGATCATGCGCGGGCATTATTTGCCGCGGGCACGCCGATTGTCGGGGTCTGCGCTTCGGGGATTTTGATCCGGGCGGTGGCACCTTTGCTGGCCGATAAACGGTTGGAGCCGCCCGTGCTTTCGGTCTCCGATGATGGCGCTGTGGTGGTGCCGCTTTTGGGTGGTCACCGAGGGGCCAATCGTTTGGCCCATGAGATCTCTGCAGCGCTCCAGGCCAGGGCGGCGGTCACCACCGCAGGGGATCTGGCTCTGGGTGTGGCGCTGGATATGCCGCCCGCTGGGCACCGCCTGGCCAACCCCGAGGATGCCAAAGACGCGATGGCGGCGATCTTGGCCGGGGCAGGGCTGCGCCCAGAGGGGGCGCTGTTTGATCTGGAGCCCCGCGAGGGGGCCGATCCGGTCAGCCTGGTGGTCAGTGAAACGCCGCAGGAGGCCGGGCCTAAGCGTTTGGTCTATCATCCGCAGCATTATGTGCTGGGTCTGGGCTGTGCCCGTGACGCAGCCCCCGAGGATCTTTGGGCATTGGCGCAAGAGGTGCTGGCAGAGGCCGGTATCGCGCCTGGTGCGGTTGCCGCGCTGGCCAGTGTGGATCTTAAGGCGGATGAACCGGCTATGCTGGCGCTGGCAGAGCGTTTGGGCGTGCCGTTAAGGCTCTTTACCCCAGCCGAGTTGGAAGCCGAGGCAGCCCGCTTGGCCAACCCGTCCGATGTGGTTTTTGCCGAGATCGGCTGCCATGGGGTGTCCGAAGGGGCGGCGTTGGCGCTGGCCGGGCCCGATGCGGTGCTGGCCGTGGAAAAGCGCAAAGGCGCGACCGTGACCTGCGCCTTGGCCCGTGCGCCTCAGCCCATTGATGCAGAGCACCCAGATGCCTTGCCCGGACGGGCACGGGGGCATTTGGCACTGGTGGGGATCGGGCCGGGTCAGGCTGATTGGCGCACCCCTGAGGCCAGCAAATTGGTGGCTCAGGCCGATGAGCTTGTGGGCTATGGGCTTTACATCGATCTTCTGGGGCCGCTGGCGGCGGGCAAGCCGCGCCATGATTTCCCCTTGGGCGGCGAGACAGAGCGCTGCCGCTATGCGCTGGAACTGGCGGCGCAGGGCAAGCGCGTGGCGCTGATCTGCTCGGGGGATGCGGGTATCTATGCTATGGGCGCATTGGTGTTTGAATTGCTTGATAAGGGCGATCTTAGCGACGCTGCCATGCGCGTTGCGGTCTCGAGCGCGCCCGGGGTCTCGGCGCTGCAAGGGGCGGCCGCGCGGGCGGGCGCGCCATTGGGGCATGATTTTTGTGCGATCTCCCTAAGCGATCTGCTGACCCCGCGTGACGATATCCTGCGCCGGATCAAAGCCGCAGCCGAAGGCGATTTTGTCATCGCTTTCTACAACCCGGTGTCGAAAACCCGCCGCACGCTTTTGGCCGAGGCGCGGGATATTTTGCTCAAACACCGCCCCGCGGATTGCCCGGTTCTGCTGGCCACATCTTTGGGGCGGCCCGAAGAGCATCTGCGCTATCGCCCGCTCGAGGCGTTGGAAGTGGACGAGGTGGATATGCTCACCGTGGTATTGGTGGGCTCGTCGCAATCGCGGCAGGTCGAACGCGGCGATGGCCCGGCCATGTATACCCCGCGGGGCTATGCCAAAAAACACGCAGGCGCGGCCTGAACCGGGAAAGGAAAGCCCATGAAAGTCTATTTTATCGGGGCCGGTCCCGGCGATCCGGAACTGCTCACTTTGAAAGCGGCCAAACGCATCGCGGCCTGCCCGGTTTGCCTATATGCGGGCTCGCTTGTGCCCGCCGAAGTGGTGGCCGGCGCCCCCGAAGGGGCTTTGGTGGCCGATACGGCACCCATGACTTTAGAGGAAACCCATGGGTTGATTTTGCAGGCGCGGGAGCGCGGCGAGGATGTGGCCCGGGTGCATTCGGGCGATCCTTCGCTTTATGGAGCAATCGCAGAGCAAATTCGCCTGCTGAAGCGTGACGGGATCGCCTATGAGATTATCCCCGGCGTGCCTGCCTACACGGCGGCGGCGGCGGCACTGGGGCAAGAACTCACCGTGCCGGAAGTGGCGCAATCCATCGTGCTGACTCGGGTTTCTATGAAATCCACGGGCATGCCCGCCGGTGAGACGCTGGAAAACTTTGCCCGCACTGGCACCACATTGGCGATCCATCTGGGCATCCGCGCTCTGCGCGAGATTGAGCGGGTGCTGACGCCCCATTACGGGGCGGAATGCCCTGTGGCGGTGGTGTATCGCGTGGGCTGGCCCGATCAGATGATCCTGCGGGGCAGTTTGTCGGATATTCAGGCAAAAGTGCGCGAGAGCAAAATCACCCGCACCGCTTTGATCCTGGTGGGACCGGCGCTGGCCGAGGTCACGGAATTTCCTGACAGCGCCCTTTATGATCCCACCAAACCCCATGTGCTGCGCCCGGTGAAAGAGGCCTGATCTGCGCCGCCGCCGCGCTTATTGCAGATCGCCAAAGGCGTTTTGCAAGCGCGAGACGGCCTCAGTTATTTGGGCGCGTGGCATGCCCAGGTTAAATCGCAGCCAATGCTCTGAGCGCGGGCCAAAATCCGCGCCGGGGCTGGCAGCGATTTTGGCGTTTTGGCGCACCCTATGGGTGATCTCGCTTTGGCTCATGCCAGTGCCCGATAGATCCACCCAGGCCAGATAGGTGGCCTCTAGCGGCATGGAGCGCAGCCCTGGAATTGCCGCAATCCCCTGGTCAAAGAGCTTTCGATTGCCATCAAGATAAGCCATTAGCCCGTCCAGCCATTCCGCGCCCTCGGGCGAATATGCAGCCTCGGCCATGATCAACCCAAATGATCCAGGGCCGGTGGCGGTGGCTTTTTTACTGGCCATGAAGCGGGCGCGCAGGGCGGGATCAGCAATGGTGACCTGACCGATATGCGCGCCTGCGATGTTAAAAGTTTTGGTGGTGGCGCTCATCATCACCAGCCGCTCAGCGATTTCCGGAGCGGCCACTGCCATGGGGGTATGCGTATGTCCGGGGTAAACCAGATCGTGATGGATCTCGTCTGAGATCAAGATCAGATCATGGCGCTTGGCGAAATCGGCCAGGGCGCGCAATTCATCAAGGGTCCAGACCTGCCCGCCGGGATTATGGGGCGAGCAAAGGATGATGATTTTAGTGTTTTCCGTGATCAGAGCGTCATAAGCGGCGAGATCCATAACATGGCGGTCTTCTTGTTCGGCCAGGGGGCAATCCACCACATGGCGGCCTGAGGCTTCGATCACCCGGCGAAACGCGTGGTAGACCGGGGTGAAGATCACCACCCCATCGCCTGGGGCGCTGAACGCGTCCAAAGCCAGGGCCACCGCATTGACCATCCCATTGGTGCTCATCACATGGCTGGGGTCCAGCGCCCAGCCATGGCGGGTTTGCATCCACCAAGCGGTGGCCTCGGCCAGAGCGGTTTCTGTGTCCGCATATCCATAAATGCCGCGGGCGGTGTAATCGGCTAGGGCGCGCTGAACACAATCGGGAGCGCGGAAATCCATATCCGCCACCCACATGGCCAGCCCATCTTGGGAAGGCACACCAAAAATCCGCTCCATCCCGTCCCATTTGCTGCAATTGCTGCCCCGGCGATCATGGGCTTGGTCAAAACGGGGGTCAAAGGACTGGGACATGGGGCCTCCTGCCGGCAACTGGGAACAGGGGGAAGCTAACGGGATATGCGCGGCTCGCAAGGGGGCGCGACGGGAGATGGCCCTGGGATGGCGCGGAAATTTGCGAAAATGGCGGCAAAAACCATGCCGGGAACCGGGGCAGAGATTGCACCAACCCTGCGCCTGTCTTAGATGGCAGATATGTCTCTCTATCCGATCTTGATCCATCCCGACCCGCGGCTGAAAAAAGCCTCTGCCCCTGTGGCTGATCTTTCCGATGAGCTGTGCAAGCTGGCTGAGGATATGCTTGAGACCATGTATGAAGCGCCGGGCATTGGGCTGGCCGCGCCGCAGATCGGGATCAACACCCGGTTGATTGTGATGGATTGCGTTAAGGAAGAGGGCGAAAGCCCGCGCCCCATGGCCATGTTCAATCCGCAGATCCTTGAGAGCTCAGACGAGACCAGCGTCTATGAAGAGGGCTGTTTGTCGATCCCCGATGTCTATGCGGAAGTGACCCGGCCCAAAGAGGTGACAGTGCAATGGATCGATCCGAAAGGGGCTGAGCAGCGCGAGACATTTGACGGGCTTTGGGCCACTTGCGTGCAGCATGAGATTGATCACCTCGATGGCAAGCTGTTCATTGATTATCTGTCAGGGCTGAAGCGGCAATTGATCACCCGCAAGATGGTCAAGCTAAAGCGCGACCGCGCGCGGTCTTAAAAGGACTAAGCCATGGCGCATCGCCCCTTTATCCCATGGCCCGATAAACGGCTGCAAACCCCGGCAGCGCCAGTGGCCGTGGTAGATGAGGTGGTGCGCGCCATTTGGGACGAGATGATTGCGGCCATGGAAGCCATGCCCGGGGTAGGGTTGGCAGCGCCCCAAATCGGGGTGATGGCGCGGCTGGCGGTGGTGGATGCATCGGAAAGCCGGGGCCAAGCGGTGCGTATGGCCAATCCCGAATTGGTGGCCGCTTCTGAGGAAATGCGCAGCCATGAAGAGGCTAGCCCCAACCTGCCGGGGATTTCGGCCAAATTTGAGCGCCCGGCGCGGGTGGTGGTGCGCTATCTTGATGGGGCAGGGGCCGAGGTCGAGCGCGAGTTTTCCGGGCTTTGGGCCACCAGTGTGCAACATCAGATTGATCATTTGAACGGCAAGATCTATTTGGATCGGCTGAGCCGAACTCGGCGTCAAATGTTGCTCAAACGCTATGAGAAATTGCGGCGAGGCTGAGCCTGCTGCATAGCTGTTCACGGTGTGGCGGCGACGCGTAACCTGCGTTCTGGTTAGGCATTGTCTGCTGAGGCAAAGGGAGGCTCCCGCCCATCCGCGGCGCTATCGCGCCTTGGCTGGTTGGGCCCAGCAGCGCTGCGCGCTGCGGTTGCGCGGCAGATTGAACGAAAGCGCTCGGGATCCGGTCCTGTGGAGGGCAGCCGCGCTTTTGCGCGGCTGCTGGGCCCAACGGGATGCGGCCCGATAGGGCCAAATCCGGGCGGGAGCGCCCTCTTTGCTCCGCAGGGCTTGTCAGTGCTGCAGCGGGCGGGCAGGTACGGGGCGGAAACAGGCGCGAAGGGGCGGATATGCGGATCACTTTCATGGGCACACCGGCATTTTCCGTTCCGGTTCTAGACGCCTTGGTGCAGGCAGGTCATGAGATCGTCTGTGTCTATTGCCAGCCGCCGCGACCGGCCGGGCGGGGAAAAAAGCCTCGGCCCAGCCCAGTGCAAGCGCGGGCCGAAACGCTGGGTTTGCCTGTCCGTCATCCCACCAGTTTGCGCAGTCCAGAGGCGCAGCAAGAATTTGCCGCGCTTGATGCCGATATCGCTGTGGTCGTGGCCTATGGGCTGATCCTGCCCCAAGCGGTGCTGGACGCGCCCAAAGGCGGCTGCGTGAATATCCACGCGTCGCTTTTGCCCCGGTGGCGCGGGGCGGCGCCGATCCAGCGGGCGATCATGGCTGGCGACGCTGAAACCGGGATCTGTATCATGCAAATGGAAGCTGGGCTCGATAGCGGCCCGGTATTGCTGCGCGAGGCGCTGCCGATCGGGGCCGAGGATACCGCGGCAGATCTGCATGACCGGCTGTCCGAACAGGGGGCGCGGCTGGTGGTAGTGGCGCTGGCGCAATTCGATAACTTGTCCCCGGATCCGCAACCCGAGATGGGCGTCACCTACGCCGAGAAGATCGATAAATCTGAAGCCCGGGTGGATTGGACCCGGCCTGCGGTCGAGATTGACCGCCTGATCCGAGGCATCGCGCCATTCCCGGGCGCTTGGTGCGAAATCAATGGTGCTCGGGTGAAACTGCTTGGATCGCGCCTCGCAGAGGGCTCTGGGGTGCCAGGCACGCATCTGGGCGGGCTGCGCATCGCATGCGGCGAGGGCGCGGTGCAGATCACCCGGGCTCAGCGCCCGGGGGGCAAGCCGCTTGCGGCCGAAGATTTCCTGCGCGGCTATGAGATGCCCGAAAGCCTCTCATGAGCTTTATCATTTCTCTGGCTTGAACGGGGCCATCCCCGCACGAGCCAGGGCATCGGCGCGTTCGTTCTCCGGATGGCCCGCATGGCCCTTGACCCATTGCCAATCGATTTCATGACGAGCTTGGGCCGCATCGAGCCGTTTCCACAGATCTTCATTCTTCACGGGCTTTTTCGCTGCGGTTTTCCAACCATTGCGTTTCCAGCCCGCCAGCCATTTGGTGATCCCGTCTTTCACATAGGCGCTGTCGGTCACCAGGGTCAGTGAAGAGGGGCGTTCCAAGGTTTCCAGCGCCGTGATGGCGGCGAGCAATTCCATCCGGTTATTGGTGGTCTGCGCCGCGCCGCCAGACAGCTCCCGCTCGCGCAGCACTTCATCGCCTTGACGCGCGATCAACAACGCTCCCCAGCCGCCAGGGCCAGGATTGCCACTGCAGGCGCCATCAGTATAGGCATAAAGCTCAGCCATGGGCACAGATGATGACCCAAGGGGCCTGAACCCCGTCAAAGCCCTTGGAGGCCCCTGTGTCGATCTCGGTCACGGTAAAGCCCGCGCATTGCATCATAACGGTCAATTCTTCCTCGGTGACATAGGTATAGTGGCGACCTAGCCCATCGCGGGCGTCACCCTTTCCAGATTTCATCCCTATGAGAAACCGTCCCCCAGGATGCAAGGCCTGGTGGATATCGCAAAGATAGCCGGGCAGGGCCCTGCGCTGTGCATGAAGCAGGGAAAAATGCGCCCAGATTCCATCGAATTTCCCAAGCTTGGGGATATCATCAAAGCTGCCTAAGCGGACCTCGATCCCATGGCGGGTTTTGGCGATGCGGGCCATGCCTTCTGAGGCATCAAGCGACAGCACATCATGGCCTGCCGCGCCCATGCGCGCCGACATCGCGCCAACCCCGCAGCCCAGATCCAGTAAACGCGCGCCGGGGGCGAGCCCTGTCAAAAACGCCTCAAGCCGGGGATAGGGTTTGCCCGTGTCGAACATATCCGCGTAACCGGCGGCATTTTCGTCATAGACCGCGATGGTCTGCGCATCTGCATGGGGCGAGAGGGTCAAAACAACAGCCCCAGCGTGAGGCAGCCCACCACCAACAGGGTCAGAAAATTGCGCAGGGACATCCACCAGGATGGGGCCAGCCCAAGCCGCCAAAACCCATAATCCAAGCCCAAAAGCCCTAAAAACCCCGCAATGAGAAACCAGCTAGAGCGATCTGCCCCGCCTCCCACAAAGAAAAATGCCCAAAGGGCGGGCAGGGTGCTCAGCCCATAGCCAAGGGCGGCTGTGCTGCCTTGGGCTTTGGTGGCAAATCCCCACAGAACCCCGGACATGAATGATAAGATGATGGTGCCGTAGAAAATCTGCACATATTGACCGATGAAGCGCCCACCCAAGATCTCTTGGCCCCATTGCAGCAAGGCTGGGCTAATCTCGGTCAGGGCCCCCCAGAAAAACGGGATGACACCGGCCAAGCCAAGGATAAGCGCAGCGCGAGGGATCTCTGGATCGGAATTCTGTTGCAGGTCTTTCATATGCGCCTCATGCCCTATGCGTGCTCTATCCGCGCCTTGGTTCAAACCGGCTCGCGCAGCACCCGCGGGACTTTGAATTCCACATTCTCTCGCGCGGTTTCCACGGTTTCGATGGTCAGATCAAACCGATCTCGGCAGGCTTGGATCACTTCTTCGATCAACACATCTGGAGCCGAGGCACCAGCGGTCAAGCCCAGGCTGGAGATGCCTTCAAGCGCCCGCCAATCGATGTCATCGGCGCGCTCCACCAATTGTGCATAGCGGCAACCTGCATTGCGGCCCACATCCACCAAGCGTTTGGAGTTGGAAGAATTTGGCGCACCGACCACCAAGATCGCATCGGCTTTTGGCGCAATGGCTTTCACCGATTCCTGGCGATTGGTGGTGGCGTAGCAAATATCTTCTTTGTGGGGGCCGACAATGGCGGGAAACCGCATCTGAAGCGCGGCGACGATATCGATCGTATCATCCACCGAAAGGGTGGTTTGGGTCACGAAAGCGAGCCTTTGCGGATCGCGCGGGGTGACATTGGCCACATCCGCGACATTCTCCACCAACAGCACTTCGCCTGCGGGCAGTTGCCCCATAGTGCCGATGGTCTCCGGATGGCCCGCATGGCCGATCATGATGATTTGTAGGCCCTTCTCGTGATGCCGCCCGGCTTCCATATGGACTTTGGACACCAAAGGGCAGGTGGCATCCACAAACAGCATTTCGCGGCGGCTGGCTTCGTCGGGGACGGTTTTGGGCACCCCATGGGCCGAGAAAATCACCGGCCGGTCATCGGGGCATTCTTCGAGCTCTTCGACAAATACCGCGCCTTTGGCCCGCAGCCCATCCACCACATAGCGATTATGGACGATCTCGTGGCGCACATAGACCGGCGCGCTCCATTTCTCGAGTGCCATTTCCACGATCTTAATCGCCCGGTCCACCCCGGCGCAAAATCCTCGCGGGGCGGCAAGAAAAAGGGTCAGAGGCGGTTTTTCGGTGGCTGTCATGGCTGGTGCCCATCCCAAATAGAAAGCGCGCGCCCCTGGTCTGGGGCACGCGCGAAGATCTAGCTGGTTTGAGGATCAGGCCCAAGTGGTTTTCCTGAGCGCTGATATGCATCTTGGCCCCGAAATGGGCGCCGTGCCTCGATTAGTATTCGCTGGTCACGCCTTCAACAGCACCGGGGCGACGTTCATATTCCGCAGGCTCGCGCGGCGGGCGACCGATGACATCTTTAAGCTCATCAAGCTCAATGAAATTGTCTGCCTGGCGGCGCAGTTCATCGGAAATCATCGGCGGTTGCGAGCGAATGGTTGATACCACCGAAACGCGAACGCCTTTGCGTTGCAGAGCCTCAATCAAGGGGCGGAAATCGCCATCGCCAGAGAACAGCACAATGTGGTCCACATGGGCGGCAATCTCCATGGCGTCGACGGTCAGTTCGATATCCATATTGCCCTTGACCTTGCGGCGGCCTTGGCTGTCCACATATTCTTTGGCTGGTTTGGTCACCATGGTGAAGCCATTGTAATTCAACCAATCCACCAGCGGGCGGATGGGAGAATATTCATCATTTTCCAGCAAGGCGGTGTAGTAAAATGCCCGAAGCAACTTTCCTCGCCGCATGAACTCTTGCCGGAGCAGCTTGTAGTCGATGTCAAACGACAACGCCTTAGCAGCTGCGTAGAGGTTGGAGCCATCAATAAAAAGCGCCAAACGCTCGTCGCGGTAAAACATCAAAGTTTCCTTCCAAAAATTGGCTTGCCAAGAGCATGAGTTTGCTGGTTAGCCCCTGGCGAGCTTATAGCGACCACAGGCCTAATGACGTGAGGTCAGGCTAAATCATGACAGTTTTACAAACCCGATGCTAGTTGCAATTGGATCAAATCTTGCCTCCACCTACGGAGATCCCGCGACGTCAATTGACTGCGCAATCAACAGGCTTTCGGAATGCTCTTTTGATATTCATAGAGTTAGCTCCTTGTATGAGACCCCAGCATTTCCCAAAGGCGCGGGTCCAAATTTTTTAAATGGTGCAGTTTCTGTTCAATTCCCGGGCAGTGCTGATGAGGCATTGACGGTTTTATTAGAGATAGAAGCCGAATTCGGCCGTGATCGTTCAAAGCGTTGGGGACCAAGAACACTTGACTTAGATTTGATTGCTGATGCGCAAAAAATATTGCCAAACCGTAAAACATTCCTCCGATGGATGGAGCTTACACCGGAATTGCAAAGCATCAAAGCTCCCAAAGAATTGATATTGCCGCACCCAAGATTGCACGAAAGAGCATTTGTGTTGGTTCCTTTGGCGGAAATTTCCCCTGATTGGTGTCATCCTATCCTCAACAAAACCGCCGTCGAATTACGAGATAATTTACCGCCAGAGGCCTTGGCCGAGGTTGTGCGAGTCTCTGGCCCTGGGATGTGAGGGCCTTTGGTTTCGCGCGGGCTTTGGTGCATTGGGTCTTGTCAAGCCCGAGCCCAAAGGATAAATCGCGGTTTCTTCTGGACTCCGAAGGGGATTCTCATGGCCCGCGTGACGGTTGAAGACTGCGTCGACAAGGTACCTAACCGCTTTGAATTGGTAATGCTTGCTGCCCATCGGGCGCGCGAGATCGCTTCGGGCGGCCCGCTCACTGTGGATCGTGATAACGACAAAAACCCTGTCGTATCTCTGCGCGAGATCGCTGAGGAAACGCAATCGGCGGATGATCTGCGCGAGCGCATGATCGAGAGCAAACAGACTCAGATCGAGGTGGACGAGCCCGAAGACGACGCCATGTCCCTGCTCATGGGTGTTGAGGCGGATAAACCCGCCGAGGATGACATGTCCGAAGAAAAGCTGCTGCGCGCATTGATGGAAGCGCAAGGGCCCAGCTAACCCTGCCTATCGGAGTAGACCTTGGAAGAGTTGATTGCGTCGCAGGATCTGGTTGAGCGGATCCAAAGCTACAATCCAAGGTCTGACGCCGCCCTGATCACTGCCGCATATGATTGCGCTTTGGCTGCCCATGAAGGGCAGTTTCGCCGTTCTGGAGAGCCCTATATCGTTCATCCCGTAGCGGTTTCTGCACTATTGGCAGAGCAACGCTTGGATGATGCGACCATTATCACCGCGATCCTTCATGACACTTTGGAGGATACCTCGGTCAGCTACGAGGAAATCTCGGGCCAGTTTGGGGATGAGATTGCCCAGATGGTCAATGGGGTGACCAAGCTGACGAATTTGCAGCTCACCTCCACCGAGACCAAACAGGCCGAGAATTTCCGCAAGCTGTTCATGGCCATGAGCCGGGATTTGCGGGTGATTTTGGTCAAGCTGTTCGACCGTTTGCATAATATGCGCACGATCCAATCGCTGCCCCCGGAAAAGCAAGCCCGCAAAGCCCGTGAGACCATGGATATCTATGCGCCTTTGGCCGGGCGTATGGGGATGCAATGGATGCGTGACGAGCTCGAGGATCTGTCCTTTCAGGTGCTCAACCCCAAGGGCCGTGAATCGATCATGCGCCGCTTTGTGAAATTGCAAGGGGATGCGGGGGATGTGGTGGGGCGCATCCAAGAGGATATCGAGCGAGAAATGGCCGCCGAAGGCATCTCTTGCGTTGTGGTGGGGCGGGCCAAGCGCCCCTATTCCATCTGGCGCAAGATGGAGCAAAAGGATCAGAGCTTTTCCCGGCTTTCGGATATTTACGGTTTTCGGGTGATCACCGATGGCCAGATGGATTGCTACCGCGCTTTGGGGGCGATCCATCGCCGGTGGCGCGCCGTGCCCACCCGGTTCAAGGATTATATCAGCCAGCCCAAGCAAAATGGCTATCGCAGCTTGCACACCGCTGTGCTGGGCCGCGATGGCAAACGGGTCGAGGTGCAAATCCGCACTCAAGAAATGCATGAGGTTGCCGAAGCGGGCGTGGCGGCCCATTGGGCTTACCGCGATGGTGAGCGCACGGAAAACCCCTTTGCCGTGGATCCTGCCTCTTGGATTGCCGGGCTAACAGAGCATTTCGAAGCCAGCGCCGATGATGACGAATTCTTCGAGGCTGTGAAGCTGGAGATGTATTCCGACAAGGTGTTTTGCTTCACGCCCAAAGGCGAAGTGGTCAAGCTGCCTCGGGGGGCGACACCGCTGGATTTTGCGTTTGCCATCCATACACGGATCGGCTCGGCCTGTGCTGGGGCCAAGGTTGATGGGCGCCGGGTGCCGCTATGGACCCGGCTGCGCAATGGGGTCTCGGTCGAGATCCTCACCGCCGAGGGCCAAACCCCGCAAGCCAGCTGGATGGATATTGCGGTGACCGGCAAGGCGCGCTCGGCCATTCGCCGGGCGTTGCGCGCAGATCATCGCTCGCGTTTTGTGAAATTGGGCCGGGAATTGGCGCGTGTGGCGTTTGAGCATGTGGATAAGAAAGCCACGGACAAAGCTTTGACCACCGCTGCGCGTCAATTGGGTCTGGTCGATGATGTGGAAGAGCTTTTGGCCCGACTTGGCAGTGGCGAGATCGGAGCCAAAACTGTGGTGGACACGCTCTATCCCGAATTGGCGGATCGTCGGGTCGAGGGGATTGATGCCAAACGCGCGGTTTTGGGCCTGGAGCCCGGACAAAGCTGGAGCACGGGAAAATGCTGCCGCCCGGTGCCGGGCGAGCGCATTGTGGGGCTGACCATGCCGGGCCAGGGGGTTGAGGTGCACGCGATTGATTGTCAGCGCTTAGCGGAATTTGACGATCAATTAGACCGCTGGATTGATCTTCATTGGCATTCGGGCCCCCATGCGGCGGTGAACACAGTCTGTATCGACGTCACCATTAGTAATGACGCTGGGGTGCTGGGGCGAATCTGCACATTGATCGGTGAGCAGAAGGCCAATATCTCCAACGTGATTTTTTCTGATCGCAAACCGGATTTTTATCGGTTGTTGATCGATGTGGATCTAAGAGATGCCGAGCATTTGCATCGCGTCATGACCGCCCTTGAGGCAGATAGCGACGTGGCTGCGCTTGCCCGGCACCGCGGAAAGGTGCCTAGGCCGATTCCGGCGCAGTGAGGTTGAGGGTTAAGCTTGGTTTTTAAACGCAAGCAAAAGCGCAGTTACCTGCAAGTGGCGCAGGAAAGCGTGTATCCCAAAGGCGGTTGGGGGCGCGCCGCGAGCTATATCGGCCATCGCCTGCGCCGTTTGCCTGATCCCCCACAACGTATCGCGCGTGGCATTGCGGCGGGTGTTTTCATCACCTTCACCCCGTTTTTCGGGCTGCATTTTCTGCTTGGGGCGGCATTGGCGCTTTTGGTGCGGGGAAATGTTTTTGCGGCCATGCTTGCGACTTTCGTGGGCAATCCAATTACCTTTCCGTTGATTGCCACGCTGTCTCTGCGCATTGGAAATACCCTTTTGCACCGCGGGACAGAGGCATTGCCACGTATCAGCCCGCTCGAGGCTTTTTCCCAAGCCTTTGGGGAATTGTGGTGGAACCTCGCTTCAATCTGGCGGGATACTCAACCCCATTGGGAACAACTGGCTGGTTTCTTCAAAACGGTTTTCTTGCCTTATCTGGTGGGGGGGGTGATCCCAGGTCTGATTGGGGCGTTTTTGGCCTATGCCTTGTCAAAGCCCCTGATTGAAGCTTATCAGCGCCGTAGAGCTCAGGCGCTGAAGCGTCCGCTCTAAATCTCTTCTAGATCTGCTCAGATGGCTGCTGCCTCTGGGCTGCAAGGAGGACTGCGATGAGCGAGACCACAAAACTGCCCCCGTTGCGTTTGGGTGTGAATATCGACCATGTGGCCACGGTGCGAAATGCCCGAGGCGGGGATTATCCCGATCCCCTGCGCGCGGCGAAATTGGCCGAGGAAGCCGGGGCCGATGGTATCACCGCCCATTTGCGCGAAGATCGCCGCCATATCTCTGATGGGGATATTGATGGGTTGATGGCGATGCTTTCAGTGCCGCTGAATTTCGAGATGGCGGCCACCCAAGAGATGCAAGATATCGCTTTGCGGCATAAACCCCATGCGGTCTGTATCGTGCCGGAAAAGCGCGAGGAAAAGACCACAGAAGGCGGTCTTGAAGTGGCGCGAGAGGAAAACAAGCTGGCGCATTTTATTGCGCCCTTGCGCGATGCGGGGTGCCGGGTGTCGATCTTTATCGCGGCGGAGCGTCGCCAGATTGAAGCGGCCCACCGCATTGGCGCGGAAGTGATCGAATTGCATACGGGCGGCTATTGCGATGCGGTGGCCGAAGGCCGCGATGAGGCGGCGGCCGCCGAATTGGCGCGTTTGCGGGATATGTCCAGTTTCGCCGATAGTTTGGGGCTCGAAGTACATGCGGGCCATGGGCTCACCTATGATTCGGTAACGCCCATCGCGGCGCTGCCAGAGGTCCGTGAGCTCAATATTGGTCATTTCCTCATTGGCGAGGCAATCTTTCGTGGGCTGACCCCGGCGATTGCTGAAATGCGCCGCCTGATGGAGACCGCCCGCGATCAGGCGAACGCCATGGGGGCCGCGTAAACGCGCGCCCCATTGCCGCTAAAATTCATCCTATTCTGACGCGCGCTTTTCGGGGTGCGCTAACCCCTTTGAAACCCCGCGGGCCTAGCAATGGCATTGGGTGAATTATGGGGTGATAGGTCATGTCTTCGGACGAATTGGCACCGATTATCATCAAGAAGAAAAAGGTCAGCGGTGGCGATGGCCATCATGGCGGGGCCTGGAAAGTGGCCTATGCGGATTTTGTGACCGCGATGATGGCGTTCTTTTTGTTGATGTGGCTGCTCAATGCGACCACGGAATCGCAGCGCAGTGGCCTGGCGGATTATTTCTCGCCGACCATTCCTTTGAACGAGGTCTCTGGTGGCGGGGATGGGGCTTTTTGGGGCGATGATGTCTTCGCCGAGAAAGAGCTCGCCCAATCGGGCACAGGGGCCAGCAATGAACACCCGACCGAGCATAATCAGGCGCAGGGGGCCACGGGGGTGGATCTGCTTTTAGAGCCGCGAGAGGGGAGCGGCACGACGCCTCAAATGGCTGCGGAAGAGCTGCTTGAGGAACTCGAGCAGCGCGGTGGTGAAAGCATGGCAGCGCTGCGCGAGCTGCGCCATGTGGTGACCCGGCTGAGCGATGAAGGCCTGGTGATCGAGATTTTCGATATTCCGGGCTCGCCGCTGTTCGAGCCGGAGCAAGACAGCCCGCGCCCGGTTCTGCGGCAGACATTGGCGGTGGTGGCCGAGGTCATGCGGCTGGTGCGCAACGATGTGGCGATCAATGGCTATTTGGCCGCGCGCCCGGTGGTGCAATCGGATAACCCGAAATGGAATCTCTCTGCGGCGCGGGCCGAAGCGGCGCGGGTTTTGTTGCAAGAAAATGGGCTATTGCCCGAGCGCGTGGCGCGGGTCTCGGGGTTTGCGGATCGTCAGCAAATGGACCCTAACCCTATGGCAGAGCGGAACAATCGCCTGGAATTGATCTTGCTGCGCGATGATCTGTAACTGGGTTTGCCTGAGAAAGAGTGTTTCGCATTTTAGCTGTTAGCGGCGTGTTAAACGCGGGCCTGTAGCTCTGCTCATCGACGGTGATGCGGTGAAGCAGAAAGGCGCGCGCATATGACGATTTCCTCCTCGATGAATGCTGGTGTGATGGGCCTGGCGGCGAATGCCAGTAAACTCGGCACTATTTCGGACAATATCGCCAATTCCTCGACCTACGGGTACAAGCGAATGGAGGCGGATTTCCATTCCATGGTGATCACTAGCAGCGGCGATTCATATTCGGCAGGCGGTGTGCGCACCACCACCTCGCGCTTGATCGATGAACGTGGCCCTTTGATCAACACGACCAATTCTACCGATTTGGCAGTGCGCGGGCGGGGCATGCTGCCGGTCACCTCGGAAACCGCGGTGGCGGTGAATAACGGTGAATTTCCGATGATGCTCACCACCACCGGCTCGTTTCGAACCGATGCGGATGGCTATCTGCGCACGGATACAGGCGTGGTCTTGATGGGCTGGCCGGCCCAGCCTGACGGCAGCATTCCCAATTACCCTCGCGATACGGCCGATGGTCTTGAGCCGATCCAAATTAACGTTAACCAGTTTGCTGGCGAGCCCACCACCCAGATGACTTTGGGGCTAAACTTGCCTGCAACCAGCACCGAGGCGGGGTCCACCGCTGGGCCGGAGACCACTTCGGTCGAGTATTTCGATAATTTGGGAACCTCGGAAAATTTCGAGATCACCTTTACCCCCACCATTCCCGCAGCGCCGACCGATCCTGCCTCCAATGAATGGAGCATGGAAATTCGCGACAGTGCCCAGGCCGGGGCGGTGATCGGCAGCTATACGCTAACCTTCAATGACACGCTGACCGATGGGGGCACATTGGCTTCGGTGGTGAACACCGGCGCCGGCGGGAATTACGATCCCAACACAGGCAATATCATCGTTCAGCGGGGCCTGAACCCAGACCCGCTTTCGATCAATATCGGGCTGCTCAATAACAGCGATGGGATCACCCAATTGTCGGATGCATTTGCGCCGGTGGGGATCTCTAAGGATGGCTCGCCTGTGGGTAATATGATGGCGGTGGATGTGGATGCGAACGGCTATGTCCATGCGCTGTTCGATATTGGGATCACCCGGACCATTTATCAGATCCCATTGGTGGATATGCCCAACCCCAATGGTTTGATCGCCATGGATAACCAAACCTATCAAATCTCCAATGAGAGCGGCTCCTATTTCCTATGGGATGCGGGGGATGGTCCAACCGGCGACATCGTGAGCTATGCGCGCGAGGAATCCACCGTGGATGTGGCCAATGAACTGACGCAGCTGATCTCTACTCAGCGGGCCTATAGCTCCAATGCGAAGGTGATCCAGACCGTGGATGAGATGCTCCAAGAAACCACGAATATCAAACGATAATTTTTGCTCGCCCTGAGGTGCGTTTACCATGTCTTTGAGTTCTGCACTGTCCAATGCAATTTCGGGAATGACCGCGGCGTCGCGCTCCACCGATATTATTGCCTCAAATCTCGCAAATGCCATGACCGAAGGGTATCGCACCCGCGAGCTTGAGGTGACCTCTCGTTGGCAGGGCACCGGGGGCGGGGTGCAGATCGTTGGCGTCACCCGCCATGTGGATCAAGTGGCCTTGCAGGATCGGCGCAATGCAGATGCAGATTTGGCCCGCATCGATACGCAAACAGGTTTTTTGGGCTTGCTTGAAGCCCGGATTGGGCTGCCTGGGGAACCTGGATCGCTGGATGATCGTTTGGCGCAATTGGATGCGGCGATGATTTCGGCGATCTCTGGCCCGGATTCTGAATCGCGTCTGGGCGAGGTGGTCGAACGTCTCAAAGATGTGACCACCCATCTTGGGGATTTGAGTGATTTCGTTCAGGATTCCCGCGCGCGGGCGGATGCGGCAATTGCCAAGGATGTTGCTACCGTGAACACCGCCTTGCAGCAGATCGAAGATCTGAACGGGAAAATTCGTCGCTACACGGCTGCAGGTGAAGATGTCTCAAGCTTGCTCGATCAGCGCCAGCAATTGATCGATTCTATGGCCGAAATCATCCCAGTGCGCGAGCTCGACCGCGGAGAAGGGGTGGTCGCTTTGATGACCCCGCAAGGAGCGATGCTGTTGGATGGAAAAGCGGCGCAACTGAACTTTACCCCCGCTACGGCGATGGATGCAGGGCTCAGCCTGGCGGGTGGCCAGCTCTCCGGAATTAGCATCGGCGATACCCCGATCAATCTGGGCGAAGCCCCCCATGATTTGGATGGTGGCCGCCTGGCGGCGAATTTCGACATCCGCGATGAATTTGGCCCGGATGCGCAGGCGCAATTGGATGCGGTGGCGCGGGATTTGATTGAACGCTTCGCCGACCCCGCGCTGGATTCGACGCTCGCCCCTGGCGATCCGGGTCTGTTGACCGATAGCGGCGGGGCGTTTGATCCGCTCACAGAGCTTGGGCTTGCGGGTCGTATCGAAGTCAATGCCGCGGTTGATCCGGCCCAGGGCGGCGAGTTGTGGCGCTTGCGCGACGGGTTGCAAGCAAGCAGTGCGGGCCCGATTGGGGATGCCAATTTGCTCACCGCGCTGCGGGATGCATTCCAGGCGGATCGGGTGCCTGCCTCGGGAAATTTCTCGGGCATCGCCCGTTCGGCCCAGAGCCTGAGCTCTGATATGTTGTCATCCCTGGGGGGGCAGTTGCAAAGCCTTGAGGTGGAGCTGTCTTTTGTCACGACGCAGCATGCCGCCTTGCTCCAGATCGAGCTCGAAAACGGGGTCGATACGGATCAGGAAATGCAAAAACTCTTGGTGATTGAGCAAGCCTATGCGGCCAATGCCCGAGTCATTCAAGTGATCGATGAAATGTTCACTATTTTGTCAAGGATCTAACCCATGGCTCTCTCTGGTCTGGGCGATCTCGCCCAATCTTACGCAATGCGCGGCCATAACCTGGCAGTGCGGCAAGAAATGAACCGCCTCATCACTGAACTGTCGACCTCGCAAACAGCTGATATCCCGCAGCGATTGGGGGGAGATTTCAGCGTGCTTTCGGCGGTGGAAGCCAGTCTTACGGCGTCGGCGGCATATGACATCGTGCTGGTGGAGGCTGGCAATTTTGCCGCCAGCATGCAAACCGCTTTGGGCGCGGTCCAAGCCAGCATGGCCGATAGCGGGCCCAAGCTTTTGGCGGCTGTGAACCCGGGCGATGAGCAATTGCTGAGCGCCAGTTTGGCCGAAGCGGCACAGCGCTTTGAAGCGATTATGAGCCAGCTCAACAGCCGCGATGGCAATCGCAGCCTTTTTGCGGGCAATGCGGTGGACCGCCCGGCGGTTGCCTCGCCCGAGCTGCTGCTGTCTGAGCTTAGCAATGCGGTGGCGGGGCTCTCAAACCATGGTGATATTCGCGCGGCGGTAGATGCCTGGTTTGACACGCCTGGTGGCGGGTTTGACGCCATGGTGTATCTTGGCGGCGAGGATCCGCTTGCGCCTTATCAATTGTCCGATGTGAGCTATGTGCGCTTGGAATTGCGGGCGCAGGATGACGAGATCCGTAATGTTATCAAAGAATTCAGTATCGCGGCCTTGATGGATCGCGGATTGCTGTCGGGGAATTTGAACGAACGCAGGGCGCTGGCCGAGGAAACCGGGACAGCCATGCTGAATGTAGAGCGCGATTTGGTGCTGGCGCGGGCGGAGATTGGCACCGCGGAGGCCTATATTGAAGAAATTTCCGTGCGCAATACCGCAGAGCGGATGAGCCTGCTGGAGATGCGAGACAACCTTATCGGTGTCGATCCTTTTGAAAGCGCCACACGGCTGGAAGAGGCTCAGACCCAGTTGCAGATGGTCTATAACATCACCGCGCGGTTGGCGGGCATGTCCTTGGCGGAGTATCTGCGGTGAGGGTTCTAAGCGCAATTCTATTGGCATTGATGAGCTTTGCCTATCCCGCTGCGGCGGCGGAAATCCGGCTCAAAGATCTGGTGGAATTTGATGGGGTCCGCGGCAATGATCTGGTGGGTTATGGGCTTGTTGTTGGGCTCAACGGCACCGGAGACGGTCTGCGCAATGCCCCGTTTACCGAAGAGATTATGTCCAACATCCTTGAGCGCCTTGGGGTGAATGTCACCGGCGAACAGTTTCGGCCGAAAAATGTGGCAGCGGTGTTTGTCACCGCCGCTTTGCCGGCGTTTGCCAGGGTCGGCAGCCAGATCGATGTTACGGTCTCGGCCATTGGGGATGCGGAAAGCTTGTTGGGCGGCACGCTGATTATGACCCCTCTGAACGCCGCAGATGGCCAGATCTATGCTGTGGCCCAAGGCACGGTGATTGCCAGCGGCGTTGCAGTGGGCGGAGAGGCGGCATCCTTGACCGAAGGCGTGCCCACTGCTGGGGTGATCCCGTCCGGCGCGCGGGTCGAACGAGAGCTCGATTTCGATTTCAGCGCCTTGCGGTCCTTGCGCCTGGCTCTGCGCACCCCGGATTTCACCACCGCGCTTTTGATCGAACAGGCGATCAATGGTCGCTATTCTCGGCGGGTGGCCAATGCGATGGATGCGGGTACGGTGCAATTAGATATTGCCGCTACCCGCGCGGGCTCCCCCACGCGGGCTTTGGCGCAGATTGAAAATATCACCGTCGCGCCGCAAACCCGCGCGCGGGTGGTGGTGGACCAACGCTCTGGCACTATTGTGATGGGCGAGGATGTGCGTATCTCGCGGGTGGCCGTGTCGCAGGGCAATCTGACCTTGCGCGTGCAAGAGGCGCCGATTGCGGTGCAACCCAACCCGTTTTCCGATGGCGAGACCATTGTCGTGCCTCGAACCGGCGTTGAGATTGACGAAGATCCGGGCACCGGACTCGCAGAAATCGCCGGGGGCACGTCTTTGTCGCAAGTGGTGGAGGGGCTCAACGCATTGGGCGTCGCGCCGCGAGATATGATCGATATCCTGAAAAGCATCAAAGCTGCCGGGGCGCTGCACGCGGAATTCATTGTCCGCTAAAGCAACGCGATGCGCCCGGTTCAGATTTATGCGGGTGCACCTTGGGGGCAGATGAAGCCCCCAAGGCGCTCATGTTTTAGATTAGGCCAGGCTTGAGTCCAAAGCGGCGAGGACCGCGCTGCCCATTTCCGCGGTCGAGACCGGGCTGCGGCCTTCTTCGCCGATCAAATCGGCAGTGCGCAGACCATCGGCCAGAACTTTTTCCACCGCCTGTTCCAGACGGTCGGCCTCGTCGCCTGCGTCAAAGGAATAGCGCAGGGCCATGGCGAAGCTCAGGATACAGGCGATCGGGTTGGCTTTGCCTTGGCCCGCAATATCCGGAGCAGAGCCATGCACCGGCTCATAAAGCGCTTTCGGACGGCCATTTTCCATAGGCGCGCCCAAGCTGGCAGAGGGCAGCATGCCCAGCGATCCGGTGAGCATGGCCGCCGCGTCCGAGAGCAGATCCCCAAACAGGTTATCGGTGACGATCACATCGAATTGCTTGGGCCAGCGACAAAGCTGCATGGCGCCCGCATCCGCATACATATGGCTGAGCTCCACATCCGCATAGTCTTTGTCATGGACTTCCTGGACCACCTCGCGCCAGAGGATGCCGCTTTCCATCACATTGGCCTTTTCCATAGAGCACACTTTGTTGCCCCGGCGACGGGCCAATTCAAAGGCGGAACGGGCCACGCGCTCGATCTCGGATTCCGTATAGCGCTGGGTGTTCACGCCGACGCGCTCATTGCCTTCCGTGTGGATGCCGCGGGGCTCGCCGAAATAGATGCCGCTGGTCAATTCGCGCACGATCATAATGTCGAGCCCGGCCACCACATCGCGTTTCAGGCTGGAGAAATCCGCCAGCGCGTCGAAACATTGCGCGGGGCGCAGATTGGCGAAAAGATCCATTTCTTTGCGCAAACGCAGCAAGCCGCGTTCGGGCTTTACCGAGAAATCCAGATCGTCATATTTCGGGCCGCCCACAGCGCCCAGCAGCACCGCGTCCACCTCTTGGGCTTTGGCCATGGTGTCGTCATGCAAGGGCGTGCCATGGGCATCATAGGCCGCGCCGCCCACCAGATCTTCGGACACTTCAAAGGCCAGGCCGCGCTTGTCACCATACCAATCAATGATGCGGCGCACTTCCGCCATCACTTCTGGACCAATGCCATCGCCAGGCAGGATCAACAGGGAGGGCGTGGACATGGGCGGGCTCCTTCATGGGATCAAAAAATCTGCCCTGCGCCTATCGCGGGGTCCAAGCAGGGTCAAGGCAGGCGCAGATCCAGCCAGATCAACGCGTGATGCAGCCCTGGCCCCGCCGCGCTTTGATCTGGCCAGATCATCCCCGCTCCCGTGACGTTCAAACGCTGATCTGGCAGGATATAATCCACCCGCAAGTCGGGCGGCTCAGTGATGCCCTGCCAATTCACGCTTGCCTGGCCGGGTAGGGGGTCTTGCAGCCTTGGATGGTCGAGCAAAGCGCGGATCTGGTCCCGGCGGCCTTCGCCGCGCATTGGGTCAATATTGCCAGCGCCGATCACCACCACCGGAGCCTTGGGGGGCGGGTCTGGCAAAGCGCCATCCAGATAATGACGCCAAAACGCCAACTCATCCCCATTGCGCCGCCCATTCGCGTCCTCGGATCCGTCAAATACCGGCGGGCTGGCATGAAACCCCAATATATGCAGCTGCCCCCCTTGGGGCAGGATCAGGGGAATATCCCAATGACCCACCGAGGATAGCCGCCGCATGGCCTGGGCTTTGGCACTGGGGAAAGGGCTGCCATCCCGATATTGGGGCAGATCCGCGCCGGGTAGATCACGCCAGAGAAAGGCACTGAAATCACGCAGAGCGCCTGTTTTAATCGGCAGGCGCGAGAGCAGGGCCATTCCGTTTTGCCCGGCAAACAGCCCATAACCTTGAGCGTCGCCCGGCCCGCCGCGCCGCCCATCCCCGTCCAAATCCAACCCGCTGGGCAATCCGCCATTGGGGCGCAGCGCCAGCCGGTGCGGATAATCTGGCCCCAATGCCGCCAATTGCGCCGCAAACGCGGTCAGCGCCGCGCCTTCTAAATCCCAATCAAAGCGCAATAGCAGCACCGCATCGGCCTTTGCCTCGGCCACTAGGGCGGCCACGGCCATGGGTTTTGCCTCGCCCCGGTTGATCGCGCGCAGCAATAGCCCCGGACCCTTATAGGAAAGCTCCGTGTTGAACAGCGCCAGGCGCAGGGTCTCGGCCCCCGCAAGTGGCAGCGGCCAAAGGCAGAGCAGGCAAAGGATCAAACGCATGGGCGAGCCTTGGCCGCAAAGCCTTAACGCGCATTTAACCCTGCACTGGCCAACCCGGAAAAAGAAAAGCCCCCGCCAGG
This sequence comes from Mangrovicoccus sp., assembly GCA_025800345.1. Taxonomy (GTDB): domain Bacteria; phylum Pseudomonadota; class Alphaproteobacteria; order Rhodobacterales; family Rhodobacteraceae; genus JANSYP01. The sequence continues at coordinate 31,119 of JAOXSB010000163.1, read as the reverse complement.
TGGCGAGGGCTTTGATGCTGAATGGCCAAGGGCACTTAGACCCAGGGGCGCGCCTGGGAGGCTTTGGCTTCAAACGCGTCGATAGAGGCAGCTTTCTCCATGGTCAGGCCGATATCGTCGAGACCATTGAGCAGGCAATGCTTGCGGAATGCATCCACTTCAAAAGCGATCTCGCCGCCATCGGGGCCGGTGATGGTCTGGTTCTCCAGATCCACGGTGATTGTGGCATTGGCCCCGCGCTGGGCGTCATCCATCAGCTTGTCCACATCTTCCTGAGGCAGAACGATGGGCAGGATGCCGTTCTTGAAGCAGTTGTTAAAGAAAATATCGGCAAAGCTGGTGGAGATCACGCAGCGGATGCCGAAATCGAGCAGCGCCCAGGGCGCGTGTTCCCGCGAGGAACCGCAGCCGAAATTATCGCCCGCCACCAGAATTTCCGCATTGCGGTAAGACGGCTGGTTAAGCACGAAATCTGCGATTTCATTGCCCTCGCCATCAAAGCGCATCTCATCAAATAGGTTCTTGCCCAGGCCGGAACGTTTGATGGTTTTTAGGAACATTTTGGGGATGATCATATCGGTGTCGATATTGATCAGCGGCATCGGTGCCGCCACCCCGGTCAGTTTGGTGAATTTGTCCATATCGAGTTCTCCGCGACGGCCTCAGCCGCCGGTTTTGTTCTTGAGCTTGGTCAGGATCGCTTCGCCATGGCGACGGATGAACAGCGCCAGCACGATCAGCCCGACCCCGTTGAAAAGCAGCTCGATGCCCAAAAGAATGCCCAGCAATTGCGGCGCGACTTCAAAGAAATTCGCCGCAATAAAGCCAGCCAAGAGCACCGAAAACGCTCCAGAGATCAGCATTGGCCAGAAAAATGGTGTCTCGCGCATTTGCCAGGACAGAACCAGGCGCATCAGCCCATTGGCGGCAAAAAGGATCGTGACCACCAGCGCCAGAGAGATCATCCCCTGGAGCGGGTTAAAGGCCAGCGAGCCCCCAAGCAGCATGAGCAGAACCGCCAGGGCCAGGCTTAGCACCTTGCCCCGCGTGGTGTGTTCATCCAGCGCAACGAAGGCTTGAAAGCCCCCAGACACCATAAAGAGGATCCCGGCCAGAGTGGTCACGGCGATGGAGGCCGCCACAGGATGGGCCAGCACGAACCCCCCAAAAACCAACGATAAAACGCCCAGGATCATCCATTTCAGCCAAAGCTTCATATTACCCTCACATCAATTCGCGGACATCCGTAAGACGCCCTGTCACTGCGGCGGCAGCGGCCATAGCGGGGCTGAGAAGATGGGTGCGCCCGCCGCGGCCCTGACGGCCTTCGAAATTCCTGTTCGAAGTCGCAGCACAACGCTCGCCCGGTTGCAACTGATCTGGGTTCATGGCCAAGCACATGGAGCAGCCCGCAAGGCGCCATTCAAAGCCTGCGTCCTTAAAAATCTCGGCCAGGCCTTCTTCTTCGGCTTGCGCCCGCACCAGACCAGAGCCCGGCACCACCATGGCGCGGATGCCGTCTTTGATCTTTTTGCCTTTCAAGATCTCCGCAGCAGCGCGCAGATCTTCTATCCGGCCATTGGTGCAGGACCCGATGAACACGGTGTCGATCTCGATATCCGACAGTTTTTGCCCAGCGGTCAGGCCCATATATTCAATAGACCGGCGGGCCGCATCGATTTTGCCACCTTCAAAGGATTCCGGCTGCGGCACGGTTTCGGTGATCGGCAGCACATCCTCGGGCGAGGTGCCCCAGGTCACGACCGGCGCGATCTCTTCGGCCGGGATGGTGATGATCTCATCCCATTCCGCGTCGTCATCGGAGTAAAGCGTCTGCCACCATTCCATGGCCTTGTCCCAATCCGCGCCTTCGGGCGCATGGGGGCGGCCTTTGACATATTCAAAGGTTTTCTCATCGGGGGCGATCAGACCCGCACGGGCGCCGCCTTCGATGGCCATGTTACACACGGTCATGCGGCCTTCCATGGACAGATCCCGGATGGCTTCACCACAATATTCGATCACATAGCCGGTGCCGCCGGCGGTGCCGGTTTTGCCGATCACCGACAAGGTGATGTCCTTGGCGGTCACGCCGGGGCGGAGCTTGCCGGTGATCTCGACCTTCATGTTTTTGGATTTCTTCTGGATCAGGGTCTGGGTGGCCAGCACATGTTCCACTTCCGAAGTGCCGATGCCATGGGCCAGGGAGCCAAAAGCGCCATGGGTGGCGGTGTGGCTGTCGCCGCAAACCACGGTCATGCCCGGCAAGGTCCAGCCTTGTTCCGGGCCCACGATATGCACGATGCCCTGACGCACGTCAGTCACCGGGTAATAGTGGATGCCGAAATCCTTGGCGTTTTTGTCGAGCGCTTCCACCTGAATGCGGCTTTCGGGATTCTCGATCCCCTTTTCGCGATCCAGCGTGGTGGGCACGTTGTGATCGGGTACCGCGATGGTTTTCTCGGGCGCGCGCACCGTGCGGCCCGCCATGCGCAGACCTTCAAAGGCCTGGGGGCTGGTGACCTCATGCACGAGGTGGCGATCAATATAGAGCAGGCAGGTGCCGTCTTCGGCCTCATGGGCGAGATGGGCATCCCAGATTTTGTCGTAAAGCGTCTTGGCCATTGCTATGTCCGTTCTTGCAGTCTGATTGGATCCTTGGCTGGCGGGCAGGGCGCGCGCCTGGGATCAGAGCCGTGCGGTGACGGTTCTGGCTTGACCGTGAAAGCGCCAGGGCAGGCGGGATCGGTCGTCGAGTGTGATTTCTCGCTGCATGGCCCCGCCTATCCTGACCGCGCCTGCCGATCAAGGGGGGCTGGGCCCTTAGGGCAGGCGCGGCCCGGTGATTGGGGGCGATTCTCTCGCTCGCTCGGGATTTGAGCGGGGCAGCATCACCAGCCAAATAAGGGGCGCGAGCGCGATTCGATGCGGATTCAGCGCAGGTTTTCTGAGCTCTTGCCCCTGTCATTGAGCGGTTACACGGAAAATGTTAACCTGGCTGTGTTCCGGCGGGGGATTGGCCCTTGCCCTATTTGGAGGACACAGTTCTGACTGCTTCCGCAGAGGCGGCCATGTCACAGGCCGCACCCCATGCCTCGATTGCCGGGGCCCCTGATGCGCTCAAAGGCGAGACCTTTCTGACGCAGATCCTTTCCACACTCGATGAGAACAAAGCCGAAGACGTGGTGTCGATTGACCTCCGCGGCCGCTCGGAAATGGCCGATCATTTGGTCATCGCTTCGGGTCGGTCCAGTCGCCAGGTTGTGGCATTGGCCGAAAAGCTCACCGATACGCTGAAATCCGAATATGGGATTTCGTGCAAAATCGAGGGTAAGGACCAAGGCGATTGGGTTCTCATTGATAGTGGCGATGTGATTGTCCACCTTTTCCGGCCTGAAGTGCGCGAGTTCTATCAGCTTGAAAAGATGTGGATGCCGACGGGCGCCGAGACCGCCTAAGGCAACATGCGCGTGACGATTGCTGCGGTGGGCCGCTTGCGTAAGGGGCCCGAAGCCGCGTTGCTGGACGATTATCTGACCAGGTTTGACCGGTCCGGGCGTCCATTAGGATTGAGTTTTGCCCGCATGGCCGAGGTCGAGCCCAAACCCGCCACCCCGCCGGTGGAGGCCGAGGCGCTGGCCCGGCAAGCCCCGGATGGGGCGCTGTGCTTGGCGCTGGACGAGCGGGGCAAGATGCTGTCCTCACCGGAATTTGCCAAGCAATTGGCCCGTTGGCGCGATGAAAGCACCCGAGATCTGACCATTTTTATCGGCGGGGCCGATGGGCTTGATCCTAGCTTGCGCGATAAATGCCGGGCAAAGCTGTCTTTTGGGCCGATGGTTTGGCCCCATATGTTGGCGCGGGTGATGCTGGCCGAACAGCTTTATCGCGCCGCCACGATCCTCGCAGGCAGCCCCTATCACCGCGTCTGACTTTAGTGCTTTCACCATGACGGCCCCTCGCGGCCATGTTAGGGACATCCCATGAGCCGCATCCCCACAAAGCAAGAAATCCTGGACTGGATCACCGCCCATCCCAGCCAGACCTCGAAACGCGAGATCGCCAAAGCCTTTGGGATCAAGGGCGCGGCGCGGATTGATCTCAAACGGGTGCTCAAAGAGCTTGAGGCAGAGGGGCATCTGGAAAAGAAACGACGCAGCTATCAAGACCCGGACCGTTTGCCGCCGGTGAGCGTGCTGGAAATCCTGCCGCCCACCCCTGATGGGGATCTTTTCGCCAAACCATTGGAATGGCATGGGGAGGGGGTGCCGCCAGTGGTGCTGTTCTTGCCGCGGGCTGCGGACCCGGCTTTGGGGCAGGGGGACCGGATCTTGGCCCGGCTCACCCATGTGAGCGAGGATGGCCATGCCTATGAAGCCCGGCTCATGCGCCGGATTGGCACCACTCAGCGCCGGATTTTGGGAATTTTCCGCAAAGGCGCTGAAGGCGGGCGGATCGTGCCCATCGACAAGAAAAACGACAAAGAATGGCGGGTCGCCCCCGGGGCCACAGGCGGGGCCAAAGATGGGGAATTGGTCGAGGCAGAGCAGGCCGGGCCGAAATCGCGGCTGGGTCTGCCTTCGGCGCGGATATTGGTGCGGCTTGGCGATGCCAGCGCGCCCAAAGCGGTCTCGCTGATCGCGATTCATGAATATGGCATCCCTGATGCTTTCCCCGATGAGGTCATGGCCGAGGCTGATGGGCGCAAGCCCGCGCCTTTGGGCGGGCGCGAAGATCTGCGGGATTTGCCACTGGTGACCATTGATCCCGCTGATGCGCGCGATCACGATGATGCGGTCTATGCCGAGCCCGACACCGCCCCGGACAATCCCGGCGGCCATGTGGTCTGGGTGGCCATTGCTGATGTGGCCCATTACGTGCCGCCTGGCTCTGCCCTGGATCGAGAAGCCCGCAAACGGGGCAATTCCAGCTATTTCCCCGACCGGGTGGTGCCGATGCTGCCGGATCGGCTTTCGGCGGATCTGTGTTCGCTGCATGAGGGCGTGCCGCGCCCTTGTATTGCGTTGCGCATGCGGCTCAGCGCCGATGGGGATAAAATCGATCATCAATTTCTGCGGGGGATGATGCGCTCGGCCGCCTCGCTCACCTATGGCGAGGCGCAGGCGGCTATGGATGGTGAGCTGAGCGAGCGCACGGAGCCATTGCTGGAAAGCGTGATCCGCCCATTGTTCGAGGCTTATTATGCCGCCCGTGAGGCGCGGGCACGGCGCCAGCCGCTGGATCTGGACCTGCCAGAGCGTCAGATCGTGCTGTCGGAGGATGGGCGCGTGAGCTCCGTGGCCTTTCGCCAGCGCTTTGATGCCCATCGCTTGATCGAGGAATTTATGGTGCTGGCCAATGTCTGCGCCGCTGAAACGCTGGGCGCGAAACGCCGCCCGCTGCTTTATCGGGTCCATGAAGAGCCCGCGCCGGAAAAGCTTGATGCGCTGCGCGAGACCGCCCAGGCCGCTGGGCTGACCCTGGCCAAAGGCCAAGTGCTGCAAACCCGCCATTTGAACCGGCTGTTGGAACAAGCGGTGGATCATGATGATGCCGAAGTCATCAATATGGCCACGTTGCGATCGATGACCCAAGCCTATTACGGGCCGGATAATCTGGGCCATTTTGGCCTGGCTTTGCGGGAATATGCGCATTTCACCTCGCCCATTCGCCGCTATGCGGATCTGGTGGTGCATCGGGCGCTGATCGCGGCCCATGGCTGGGGCGATGGCATTGGCGGCAAGCCCGACGGGCAGACCGAGGCCGAGGTGGCGCGGCTCGAAGAGACCGCCAAACATATCTCGGATACCGAGCGGCGCTCGATGCAGGCAGAGCGGGACACCACGGACCGCTATCTTGCCGCTTTCCTGTCGGAACGTGTGGGCAGCGAGATGACCGGCCGGATCACTGGGGTCACACGCTTTGGTCTGTTCGTGCGGCTTGATGAAACCGGGGCTGATGGGCTGGTGCCGGTGCGCTCTCTGGGGCGGGAGTTTTTCCATTTCGATGCCCAGGCTCAGACCTTGATGGGCTCTGACACGGGGCTGACATTAGGGCTTGGCCAGCATGCTCTGGTGCGTTTGGCCGAGGCAGAGCCCGTCACCGGCGGCATTGCTCTGGAACTGCTCGAAGTGGATGGGGCGGCGCTGGCCCGTGGCCCCTCTGGCGCAGCGCGGCGGGGCCGCGGCACCAGGCCGTCGAAGCCAAAGAACAAATCACGGGCCAAGGCGCGCGGAAAATCCGGGGCGGCAGGCAAGCGCAAAGTGCTGCGCACCAGGCGTAAATAACGGCGCTTGAACTGGCGAAAGTGATCTTTGGGGATCTTCCGAGCTGATGGCCTCCATGTTAGGCTGAGGCAAAATAAGGTGATCCGCTATTCCGAGCAGGGAAGTCATATGCGCCGCGCTCTTTTTGCCCTTCTTACATGCTTGGCTTTGCCCATGGGCCTGCAGCCATTGCCCGCCAGCGAAAGCTTGCTGCAAGCCGCCGCATGGCCCCGGCCGATGCCCCGGCCTGATCTGAGCGCGCGGGTGCCTTTGGCTGTGTCAAATCTCGGGTTTCAGCGCTGGATCCAGGAATTTTGGCCCCGGGCCCAATCCCAAGGGGTGCGCGCGCAAACCTTTAATGCGGGTTTTGCTGGGGTGCAGTATAATGCGGATGTGATCTCGAATGATCGCAACCAATCGGAATTCTCCAAACAGATTTGGGAATATCTCGATGGGGCGGTCTCGGCGGGGCGGATCAAGACCGGCCAGGCAATGCTGCGCAAATACCCCACGCTGCTAAACCGGATCGAGCAGCGTTACGGCGTGGAAAAAGAAGTGGTCGTGGCGATTTGGGGGCTGGAAAGCTCTTATGGCGGCTATCGCGGCAATACCCCGACCATTGGGGCGCTGGCGACCTTGGCCTATGATGGGCGGCGCGGGGCGTTTTTCGAAAGCGAATTGGTGCAGGCGTTGAAGATCCTGCAAGCAGGGGATGTGAGCCCGCGCGGGATGCGCGGCTCTTGGGCCGGGGCGATGGGCCATACCCAATTCATGCCGTCGAGCTTTCTCAAATATGCGGTGGATATCACCGGCGATGGGCGGCGGGATATTTGGTCTGATGATCCCAGCGACGCTTTGGCCAGCACCGCCAATTACCTTGCGCGTCATGGCTGGAAAAAGGGCAAGCCCTGGGCGGTCGAAGTGCGTTTGCCCAAAGGGTTTGATTTCGCCCAATCGGGGCCGGAGACGCAGAAAAATGTCGCGGCATGGCACCGTATGGGGGTGCGTTTGGTCTCGGGCCAGCCGGTGCCGAAATATGGGCGCGGGGCGATCTTGCTGCCGGCGGGGGCGCGCGGCCCAGCCTTTATGATCTTTGCCAATTTCGAGGCGATCAAAGCCTATAACAGTTCCACCGCTTATGTGATGGCCGTGGGGCATTTATCGGACCGTTTGGCGGGCCGTCCGGCGATCCAAGCTTCTTGGCCGCGCGGGGACCGGGCGCTGCGCAGCTCGGAGAAGCGCGAGCTGCAAGAACGGCTCACCGCTGCGGGGTTCTCCACCAATGGGATCGATGGCAAGGTGGGGCCCGATACGATCAAAGCGATCAAACGCTGGCAATCGGCGCGCGGGCTGCTGCCTGATGGATATGCCAATACCGCGCTATTGCAGCGCTTGCGCGGCGGTTGACGCGATGATCCGGCATATGGTGCATTTGCGGTTTCAGCCCGGCATCAGCGCTGCGGCGAAAGCCGCGCTATATCATGATTTGAAAGCCCTAAGGGGGCATCTGGACGGGGTTTTGGATTTTCAGACCCGCGCGAATTGCTCGCCGGAAACCCTTGTAACCCACGGGTTCAGCGATCTCTTTTGGTTCGATTTTGCCGATGCGGCGGCGCGCGATGCCTATCTGGCAGATGCGCAGCACAGGGCGGTGGGCGCGCGTTTGGTAAGCGCGGTGCAAAGCGGGCTTGAGGGGATCTTTGTCTGCGATTTTGAGCTGTGAAGGCCGCGCGCGGGTTCCTCACCTCTTTGTTTGATGCAGCGATTGCGGCCGCGCATCCAGATCAGATCTTGGCCAAACACATGCCGCCGCGCCCCAAAGGGCGCACGGTTGTTATTGGGGCGGGCAAAGGGGCGGCGCAGCTGGCCCAGGCTTTTGAGCGGATTTGGGATGGCCCGCTCTCCGGGGTGGTGGTCACCCGCTATGGCTATGGCGCGCCATGTCGCCAGATCCAGGTGCTGGAGGCTGCCCATCCGGTGCCTGACCGGGCCGGGCTGGCGGCCAGTGCCGCGCTGTTCCAGGCCGTCCAGGGGCTGGGGCCGCAGGATTTGGTGGTGGCGCTGATTTGCGGCGGCGGCTCGGCCCTGCTGCCATGCCCTCCTGCAGGGCTGGATCTGCGCCATGAACAGGCGGTGAATGAGGCGCTATTGGCCTCGGGCATGCCCATCGCGGGAATGAATGCGATCCGCAAACATGTGAGCGGGATCAAAGGTGGGTGGCTTGCGGCGGCGGCGGCGCCGGCTCGGCTGCACAGTTTGATCGTCTCGGATGTGCCGGGGGATGATCCTGCTCAGGTGGCGTCAGGGCCGACGGTGCCTGACCATGTGAGCCGCGCCCAAGCGCTGGATCTGGTGGCGCGATATGGGTTGTGCCTGCCCCCTGAGGTGATGGCGCATTTGGCCAGGCCAGAGGCCGATGCCCCAATGCCCGGTGACCCGGTTTTTGCGGGCCAAAGTCATCAGGTGATTGCCTCCGCAGGGATCAGCCTGCGGGCGGCCCAAGCCGCGGCGCTGGCCCAAGGGGTGGGGGCGGTGATCCTTTCGGATGCGGTGGAAGGCGAGGCGCGCGAGGTCGCCCATGTGCATAGCGCCATTGCGGCTCAGGTTCTGCAGCAGGATCACCCTTTTGCCAAACCCGTTGTGATCATTTCGGGGGGCGAGACCACGGTGACCCTGCGCGGCCCAGGACGCGGCGGGCGCAACAGCGAATTTCTGCTCTCATTGGCCCAGGATTTGGACGCTGTGCCCGGTTGGGCCTCATTGGCTGCAGATACGGATGGGATAGATGGCTCCGAGGCCAATGCGGGGGCTTTTGCCGATAGCACAAGCTGCGCGCGTATGCGCCTGGCCGGGCGTGATCCAGCCCAGGATTTGGCGCAAAACGATGCGTACAGCGCCTTTGAGGCAGCGGGGGATTTGTTTGCGCCTGGCCCCACAGGCACCAATGTGAATGATTTTCGCGCCATCTATCTGCCGGGCCATGAGGTCCGGCTATGAGCCCGCCCGGCGATTTTTCGGATCTTGCCATCGGCGCGGCATTTGCCGGGGCGCCCATCAAGATCACCGCCGCGATGATTGATGAATTCGCGGCGCTGACCGGGGATTGCTATGCCCCTCATATGGATCGCGCAGCGGCCCAGGCAGCGGGCTATCCCGACCGGCTGGCCCATGGGCTTTTGGTGCTGAGCTTGGTAGAGGCGCAAATTCAAAAGCCGCTGCGACAGGTTGCTCCGGTGGCGCTGCATTGGCATTGGCAGTTCAAAGCGCCGGTGCTTTGCGGTGATGTGATCACAATCGGTTTCGAGATCCGCGACAAGAAACGCCTTGAAGAGCCCGCGCGGGAGGTTTTGGATTGCGCCGTCTTTGTACGCGGGCGGGCAGGGCTGTTGCAATCGGGGCGATGCCGCATGCAATGGGCGCTGGCCCGTTAAGCGGTTTCTGGCGCCCTTGCGCCACGGGGGTAAAAGGCAGTTGAGTATGAGGGGCGGAGCAATGAAATCTGTGGCGAAACGCGCGGGAAATTGGCCCTTGGTCAAGATGGTCGGGCCGATTTGGCGGCTGCTCAGCGGGATTTTCGCCCGGGCCGAGGCGGCGAACCTCTCGCTGGTGGCCGCAGGCGGCGCGTTTTTTGCCATGCTCTCGCTGTTTCCCGCGCTGGCTGCGTTGATCGCTGTGGTGGGGCTGGTGACCGACCCCAGCTTGGTAGAGCATCAATTGGCCTTGCTCGAAGAATTCATCCCCGCCGAGGCGTATAATATCATCAAAGATCAGCTCACCAGTTTGGTGTCGACCAACACAGGCACTTTGGGCTGGACCACGGCGCTGACCACCGGGGCGGCGCTTTGGTCGGCCCGGCGCGGCACCGATGCGTTGATCCGAGCGATGAATGCGATCCATGGCGCCCCCCAAAGAGGCGGGATCTGGGGCAATATCATGGCGCTGATCCTGACCCTGGCAATGATATTGGTGATCACCATTTCGGCGCTTGCGCTGGTGGCGGTGCCCATGGTGGTGCAATTGCTAACCTTGGATATTTTCGCGGAACTGGTGCCGCCAGAGCTGATCGCTTGGGCCACCGGGCGGGTTTTGACCCTATCGCGCTGGGTGATCGCCGGGGGCGTGGTGTTTGGCGGGATCTGGGTGCTGTACCGCTTTGCCCCTAATGGGCCAGGGGCGCGGGTGCATTTGTTTTCCCCAGGGGCGCTGCTGGCCATCGCCATTTGGCTGCCCGCATCTTGGGGCTTTTCCCATTACCTTGCCTTTGCCGGGGCCTATAGCGGGGTTTATGGCTCCATCGGGGCGATTATCGCGCTGTTGATGTTCCTCTATCTGACCATTTTATCGGTCTTGATGGGCGCGACCCTGAATGCGGAGCTCACGCAGGAGGCGATCGAGGACAAGCGCAAAGCCGCCGCCCTGGCCAAAGAGACCAAAGCGGCCAGAGAATCCGTGCTGTAAGAAGGGCGCGCGCGGGCTGCAATCAGCTGCGCAGCGTGTCGCCAGGTTGCAATGGCGGGTCCAGCATCACCCGATCCCCGCCGGGCAAATTAGGATCGTTGCTGCGCTTGGCGATGATCTCGGCGGCGGCGCGGCCGATTTCCAGCCGGCAAGCATCGGTGGTGGCCAATTGCTTGGGCAAGCCTTTGAGCAGATTGAGCCCATTGAACCCGGCCAGGCCAAGCTTGCCAGGCACGTCAATCCCAGCCTCTTGGCACCAGAGCAGCCCGCCCGCGGCGATCAGATCGTTGGAGTAATAGATGAAATCCAAATCCGGGCTGCGCTTGAGCATTTCAGCGGTCAACTCGCGCCCTTTGGCCAGGCCGGACCCGCCCGAGTAAAATTCTTGATCCTCGACTTCGATCCCGCCTTTGGCCAGGGCTTGGGTGAAGCCTTCAAAGCGTTTGCGCGCCCGGTGATCGAGCGGCATTTTCGTGCCCATAAACCCGATCCGGCGATAGCCCGCTTCCAAAATCGCCTCGCCCATGACTTTGCCTGCCCGGCGGTGGGAGATCCCCACCATGGCATCTATGGGCTCACCATCGGTATCCATGATCTCAACAATGGGAATGCCCGCATTGCGCAGCATCGCTTTGGCGGGCTCTGTATGCTCTAGCCCGGCGATGATCACGCCCGAAGGCCGCCAGGACAGCATTTCATAGAGCACTTCTTCTTCTTTATCGGGCTTGTAATTGGTGATCCCCACCACCGGTTGCAGCGGCGTGTCATCCAGCACCGAAGTGATCCCGGTCATGACTTCGGGAAACACCAGATTAGACATGGAAGGGATGATCACCGCCACCAAATTGACCCGTTGCGAGGCCAAAGCCCCGGCGATTTTATTGGGCACATAGCCCAGCCGTTTGGCCGCCTCGAGCACTTTGGCGCGGGTGCGGTCTGAGACATCGCCGCGATTGCGCAAGACCCGGCTCACGGTCATTTCGCTGACCCCGGAAGCCTCCGAGACATCACGCAGGGTCAAGGGGCGGCGCTGGTCCGGGCTGTCCGATGAAAACGGCGGGGTCGCGGTCATAAGCGGATCAAATGCATCTGTGTCATTGGTTCAGAGTAACGGTTAGAGGGGCTGGCTTGCAATCAATCAGTGGCAAATTGACGGGCAATGCCAAGCTTTCGGGCCATGATAGGGCAGGCAAGGTTAAGGCTTTGCCCGGCCCATGGCCCCGCTTTGCGTCAGGCGGGCAAGATCCTCGGGGCTATAGCCAAGCTGTGCCAGGATCTCTTCGCTATGCTCGCCCAGTAGCGGCGCGCGGGTCACTGGGGTGTGGCTGGCGGACATTTTCACCGGATTGCCCACCGAAACATAGGCCCCGCGGGTGGGGTGATCGAGCTCCACCACCGTGCCGCTGGCGCGCAGGGCCGGATCTTCCATCAAATCCTTGCTGGACATGACCGGGCCCACGGGGATGTTGAGCGGGGCGCAGATCTCCATCACTTCGAATTTGCCCCGCTCCATGGTCCATTGCTCGACCCGCTCGAAAATTGCGCTCAGCTTATCGAGCCGGGCGGCGGGGCTGTCATAGCCTGGTGCGGTTTTCCAATCCGGCTCGCCAATCACATCGCAAATCGCGCCCCAGGCTGGGGCTTGCAGCACGAAATAGGTATAGGCATTGGGATCGTTCTCCCAACCTTTGCATTTCAGCACCCGTCCGGGTTGACCGCCGCCGGAATCATTGCCCGCCCGGGGAGTGACATCGCCAAACGGGATGCCCTCGCCATGTTGACTGTATTCGGGCAGGGGGCCATGGGCCAGGCGCTGCTGATCGCGCAGTTTGACCCGGCACAGGTTGAGCACGCTATCCTGCATCGCCGCCATCACTTTTTGCCCGCGCCCGGTGCTTTCGCGCTGATAAAGCGCCGCGAGAATGCCAAGGGCCAGATGCAGCCCGGTGCCCGCATCCCCCACTTGCGAGGCGGTGACCAAGGGCAGCCCATCGCGAAACCCGGTGGTAGAGGCCGAGCCGCCAATGCATTGGGCGACATTTTCATAGACTTTCGCATCTTCATTGGGCCCTGGCCCATAGCCTTTGATCGAGGCCAGGATCAGGCGCGGGTTCACCTCTTGGATGCGTTCCCAAGGAAAACCCATGCGCTCCAGCGCGCCAGGGGCAAAGTTCTCCACCATCACATCACAATGCTGCATCAGGCGGATCAATACCTCTTGGCCGCCCGCGCTTTTCACATCGAGCTCGATCGAGCGTTTATTGTGGTTCAGCATGGTGAAATAAAGGCTGTCCACATCGGCGATGTCGCGCAATTGGCTGCGGGTGATATCGCCGCTGCCTGGGCGTTCGATCTTGATCACATCGGCGCCGAACCACGCCAATAGCTGGGTGCAGCTTGGCCCTGCTTGCACATGGGTGAAATCAAGAATTTTAACCCCGTCAAGCGCTTGCATGGCTCTGCCCCTTCATCCGCGTTCAGGGCATTTTGCAGAGCCCGCCAGGCGCGTCCAGCGGGTTTCAGTGCCTTCCCGTTTTCTTGACCCCAATCGGGCGCGTGGGGCGGATCACTCCGCCGCCACAGCCGGGGCTTTTTCGACCTTGAGGGCTGAGAATTTGAACTCTGGGATTTTCCCGTAAGGGTCTAGGGCTGCATTGGTCAGGGTGTTGGCTGCCGCTTCCACATAGGCGAAGGGCAAGAACACATTGCCTTCGGCCACGGCGCGATCAGCCCGTACCATCACCTCGACACTGCCGCGGCGGGTGCTCAACCGCACCCGGTCCCCTGGCTCTAGCCCCAGCTCGCGCAGGCTGCGCGGATGCATGGAGCAATTGGCCTGGGGCTCTACCGCGTCCAGCACCGTGCTGCGCCGGGTCATGGAGCCCGTGTGCCAATGCTCAAGCTGCCGCCCAGTGATCAGCACGAAGGGATACTCTGCGTCGGGCAGCTCATCGGGCGGGGTGACCTCTGCGGGGGTAAAGCGCGCCTTGCCGCCCGCGCGGGGGAAGGCATCGCCAAAGACGATGGGCTGGCCGGGATCCTCGGGGCTGAGCGACGGATAAGTCACCGCGCCCGCCTCCAGCCGTTCCCAAGTGATATTGTCCAGCGAGGGCATATGGCCGGACATCTCGGCGAATATCTCGCGCGGATGGGCATAAGTCCAGTTCAGCCCCAAAGCGCGGGCCATTTCCTGTTCGATCCACCAATCCTCGCGAGCGTCTCCGGGCGGGGGCAGCACCGGGCGGCCCATTTGCACCTGACGATTGGTATTGGTGACGGTGCCGGTTTTTTCTGGCCAGGCGCTAGAAGGCAGGATCACATCGGCGAAATTCGCGGTCTCGGTCAGGAAAATATCCTGCACCACCAGATGATCGAGCCGGGCCAGCGCATCGCGGGCATGTTCCACGTCCGGGTCGGACATGGCCGGGTTTTCACCCATGATATACATGCCGCGGATCTCGCCTGCATGGATGGCCTCGATGATCTCCACCACGGTCAGGCCTTTTTCGGCGCTGAAATCTCGGGTTCCGTCCCAGATCTCGCCCCAGCTTTCCATGAAAGGCGCGCGGACAGCGCTTTCCGTGACGCTTTGGTAATCGGGCAGGAACATGGGGATCAGCCCGGCATCCGAGGCCCCTTGCACATTGTTTTGGCCGCGCAGCGGATGCAGCCCAGTGCCAGGCCGCCCGATATGCCCACACATCAGCGCCAGGCTGATCAGGCAGCGGGAATTGTCGGTGCCGTGGATATGCTGGCTGACCCCCATGCCCCAAAAGATCATTCCCGCTTTCGCGGTGGCGAAATCGCGGGCCACAGCGCGCAAACTGTCTGGGTCAATGCCGCAGACAGGGGCCATTTTCTCGGGCGAGAATCCTGCCAGATGGGCCTTCATGGCCTCCCAGTTTTCCGTATGGGTGGCGATATATTCGGCGTCATAAAGCTCTTCTTGCACGATCACATGCATGATCGCGTTGAGCATGGAAACATCGGCGCCGGGTTTGAATTGCAGCATATGGGTGGCGTGGCGCTTCATCCCATGGCCGCGCGGGTCCATCACGATCAGCTTGCCGCCGCGTTTGGTGAATTGCTTGAAATAGGTCGCGGCGACCGGGTGGTTCTCTGTGGGGTTGGAGCCGATGACGATGGCCACATCGGCATTTTCGATCTCGTTAAACGTGGCCGACACCGCACCAGAGCCCACATTTTCCAGCAAGGCTGCCACGGAAGACGCATGGCAAAGCCGGGTGCAGTGATCCAGATTGTTATGGCCAAAGCCCTGGCGGATCAGCTTTTGGAACAGATACGCCTCTTCATTAGAGCATTTGGCCGAGCCAAAGCCCGCCACTTGCCGGCCATCTTCATCGCGCAGCTTGGCCAGCCCGCCCGCGGCCACAGCGATGGCCTCGTCCCAGCTTGCTTCGCGGAAATGGGTCATCAGATTGCCCGGATCCACATTCAGCCCTTTGGGCGGGGCATCTGCGCGGCGGATCAGCGGTTTGGTCAGGCGGTGGGGATGGGCGATATAGTCAAAGCCAAAGCGGCCCTTGACGCAAAGGCGGTTTTCATTGGCCGGGCCATTGATGCCTTCGACATATTTGATTTTGTCGTCTTTGATCTTGAACGAGATCTGGCAGCCCACCCCGCAATAGGGGCAAACGCTTTCGACCTCGCGGTCGAAATCCTGGCTGTCGCCGCGCTGATCCGCATCCACAGCGCTGGCGGGCATGAGCGCGCCAGTGGGGCAAGCTTGCACGCATTCCCCGCAGGCCACGCAAGAGCTGTGGCCCATGGGGTCGTTCAGATCGAACACGATCTGGGCGCTGGCCCCGCGCCCGGACATGCCGATCACATCATTGACCTGCACGTCACGGCAGGCGCGCACGCAAAGATTACAGTGGATGCAGGCATCCAGATTGACGGCCATGGCCACATGGCTGTTATCCAGAAGCGGCACGCAGCCGGGATCTTTGGCGGGAAAACGGCTTTGGCTGACGCCCGCAAGTGCGGCCATTTCCGAGAAATGGCTCGAGGCATCATGGGCGGCCTCTGGCTGATCGGCCAGCAGCAGTTCCAACACCATGGCGCGGGATTTTTCCGCGCGCGGGCTGGCGGTTTGCACCACCATGCCGTCGCTCACCGAGCGGATGCAGGAGGCCACAAGATTGCGCTCGCCCTCCACCTCGACCATGCAGGCCCGGCAATTGCCATCTGGCCGATATCCCGGCGCGGGCTTGTGGCACAGATGGGGGATTTTGAATCCCCCGCCATTGGCCGCTTCCCAAATGGTGCTGCCTTCGGGCACGGTGATCTCGCGCCCATCAAGGGTCAAGGTCACGGTTTGCGGCGGGGTCAGGGATGCGCCATCGGCCATATCAGATCTCCTCGCCGAAATGTTTCATGGTCAAGCGGATTGCATTGGGCGCGGCCTGGCCCAGACCGCAGATCGAGGCATCACCCATCACGGTGCACAGATCCTCTAGCAGATCCTGATCCCAGCTTGGTTCCTGCATCAGCTGCACCGCTTTGGCGCAGCCCATACGGCAAGGGGTGCATTGCCCGCAGCTTTCATCTTCGAAAAACCGCAGCATATTCAGCGCCGCTCCCCGGGCGCTGTCTTGATCGGACAGGACCACAACCGCGGCTGAGCCGATGAAGCTGCCATGGGGTTGCAGCGTGTCGAAATCCAGCGGCACGTCATTCAGGCGCGCAGGCAGAATGCCCGAAGACGGCCCGCCGGGTTGATAGGCTTTGAACACATGTCCCTCGGCCATGCCGCCGGCAGCAGCGATCACCTCTAGGATGGTGGAGCCAGCAGGCAGCAAATAAACGCCAGGATTGGCCACTCGGCCTGAAACCGAATAGCTGCGCAGCCCTATGCGCCCGTTATGCTCTACGTCGCTTAAGATCTGCGGGCCTTCGCGGCAGATCCGCGCCACCCAAAGCAAGGTTTCCACATTATGCACCAATGTGGGGCGGCCAAAGATGCCGGTTTGGGCCACGAAAGGCGGGCGGTGCCGGGGCAGGCCGCGCTTGCCTTCGATGCTTTCGATCATGGCGCTTTCTTCGCCGCAAATATAGGCCCCCGCGCCCCGGCGCAGATCGATATAGCCAGGCGCGATAATGCCAGCGGTTTCCAGGGCGGCGATTTCCGTAAGCAAGGCTTTGCGGATGCCGGGATATTCGTCGCGCAGATAGATAAAACAGGTCTCTGCCTGCACCGCCCAGGCGGCGATCAGCATCCCTTCCAAGAAAAGATGCGGGCTGCGTTCCAGATAATAGCGATCTTTGAAGGTGCCCGGCTCGCCCTCATCGCCATTGACCGCCAGATAGCGGGGGCCGGGATTGGCCCGAACAAAGCCCCATTTGCGCCCGGATGGGAACCCCGCGCCGCCAAGCCCGCGCAATCCGCTGGACAGCACCTGTTCTTGCACCGCTTCCCAATCGCCATTCTCGCGCAGACCGGCGAGCGTTTCATACCCGCCATTTGCGCGATATTGTGCCAGCGCCTCATAATCGGGGAGTTCCGCATGGATGCGCTCGGCGGCCAAAGCGTCTTGCACCTTTTCCGGGGAAGCTTCGCCAATATGGTGATGGCCCAGTTCCAGTACCGGCGCACTGTCGCAGCGGCCCATGCAAGGGGCGCGCAGCACGCGGATCTCGGCCGGGTCCATACCCTCGGCCAGGGCATCATGCAGCGCGTCGGCCCCGGCCATGGCGCAAGAGAGCGAGTCGCAGACCCGGATGGTCAAAGCAGGGGGCGGGGCCTCGCCTCCGGCTGTTAGATCAAAATGTGCGTAAAAACTTGCGACTTCATAGATCTCTGATTGGGCCAGGCGCATTTCATGGGCCAATGCGGCCATATGGGCGGCGCTGAGATGGCCATAGCGATCTTGGATCAGGTGCAGAAATTCGATCAGCAAATCCCGGCGGCGGGGCGCTGCCCCGAGCAGGGCGCGGATCTCTTCCAAGGCGCTGTCCTCGACCTGGCGCCCTTTGGGCTGCGAGCGACCCTTGCGCCCGGTTTTGCCTTTCCAAACGCCTGCGCGCTCATCCAATGGTGCCATGACCCTCTCCTTATTCCGATCAGGGTGCATTCCGATTGTCTGAACGTCAAATTCGATTATGCGATGTTACGATAAGGCTGGATTATCATGGAGCCGCGCTTGCACCACTTGCCGCAACGCCTCCACCACTGGGATTTGGGTCTGGCGATGGGGGGTGATCAGACAAATCTCTGTCTGGACGACCGGATCTGTGATGGGAAGTAATACGGTGCCGGTCCATGTTGTAAAAGTGTCAGCCATGATCTTGGGCAGCACCGTAGCCGCCCCCCCTTGGGCTGCCATGACGATGGCTGCCATGAACTCGCCCGCTTCGCAGATCACATGGGGTTCCACCCCGCTTTGGGAGAAAATTCTGTCTAGTATCCGCCGGTTCTGCATTTCAGGGCCCAAAAGGCTGAGGGGCAGATCCGCCACTTGCCGCCAAGATAGCGCCTCGGCGGTGCTCAGCTCTGCGGGCAGCAAGGCGCGGGGGCAGAGCAGCATATATGTTTCGTCATAAAGGGGATCGACACAGAGCAAATCGCGCGAGGCGCCTTCGCCATAGGTGATGCCCGCATCAAACCCGCTGGCCTCAACCCCCTGCTGCAAGGCCAGGGAATTGGTTGTTTCAATTTGTAAATGAATGCCGGGATGGGCGTCTTTCAGCCAGATCGCCAATTGCGCCGCAAAGGCCACGGCGGTGGGCACTGTGGCCAGGCTCAACCGCCCGGTAATCTCTCCGCGCCCGGCGCGTACATCTTGTTCCAAAGCGCGCACCCCATCGAGAATGCGCCGGGCATGGATGACGATGCGATTGCCCTCTTCGGTGAGGCCTTGAAACCTGTTGCCCCGGCGCACGATTGTCGCCCCGAGCCGCGCTTCGAGATTGCGGATGCGCATCGAAAATGCCGGTTGCGACATGCCGCAATCGGCAGCGGCACGGGCAAAATGTTGATGACGTGCCAATGCGGTCAGGCAGTGTAAATCTTTTAGATCCACGATGGACCGGCCCCTTTGCTGGGTTGTTTCACTTGGGAAACTAACGTGTCTTGGCGCGGATTCTACCGGGTAAAGCGATCTTGATCAAAATGGGGTTGGAGTTATGCAGCGTTGACACGGCCCCTGTCAGAGGGGAGAGGAGAGAGACCCCGTGCGAGATCAAAAGGCCGAAACTCATGCAAGATATGCGCGTGATTCACATGCAAAAGCCCGGAACACCGGATGTTTTGGTGCAAGCCCAACGGCCTGTGCCGCGTTTGGCCGCGGGCGAAGTTCTGATTCGTATTATCGCTGCCGGGGTGAATGGCCCTGATTTGGTACAGCGGCGGGGCCATTACCCGCCGCCCAAAGGCGCTTCGGATCTGCTGGGGCTTGAAGTCTCTGGCGAGATTGTCAGCCTGGGCGAGGATGTCACCGGCTGGGACAAAGGCGATTTGGTCTGCGCTTTGACCAATGGCGGGGGCTATGGCGAATATGTGGCGGTGCGCGCCGATCATTGCTTGCCCATCCCTGAAGGCGTCGACCCTGTGGATGCCGCAGGTCTGCCCGAGACTTATTTCACCGTCTGGAGCAATGTGTTCCATGGCCATGACGTGCCTGAGGCGGCCAATTTCCTGGTCCATGGGGGCTCGGGCGGGATTGGCACCACGGCAGTGCAATTGGGCGTGGCTCTGGGGCTGAATGTGTTCACCACTGTCGATTCCCCCGAGGCGATGGAATATGTGACCGGGCTTGGAGCCTATCGCGCCATCGATTTCACCACGGAAGATTTCGTCACCATCTGCCGCGGTGAAGGCGGGATGGACATTATTTTGGACATCATCGGCGGCGAATATATCGCCCGGAACATCAAAACCGCGCGCCATGATGCGCGGATCATCCAGCTGGCCTTTAATCTGGGCTCCCGGGTGGAGATTGATTTGATGCCCCTAATGCTCAAGCGGCTGCATCTGACCGGCTCGACCCTGCGCTCGCGCTCGGATGCGTTTAAGGCAGAAGTGGCGGCGGATCTGCGGACCAAAGTCTGGCCGCTATTCGCGCAGGGCAAATTGCGCCCGGTCACCCATAAGGTTTTGCCCCTGGAAGAAGCGGTTTTGGCCCATAAACTCATGGAAGCGGCGCAGCATCGCGGCAAGCTGTTGTTGAAGCCGTGAGCGCATTGGACGGATTTGACATGACCCGGGGCGCGGAAAGCGCCATTGGCAGCCTTGGCCAAGACCGGATCAGCTTGCGCGATTATATCTGCAAAGTGGAAATAGGGGCCTTTGGCAGCGAACGGGGCAGCGCCCAGCGGTTGCGCTTTACCCTGGTGCTGGATGTGGCGCCGCCCTCGGCGGATTTGGACGATGATGTGGATGGCATCCTCAGCTATGACATGCTGGTGGAAGCCGTGGAACATTGCTTGGCCGAGCAGCGTTATGATCTGTTGGAAACCCTGGCCGAACGTATCGCTGCCCGGGCGCTGATTCATAATCGTGCGCGGCATATTCAAGTTCGAATCGAGAAATTAGATCGCGGGCCATTTGCC
This sequence comes from Mangrovicoccus sp., assembly GCA_025800345.1. Taxonomy (GTDB): domain Bacteria; phylum Pseudomonadota; class Alphaproteobacteria; order Rhodobacterales; family Rhodobacteraceae; genus JANSYP01. The sequence continues at coordinate 10,825 of JAOXSB010000163.1, read as the reverse complement.
CTTGGGGTGGAAATATCGCGCAGTCGCGCGGCGCTGGCCCCGGCTTTGGTTGATGCGGCGACCGATACAGCAGCGGTGAGTTTTCATCCTTGGATATTGGTTTTGGCCCCCGAGCTCATTGGGGATCCGCGTTTGCCATCCTGGCTTGGGCAAATCGCTGGGGCGGCCCGGGCCCATATCGGGCTTGATCCCTTGGCGCCTTCCGGCGGGCTGGTGGTTCTGCCCGGGCCATTGAGCCTGCGGCCAGAGCTTTTGGATGCCCCTGAGGCACAATTGCAAATCGATTTGCTGTCGCAAGATCAAGCGGCCTGGCTGCTTGATGGGCAAGGGCTGGATTGGCGTGCTTCGGTGAGCCGCACCGAGATTGACGCGGTTTTGGCCGCAGGCGATGTGGCGGTTTGGGCCCCGGCGCGTTTGGTGCTTTCCGCGCCCCAAGATGCGGGCCACCCCCCCTTGAGCAGTTTGATGCTGCAAGCCGGGTGGTTGGCGCAGGAATTGGAGGCGGTGCAGATCATCTCGCTTGGCTGCGATCTAGACGGGGCAGAGCGGCTTGATCTGGCCGATATTCTGGCGCTGCCGAGCCGTGCTGCATCTGCGAAAAAAGCCGTGGTGGCAGGGGCTGAGGGCTGATAATCTCGCCCTCAGCAAGGCCCCGTGGCTCAATTGGATAGAGCAATCCCCTCCTAAGGGATAGGTTGCAGGTTCAAATCCTGCCGGGGTCGCCATTTGACAAAGTTCACGTTTATTTATCCTATTTTACAGTTGGTTACGAAGGTGTGTCCCGTTTCAGGGTAAGCGTGTCCCAATCTAGGCGACCCCTACTAGCAACTTGACCATTCGTTCACGATCAGCAGCGCGCGTATAACGCTCTACCTCAGAAAGGCTCATATGCCCAGCCATCGCCGCGATCTGGTGAGTGGTCGCGTCGTTTTCAGCCCAATAAATGCAGAAAGCTTTGCGCAGGCCATGAAGGCGAGAAGCTATCCCAGCTTCGCGAGCTGCGCCGCCGAATTCATTACCCAGACTTGTGGCCTTGAAAGGCTTACCGGCACCGGTAAGGATAAATGCGGGAGCAATATCTGGAGTGCGATTGATGGCCGCTCGGAGTTCAGCCGTAAGCGGCACACGCGCGATTATCCCACTTTTTTGGCGCTCATAGACTAACAGGTCGCCCTTGATGTTCTTCCGGCCTAGTTTGGCTAGATCAGTGCGAGCCGCGCCAGTAAATAAACCCAAATCAAAAATCAGGCGTTCACGAGTGCCCACTGGCCAGCGCTTTTGGAAGGCTTCAATGTCTTCTGCATCGGCGACAGGAAATCCTTTAATCTTGGGTTTATCTAACTCGATCCCGACCAATGGATTTTTGCGGATGAAACCCAAGCGACGGAGGTGTTCAAAGACCGGCTTGAGCGCTTTGTGCTCGTTTACAGCACCATGCCCGCCCTTTGCATACAGGGCGCGTTCTACAACTTCGCCCGTGATCGTCTTGACCGGGCGCGCGCCCTGAGTCTTGCGGTAGCGCGCAAAGATCGCAGATCGGGCCGCGCGTGTTCCTTCTGCATACTTTGCCCATTTCTGATTGCCGGAGATGTAGAGATCCAGCGCCCAAGCAAATGTTCCTGCCTCAGGGGTATCGGTATCCGGAGGCATTTCCTGCCAACGCGCGTGTTCTGCTGCCCATGCGGCCAAGACTTTGGGATCTTTCGGGTGCAGTCCATGGACACCTAGAGACCGCTCAACATCGCCGCGACGATATGTGTGAAACCAACGTCCACGGCGCAGTTTAGAACGTAGATAAGGTAGTTTTTTCATGCGGCATCTCCTGAAAAGGGCTGGCCTTCCCATTCGTGGCTTGTCTCGTCACGATCAGGATAGTCAAAGATTACGCCCTCAGGCCCCACGCCCTTTATGCGCACACCAGGACACAGTTCACGAGCAACCTTGTAGGCTTCTTTGATCTGGCGCTCTGTGGGCATTGAAGGGGATCGAGGGCTCGGCATAGGTAATTAAATCCACATTTTAACAGTTGACCAACAATCGGATGCATTGAGCACCGGAAAATCATCGTTTTTCAAAAATGACGTCATTGTTGCGCAGTCCGCTGGTTCGAAGCTGCATCAATTCTTAGCAACGCTTCGATATGAGCCGCGCTAAGCAACATGGCGCGTCCTAGAGAGTAGAACTGTCCATGTTCTCTAGCTTTTGTACGCAGGGCCCGTGCCGAGATTGTTGCACCAGTCTTGCTTAGTTTTTTGCACCATTCTTCCGGCGTCAGCGCGTCTTCAAAATCTTGCACTAGCTTGCACTCCCAACTGCGGATAACTGCAAGTTATTGCGTGATTTTGTAGGCTATCTAGCTTTCATTTTCGGATTTTGATGTTAGCATCTCAGTGAGAACGCATGTTCCCAAAGCGCTTTATTAAGCTCCAAGGATCACCCATGAACCGAAGTCAATTTTTAGAACAATTCAATAGAGAAGCGAAGCGCAAGCGCAGTCCACAGCATCGTGCTGCCCGAATCAGAGAAGATAATAGAATAACAAAAGAGGGCATCGAGCGAAGAGAACGCTTTTTACGCAAGCAAAAACTTCAAACCAGCAGAAGGAGTTTGAGTATTGCTCGAGGGCTGAAGACTTGCCGCGAGTTCCGAGGAATGACTCGCAATGAGTTTGCAGAGGCAATGGGCATTACTCGACGCGCATTGTATAATTATGAGACCGGGCAACGCAGCATTCCAAGCGATCTGATAGAAAGGGTCGCAAAAGAGGGCGACCTAGAATTCCATGAGATTTTCGGAAGCAGTTTCGAGAACGCCCCGGTCGAACAACGCAAGTCGGATGCCGCTCTTGCTATTCAACTGTACCTGAGCCTGAAAGAGCGCTTCTCGAAGGACAGCCAGACCGAGCACTCGCATATTGCAGCTGACGATGCCGACATCCAGCGGGTTGCAGCCGAGGCTGCAGCTTCTTGGTCAGTCAACGCAAAAGTCACGGAAAAGAGTATTTCCAACGTCACTAAACGTGTGGCCGAAGATTTGGCTGACGACTACGCTCTGACAGATCTTGCCAACAGCTGGCATATCGAAAACGACTAGCCGACCTTCGCTACGGGCCGAACGAACTGGAAAAACGCGGACAAAGCACCATCTCGCCGCGGTTGCGCCAATGGCCGCTCTCGCAAAATCGGCATCAACAAACTGTTTTCTGTAGGTGCCACAAACGGTGGTTTGGGACATGATCTGAAGCCACAGGTTCGGAAGCCGATCAAGCTCGACAGAATGGTAGGCTCAAAGCCGCCCGTGAATGAACGGCTGAAGGTTGTGCTGAACAATCCGCGCGAAAGGCTGGAGGTTAAGGACGAAAGCGATCAAGAGAAGGACCAGGAGGTCGAGAAGGATAGGGAGATCGACCGGGGAGCGACGCATGGATTTTAGAGTACAGGCGAAAATTATTTCATACGCAGTAAATCAGCGCTCAGCCCATATTTTTGCTTTGCGGTTACCAAGGCTAGACCCAGTTCACCTGTGAACAATGAGTCTGATGGGAGTTCAGCGCTGCGCATCAACGCCATGGCGTCATTAGAAAGCGAAGCTGCTCTTCGGATGTTAGTGCTGCTCCGAAAAATTTTGGCGGTATCTACAAGAAAATCAATAGTTCCCGCTAAGCCGTGGCAATAATGAACCCCTTGCCATCTCGCATTCTCGAACAGGTACTTTGATATCGCTTCAGCAATAAGACTTGCGCGATTTTGATCCAAACAAGAATAGCCCAGATAAAATCTCCCGATACCGACGGCGCCATGGCACCAACTCGCTCCGCCGCCATCGCGTCCTCCCTCCGGCCAAGTCCACATTTCCGAACGAATCTCAAATCTTGATGCGAGCGAGGATTCAAAGTGTCGAATTATTTCAAGGCACTTGGAGCATCTAGAAATGCGATAGTAGTCAATCAGGCAGTCAACAATGCCGGCCGCTCCATGAGCATAGCCAACATGAGTTTTGTTGGACAGGTCGCCGTAACCTTGAGGTATCTTCCACCCTGCCTCGTTGTGTGAGTATTCTTCACAGAGACGTTCTGCGAGCTGCTTTGCTGTGAGTAGGTCTTCGGTATCCTTTGCCGCAAGGTACTTTGTGCAAAAATATCGTAGTTGACCCGCTCTTCCATTTAGAAAGTCGGGCGATGCGTTGGGTATATTAAATGCCTCTTTTTCTACTACTTCTGCTTCATCGGGCGAACCAAGAAAATGTCGCAGAATATGCGCCACACCTAAGCCACCCACGTAGAATCCAGGGTGTAGAGGCGTTTCTCGAAGTTTTTTTACAAGTTTGACTGCGTTTGATGTCGGTTCATGAGTTTGCGAGGTGCAGTTTAGATATTGATAAGCAAATATTTTTCCTGACAAGCCATCATAAAGCGATGTCCCATCAGACCGAAAATGGTGAGTTGCTTCGGTAACTGCCATACCTTTCGAGCTTGTGAGTAAAGATACGCGCTCTGTGTCATTCTGAGGTAACTTACTAAGGTTTCTCACCCATTTAATCGCCTCACTTGCATTTCGGAAACTCCCCAACCCGTCCTTACCTGTGGCCAGAAAGTAGAATATGCTTTCCAAACTATATCGACATCTTTCATCTAGCTCAGTTTGAGATGTGACGAATTTTGGCTTCATTGAGAAGCCTGGGGTGCCGCTCGCCCAAACGCCCGAAGCTAGATCGTCAGAAAAAACGACATGCTCAAAGTCGATAATTTTCATACCTTGCGGTGACAGAATTATGTTTCGAGGGCTTAGATCTCCATGATGAATGCCAATCTTTCTAAGAGCTTCATTGATTTCCACGAGCTTATCGAATGTACTACGGGCAAAATGGAGGTCTGGTTCTTGGCAAGAGAGGAGGCGTTTCTGGATATGGGACTGCAGTGATGTGCCTTCCAAGTACTCCATCACCAAGAATGCAGAATCGTCCTGCTCCTCGCAAAGATATGGTTGCGGTGAGATACCCAACTCAAAGGCATTGGATAGGGCACGGTATTCATGTTTGAGGCGGTCATAGGAACTTCTTCCGTCGCGCTCACTGATGCGATCTAACCTGTGCGCTGATTTGATGATCACCTGAGAGAGTTTTTCCGTGTCTACACCAAGAAAGATGCTCCCGCGAGGGCCATGGTGGAGCAGGTCAGTCGCCACATACCGCTTCTGAAGCAAAGGTGGGTTACACTTCGCAAGAACATCTATCCCGTGATTTTTCAGTTGTAGGAGTGCATCGTCGGGGCAAGCAGATGTTCTGCTGTCGGGAATGGCGTCTCCACGCTCGTCCACCCAAGCTGGGGCGATCGCTCCAATGGGCTCTCTAATTGGGAGGTAGTTGAAAGCACCATACCTTAGAAAAACGTTAGTATGGCTCGCGAGTTGATAATCAAATGGAACCCTAGGAGAGTGTGTTGATGGCAAACGGCTCGTTAGATCGGAGACTATCTCTTCTAGATGAATTGAAGAGGAAGGGTAGATCGTCACAAACTTTCCTACTTGGGATAGCCCGAAGTTGCCTTCATTCAAAGAAGCCAAATCATCAGAATTTGCTACATATTTGAAGGAATACTGAAGCATAGCTGCAGATCGCCAAACCGTATCCAAGGTGGCGGACGCAGTATCAGTTCGTGAAGATATGTGGATTTTCCAAGCCCGAAAGTTTCCGGGCGGGATGAGCGAGGGGGCGACACATCTGTATATTCCTGAAATGCTCGTTTCCTTGAACAGATCAGGTGCGTCAAATGAACAGTTTAGCATTCAGACTTTCTGATGCGATCCTAAGCCAGTGTGACAGAGCTAAGGAAGCTGCATGATAAAGCGATACATGCTGTAATGATAGGTTCGCCGTCGACCTTAAGTTCCATGCCAAGCTCTTCTGCGAGCTTCTCCTCTACGCCTTCGTCCTTCATGGTTGCCATTGGCTCATTCTTCAGACGTGTTCGAAAATCTTCATCGCCTAGAGCTTTCAGGATGATGGCGTTAGCCTTTGAACGTGCTTCTTCTAAATCAGACATAAAAATCTCCCTCGTCTATTGCTTAAAGTTAGTCCATAGTTTTCCATAATATCAAGCGAAAGTACATCATGGATGTTTGTCTTGTTCCAAAATTTGAGGGCACACCGGAACCGTGCTCATTGTATATAGGAAGCTTCTTTCCATGGATTTCTCATCATACAGAACTGCTTCAAGACTTTGAAAAAAAATCAAATTTCAAGCCAGTGGTTTGTCTGTTGTACCCGTCTCCATTCGTTCTGCTGCGTCAAGCAAACGGTGATTGCGACCTTCCATATGTTGAGGGCCTAGAACAACTCATTGATCGCATCCGGCATCATTCGGGGCAAAATGTTGTACTATGCCGTATGACAGCGGCTGACCTGGAAGCTTCGCCAGGTGTGTTTTTTGAACTCCTGAACAGTGTATGTTCAGTCCGGGAGTTATGGTTGCGCCAAAACCAAACGATTGGACGAGGTAAAGAGGGTTCTTTGGCAGGACTAAAGAAAAGGTTCGAAGGTTCATCCTGTAAAGTCTGTGTGCTGCCAAAAATGAAGGAAAGATATCACCGAACGGAAGTCTTCGAAGCTTTGCGCCGCGGAAGTATTTCTAGGTTTCACGAAGCTACTGGTTACTATCCTACCCTTGATTGGCAGGTGAGCCGCAGCCTTGAATGGGCTGATGGGAATTATGTTGGCAGATATCATAAGGATGGAGCATTAACGAAGTTTTCTGTTAAGAGCGGAGTGCCAGACTTCGATGAGCCTCTTACAAGTGGCCATGGCCTGTTATCTGTGATAAAAGGACCGGGTGAATTTTAGGTCGAGGATGTAGTTGAAGATGATGCAGAAAAAAATTGCTGAAGAGGTCATCAAGCTCGCGCTTGCAGATACAGATTTTAGATCGAAGCTAAAGAATGAACCTATTGATACGCTCAAATCACAAGGGCTATCGCCTGAGCTTGCTGAAGATGTTGCCCGTGAAATCAATCTTGACGGTATACAACTCGCGAGTTCATGTTCATACACTTGCGCATGGACCGGTATAACTCTGGCATAGCCAGATGCCTAGCTGCGGTTCGCTTTCATGTACCTATAGATCCTCGCTAACCAAACAAGCGGCGGGAAAGTTCTCTACTTGCTCTTCAGGTAATGACATCAGTTAGCATTTGCGGCCAAAAGTGGTCGGTTTCGCCGGGGACAGAAACCCATGAGGTATGACCGTCGATCAACGTTTTTAGGTTTGGGATGATTTGCAGTAGGTTAGGCAGAGCGAGGGAGGCTTAGTTCTGGCTGATCGCGAAGTGGAAGAAGGCCCAGAAAGCAAGTTCAAGCCAGGGTGGTTCTTGACGGCGGTGGCGTTTGTCCTCGGCTTGGCAGCCAGCTCGATCGGTATAGGCGAAAAGATTTATGCCTGGTGCTGCGCGCCTCCAGAAGACGCGCCTGCCATAGTCGCTTCCTATATCGCGATGCCGCTCACCATCGTTGATGGAGAAGCGGAATCTTCGGAAGACCTCGCGATTCTCGCCGGGTTAAAATTCCTACGGACTGAAGTGTTGACCGAAGCAGTTCAGGACGAAACTGATTACTCTGCGACTCTCCTAGAGAGCGTGAATGCCCGCCTTACCGCGCAGCAAATTTGCCCGGAGCGTGGCTGCGTGTCCTCGTACACGCGCTACATCCTCGGCTTAGTCGTGAAGAACCACGGTGATGTTCCGGTGCAGTCAGGCAATTTATCCGTCGATCGCTTTGAACTTGACCGCACTACACGGGAGATATTCCAGTTTCACTATGGCTATGAGCTCATAAAGGATGGTTGCTTATATGAGTACGATGGTGGTGAATGCCTTCTAGAGGTGGGCGATGTGCGTCCGATACGCAGCGACATTGCACTACCTGACCTTGGACCTGGCGAAGCCTTTGTAGTCCCTATGGCTATGATCATGACTCCAGACAAACAGATATTGGATTTTTGGATGCACTATCTTGTCGGACCGGCAATCTTACCCAAAAATTTGACAATTGAGTACGGCGTTGGTCAGGATATCGAAATTGAAGTCAGGGAACCGCTAAAATCAATTTATCGCCTTGACTTCGAGTCTATGATCTGGGGGCTTGGTTAGCCAATCTGAATGGCCCCCGACCCTGATGACGCTGACGCCATAAACGCACTGACAAAACTCAGAGACAAAAACCCTTGGTGAAACTCACTTGATTTTGTCACATTTTGGGCCGTCTGCTGAAGACCGGTCATTCGCGAGGGTCGCAGCTTTTGTCAAAAATGGGCTTTTCTCGGCTTTTGCTGCTTTCTAGTCGAACGGTAATTATCGTTTCAGTGCCGCAATAATGACCCTTTTTGCGGCACATTTCGCATTACCGCTAAGTCTTTGATTCCAATTGTACTGGACTGCCGCAAAAACCTCGTGCAAAAGGATTCCATGAAAATCGGCTACGCACGAGTATCTACAGAAGAACAGAACCTAGACTTACAGGTCGAGGCGCTGACCGAAGCCGGATGTGATCGCATCATAACAGATCAGGCCAAAAGCGGAACAACAGCAGCTCAGAGCCGAACCGGTTTTTCCGAAGCGATGGATCTTCTTGGCAAGGGTGACTTGCTGATTGTCTGGAAGCTGGACAGGGTAGGACGATCCATCGCTGACTTGATCCACCTTCTGAAGTTGTTCGGTGATCGCGGTATCGAATTCCGTAGCCTGACGGACGGGATAGACACAACGACAGCAGGCGGTCGGCTGGTATTCCACATTATGGGGGCATTGGCTGAGTTCGAGCGGGATTTGATCCAGGAACGTACGAAAGCTGGCCTAGCAGTCGCGAAAAAGCGCGGCAAGCGTCTTGGCCGTCCACCGGCGCTGACACCTGCACAGATCCAGCACGCGAAGGCCGCAATATCGGCAAAGCAAGAGACCGTAACAGGCATGGCAGAAATACTCGGGGTGAACCGAAGCACAATTCAACGCGCTATTGGAGGAACCCAGTAGTGGATGAGCTTCAAAGACATTTTTTTCAACTGAAGTTCCGCATCGCTTTTCTTGAGAGTCAAGGAAAGGCGTTCGAGGATCTGTTCTCGCGGATCATGGGGCATGCCTTCACGGGTGATTTCCAAGCGGTGCGGCCATATGGAAACAAAGGCGACCTAAAATGCGATGGTTATCGCGCGAGCGATAAAACGGTTTTCCAGTGCTATGCGCCGAAGACAACAAAACTCGATAAGCTTCAGGCGAAGGTCGATGAAGATTTCAATGGTGCAGTCATCCATTGGGGCCCGCGTATGGAGCGTTGGTCTTTTGTTCACAACGACGACGATGGCCTTCCTGCCGATGCGGTTCAGCAGTTGATAGACCTTGGCAAGGCAAACCCGAACGTATCGCTGGGCCAAATGAGCTATCCCGAGATTTTCGAAATCACGATGTCTTTGACGCCTTCTCAACTTGAAGACTTGTTCGGCCCGGCTCCAACACAACGCACACTTGCGCAACTCGATTTTGAGGCATTGCGACCTGTCGTAATGGTTATTCAGCGGCTTGATCCGGACGAAAGCGCGCCCCTGGCGGCACCTTCTGCGTCAAAACTGAAGGCAAACGATCTTTCTGATGATGCTGCAGAACTTCTCCGTCAGGGGCGTCGTAGAGAGAGGCTGGTCGAGGACTTCTTCAACCAGTTTCCAAATCCGGATTTTGGCGAAGAGATTGCTCAGGGCTTCCGTGATCGGTATCAGGACTTGAAACAGCAGGGTCATACCGCCGAACATATTTTCATGGAGCTTCAACACTTCGCGGGCGGGATGGGCGGAACGCCGCAGCATCAGGCCGCTGTTTTGGCCGTCATGTCGTATTTCTTCGAGCGTTGCGACATTTTTGAGGATTATGTGGAGGAAGAGGCAGACGCATGATCCTACCAACCAAACATATCCGCCCTGAACGCGCGCTCCTCACCGTGGGCGCCGATATACTTGCGTGCATGAAGGAACCCATGACGGTTTCACGGGCGTGGGACGAGGTGCGCAAGCAGCGCGGTGAAGCGGTGGGTGGGGCTCCAATAAACTATGATTGGTTTATCCTCGCCCTAGATCTTTTGTTTATTACCAAAGCGGTGAGTTTTGAAAACGGCCTACTTCGCAAGGGCGTGTTATGATCCACAATCTCACAAGTGATTTGGACAGTTTCAAGACACTCAATTTTGGGCCAGGTCTCAATATCCTATTGGCTGAGAAGACGGCACAATCAACAGATCGACAAACGCGAAACGGGGCAGGGAAGACCAGTTTTGTTGAGCTTGTCCATTTCATATATGGCGGTAACGCTAAGCCCGATAGCATCTTTCGCTCCGATGAGCTGAAACAGCACACATTCGAGATGCAGACCGACATTAGCGGACATACGATTTCTGCAGCGCGTTCTGGAATGAAACCAGCGCGCATCAAGCTTCTTGGCGAGACAGAGCATTGGCCGATCAAGCCCGAGTTGGACAACAAGTCTGGCGACCTGGTGCTGTCGAACATAAACTGGCGAGCTGATCTTGGCGCATTGCTGTTCGATCTTCCTACAGACCCGGATGCCATCAGTCGGTTCGGTCCGACATTCCGTTCACTCTTTTCTTACTTTGCACGCCGACAAGGAAGTGGTGGGTTCGTTCAACCAACTCAGCAGTCTGGGCCGCAGCAGAACTGGGACCAGCAGGTCGCGATTTCATACCTTCTTGGGCTGGATGCCAGTATCGCCCAGCAGTTTCAGGAAACCCGCTCCCAAGAGAGTGCAATGGCGGAATTGCGCAAGGCGGCAAAGAAAGG
>JAOXSB010000161.1 GCA_025800345.1 Mangrovicoccus sp. | reverse complement strand
GACGCTGGTCCATTTCAGCGGCAAGATCCGTTCCGCCCCGTCTGCGCCTAAAATCGCCACTGGATCATAGCGATTATAGCCGATCAGCCCTTCAAGATAGACAGGGATGCCTTGACTGATGCGAAAGCCGCCCGCGATTTGCGCTTGTTGGAAATCATAGCTTTCATCGCTGGGCTGGCCGGAATCGAGAAATAAGGTGCTGGTGGTTTCACCGGGCACGGCGGTCATGCCCAACACCGCCAAAGCGCCGCTGGCTTGCCGCCGGATTGTGGCACCAAAAATATCCTCAAGGTCTTCGGCCGCGGCGGGCATGGTCAGCCCGGCCAAGCCAGCCACCACAAGGGCGGGGCGCGCAAATTTTCGGGTCAGGCGAGACAGAAGAGTGATCATGGGACAGCCCTTAACATATGCCATGAGCTAACCAGGGCGGCGCGCTCTGCCAATCCGCGCTAAAGATATCTGGTGCGACTGTGGCTTAAGCACCCCGCCAATCAAAGAAATCTTCGGGCGCGCGGGCCAAAAGC
>JAOXSB010000113.1 GCA_025800345.1 Mangrovicoccus sp. | reverse complement strand
GGCGCAAGCACAAGATCGCGACACTGCACAGACCCTGTTCGACAGCGCAGCTTTGCCCCCCTATCCCACTGGCGCCTGATGGTTATGCTGGTCTCATATCGTCAGCATAGGAGCATATGATGCCCAGCCTTCTTGGAATTTGCGGGTCTTTGCGCAACGGATCTTTTAACCGCCAATTGATGCATCTGGCTGCGGGCCTCCATGGCGGGGCCTTTAGCGAGGGCGATCTGCGCCTGCCGCTCTATGATGGGGATCTCGAAGCGGCCGAGGGCATCCCCGCCGCGGTGCAGACACTGGCCGATCAGATCAAAGCCGCCGATGGGGTGCTGATCTGCAGCCCGGAATATAACCAAGCCCTGCCCGGCGTTCTGAAAAACGCGCTGGATTGGGTCAGCCGCACCGAAGGCGCGCCATGGCTGAACAAGCCCGTGGCGGTGATGTCTGCCGCCGCAGGCCGCGCGGGCGGCGCGCGGGCGCAATATTCCTTGCGGCTTTGCCTGACCCCATTTCGCCCGGTGATCATCAACGGGCCTGAAGTGCTGGTGGCCGCCGCCCATGCGGAATTTGGCAAAGATGGCAGCTTGGCCAATGAGCATTATCTCAAGGCGATTTCCGAAACCATGGATCTGCTCAAAGCGGCCGCGTGATCTTAGACCCGGTTGGCAATCTCGATCAGATTTCCATCCAGATCGCGAATATAAAGCGAATAGATCGGCCCTATGGCACCACTGCGTGGCACAGGGCCATCTTCAATCTCGATCCCGCATTGCGCAAAATGCGCCTGCCAGAGCTGCAATGGCTGATCGCTGAGAAAACACAGATCCGCAGATCCCGGCACAGGCGCTTTCGCATGGGGGGCAAATTCTGATCCCGCCCGGTGCAAATTGATTTTCTGATCGCCAAAGCGCAAGGCTTGACGCTGGCTGCCATCAGCCACGGTGAAGCGGATCGGCTCCATCCCCAAGGCTTTGGCGTAAAAATCGCATGTGGCATCGGGATCGGCCACAGTCAGCACCAGATGGTCCAGGCGCGCCAGACGCGGTTGGCTCATAGATTATCCTCCACCCGGAAACCATCAGGGATACCATCGCGCCCGTCCAGCACCAAATCCGCCATGACCTCGCCGATTTTCGGGGCCATGCCAAAGCCGATTTTGAACCCGCCATTGGCGATAAACATATCCGCGTGCAACGGATGCGGCCCCAGCATCGGGGCCCGGCTGCGCGCCCGAGGGCGCACCCCTGCCCAACGCTCCAAAACCTGCGCGCCTTCCAGCGCCGGACAGATGGCCCGCGCCTTAGCCAACAGCCCGTCGCATTGCTCATCCACGATATTGGGATCGTCAAACTCACGCTCGCTGGTGGAGCCAATGGCCGTGGTTCCATCCCCATGGGGAATGATATGCAGCGCCTCGGCAAAAAGCTGCGGCGCGCCGCGCGCGTCATGATCCAGCAGCAAAGCCTGGCCTTTGACCCCATTGCCCAAGGCGCGGCCCATCTCCTGCGAGAGATCTTGCAAGCCTTCCCAGCCAGTGGCCCAAACCACGACCCCCTCGGGCACGGCCTGCATGGTGATCTCATCCCCCAGCGCTTGCACCGCCCCAGCCAACGCCGCACAGGCCCGGCGCGGATGCATCCGCCCGCTCAAACTATCATGCACCAACCAGCCCGTGGGGCTGCGGGGCGCAAAGCTGCCTGCGGCCTCAGCCGAAATCACCTCCCAGACCGCATGATCTTGCCACAGCTCCGCCGCTGTGCCCTCTCGGCGCCGGGCCAGTTCGAGCCCTGCCTCATCTGCGATCGGCTGCAACCGGCCCAAGCGCCCATAGCCCGCGCTTAGACCCGACAGCGCTTGCACCCCATCCCAAAACCCCTGCGCCATCAGCAGGCTGTCCAATTGAAAGGCTTTCTTAGGGTTCCAATTTTCCGGCACATGGGGGGCCAGCGCCCCTACCAGCCCGCCACTGGCCCCGCCGCCAGAGCCCTTGGGATCGATCACCCTGACCTGCGCGCCGCGCCGAGCACAAGCATACGCGACCGAGAGCCCGAAAATCCCGGCACCGAAAACCGTCACATCCACACTTGCCATTGCCTCGCCCTTTGCCCAATCTCCCGGCGATGTCCCGCCTAGACCAGCCCCCCCGCGATGACCAGAGCACCGAAGACAGCGCGCAAGCCGATGTGAGCTTTCGCGATGGGGTGCCTGTATCCGCGCGCTTTGATGATCCTTACTATTCCTTGCAAGACGGGGCCGCCGAAAGCGCGCATGTGTTTGTGGCGGGAAATGATCTGCCCGCGCGGTTCTGCGACGGCTTTCAAATCGCCGAGCTGGGTTTTGGCACTGGGCTGAACCTATTGGTGGCCTTGGCCGCTTGGGAAGCCCATGGCCTGCCGGGCCGCTTTGGTTTCACCAGTTTTGAGGCCTTTCCCCTCAGCGCCGATGCCACCCAAGCCGCGTTGGCCGCTTTGCCCGTAGACAGCGCCCGCGCCGGTGAATTGCTCGCCGCAATCGCCGCAGGTCAGAGCCAATTTGCCCTGGGCGCCGCGGATGTGCATGTGATCCACGGAGATGCCCGCAAGACCTTGCCCGCCTGGTCAGGCCGCGCCGATGCCTGGTTCCTTGACGGCTTTGCCCCCGCCCGCAATCCAGAGCTTTGGCAAGCGGATTTGATGACAGAAATTGCCCGGCACAGCGCCCCGCGGGGCAGCTTTGCCACCTATACCGCCGCCGGAGCGGTCCGCCGTGCCCTCAGCGCCGCAGGCTTTGAGGTTACCCGCGTGGCGGGCTATGGCCGCAAGCGTCATATGAGCATCGGCAAGCTGCCTTAGCCGCAAAATTCAACCCCTGGATGCAGCGCTGCGAGACCAGTCACAGCTTTGTGCCACCGGTTTTCCTAAAATTGTGCTATTTTGGAGAAGACCGGCGAGACAGGGCGCGGGAATGCGCCAAACATAACAACCCAGGGAGGAACGCATGGTCCATACAATCGGAAACCCGCTGAGTTGGAGCGCCCAGGCCGTTGGATCGGCCAGCAGCCATCTTGCCCAAAGCGCAGAACGTATTGGCACCCGTGCCGACAGCCCACCGCAAATCCGTGATCTCAGCACCGAAGATCTTTGGCACGCCCTGATCCGCGGCTTTGAAGATTTCATGGCTCTGCGCAGTGATGTGATCTTTATTTGCGTGCTCTATCCCATCATCGGCCTGTGCCTGACGCTTTTTGCCTTTAACGCGGCCCTGGCCCCGTATCTGTTTCCTCTAGCCTCAGGTTTTGCACTGATCGGGCCCATTGCTGCCATCGGGCTTTACGAGATGAGCCGGCGGCGCGAAGCGGGCGAGACGCCATCTTGGAGCGATGGGCTCTTGGTGCTGAAATCCCCCGCCATGGGGCCGATATTACTCATGGGCCTCTATCTTCTGGCAATCTTCGCGCTGTGGATGCTCACCGCTGGGCTGATCTATCAACTGACCATGGGCCCTGAGGCGCCCGCAAGCGTTCTGGGCTTTTTCCGCGATGCCTTTGCCACGCCCGAAGGGCGCTTGATGATCTTGCTTGGCCTGCCCGTTGGGGCGGTTTTTGCGGGGGTCGTGCTGGCCATCAGCGTGGTGTCGATCCCCTTGATGCTTGATCGCCAGATCAGCCTGCCCGAGGCGGTGGTCACTTCTCTGCGGGTGTGCCGGCAAAACCCCATGGTCATCGCCGCTTGGGGGCTGATCGTTGCCGCGTTGCTTGTTTTGGGATCGCTGCCGCTGTTTTTGGGGCTGATTGTGGTGATGCCGCTTCTGGGCCATGCCAGCTGGCATCTCTATCGCCGGGCGGTGCTGCCCGAAAACTGAACCGCGCCGCGACCGGTTCAGTGCTAGGGCGATTTGCTCAAGCGATGGTCCAGGGCGGTATTACCGCCGCCCGGACCAGAAATCCCTTTTCTTCGCCCCTTTGATCCAGTAACAGCGCCCATCTCGCAGGCGAATCCCTGCGGGCGCTTTTATGGGCCTTGCTGGACGACATCCCGGCTCGTGCCGTCCCCTCAAACCAAGGAGATCCAGATGTCGATCACTGTCGAAGAAAAAGCCCGCGTCATCAAAGAATTTGGCACCAAAGATGGGGATACCGGTTCCCCCGAGGTGCAAGTTGCTATCCTGTCTTCCCGGATCGCCACCCTGACCGAGCATTTCAAGACCCATAAAAAAGACAACCATTCCCGCCGTGGTCTGCTCAAGCTGGTGGCCCAGCGCCGCAAGCTGCTGGACTATCTGCGCGGCAAGGATGAGGCCCGCTATCAGAGCCTGATCGAACGTCTGGGCCTGCGCCGCTAATCCGGCCAAGCCGCACAAACACAGTAAACGCCCGCCATCGCGCGGGCGTTTTTCTTTGCTGGCACCCCCACCACAAACCCGCCCGCAGGCGCAGCCTGCCCGGCCCAACCCCGGGCGAGCGGGCCCGCAAGGGCCCGGGACGCACCGGGGGCGGGAGCCCCCTTTCAGCTTCAAACCCCGTTCCCCATGCGGCTCTGGCGCCAATATCACGATAAATCAGCACCTTGGCACGCGCTGGCGCTAGCAGGGGCGCTTTCAAGCGGCACAAAGCACAAAGATGCGCCGGTGCTGAGCCTCGGCCTTCGCCCGCCTTCATCTGGCCGAAATGTCGCAATCACCCTTTCCCAATGGGCCAAACTCCTGTAAGGGCGCGGCACATAAGACTGTGCCCCTTCCGACCCCGGGCGCATGCAAGAGGATAGGGGTCCGCGGCAATGGGGCCGCACGCAAACGGGAGACCCGGGACCGCCCGGGCGCGCTCCCTTACAGGATACGCATATGTTCGACATCGTGAAGAAATCGATGCAGTGGGGCGACGAGACCCTCACGCTGGAAACGGGCAAGGTCGCCCGCCAGGCTGATGGGACTGTGATCGCCACTTTGGGCGAAACCTCGGTCATGGCCAATGTGACCTTCGCCAAAGCCGCCAGAGAAGGTCAGGATTTCTTTCCTCTGACCGTCCATTACCAAGAAAAATACTATGCCGCGGGCAAAATCCCCGGCGGTTTCTTCAAACGTGAGGCCCGCCCCACGGAAAAAGAAACCCTGACCGCGCGCCTGATCGACCGTCCGATCCGCCCGCTTTTCGTGCCTGGCTTCAAACATGAAGTTCTGGTCATGTGCACCGTGCTCAGCCATGATCTGGTCAATGATCCCGATGTGGTGGCGATGATCGCCGCCTCGGCCGCTCTGACCATTTCCGGCGTGCCTTTCCGCGGCCCAATCGCCGGTGCCCGTGTCGGTTTCGCCAATGGCGAATATGTGCTGAACCCCTCTGTCGATGACATGCAGGATCTGCGCAACAACCCAGAGCAGCGTCTCGATCTGGTTGTGGCCGGCACCCAAGACGCGGTGATGATGGTCGAATCTGAAGCCTATGAGCTGTCCGAAGCTGAAATGCTCGGCGCTGTGACCTTTGCCCATGACGCGCTCAAGCCGGTGATCGGTTTGATCATCGATCTGGCCGAAGAAGCCGCCAAAGAGCCCTTCGACTTCCAGCCGCCGGAATATGGCGATCTCTATGAGGCGGTCAAAGCCGCGGGCGAGACGCAAATGCGCGCCGCTTTCGCGATCCAAGACAAGCAAGAACGCCAAAGCGCCATCGCGGCCGCCCGCGAAGCCATCTTTGCTGGTCTCACCGAAGAGCAAAACGCAGATGCCAATCTGGGCTCGGCGCTGAAAAAGCTCGAATCCTCGATCCTGCGCGGCGATATCATCAGCGGCGGTGCCCGCATCGATGGTCGCGACCGCGGCACTGTGCGCCCGATCGTGTCTGAAGTTGGCATCCTGCCCCGCACCCATGGCTCGGCGCTTTTCACCCGCGGCGAGACCCAAGGCCTGGTGGTCACCACCCTGGGCACTGGCGATGATGAGCAAATCATCGACGCGCTGCATGGCAATTTCCGCTCGAACTTCCTGCTGCATTACAACTTCCCTCCCTATTCGGTTGGTGAAGTTGGCCGCGTGGGCTCGCCCGGTCGCCGTGAGATCGGCCATGGCAAGCTGGCATGGCGCGCCCTGCAAGCGGTTCTGCCTGCGGCCACCGATTTCCCCTACACCATCCGCGTGGTCTCTGAGATCACCGAATCGAACGGATCGTCCTCCATGGCTTCGGTCTGTGGCGGCTCGCTCTCGATGATGGATGCCGGTGTGCCCCTGAAAGCGCCAGTTGCGGGTGTGGCCATGGGTCTGATCCTGGAAGAAGACGGCCAATTTGCCGTTCTCACCGATATTCTGGGCGACGAAGACCACCTGGGCGACATGGATTTCAAAGTGGCGGGGACCGAAAACGGCATCACCTCGCTGCAGATGGATATCAAAGTCGCGGGCATCACCCCGGAAATCATGGAGCAAGCGCTGGCGCAGGCGAAAGATGGCCGGATGCATATCCTCGGCGAGATGGGCCAAGCCCTCTCCGAAGGCCGTCAGGAATTCTCGGCCCATGCGCCGCGCATCGAGACCATGACCGTGCCCACCGACAAGATCCGCGAAGTGATCGGCTCGGGGGGTAAAGTCATCCGCGAGATCGTGGAAACCTCTGGCGCCAAAGTCGATATCAATGATGATGGCGTGATCAAGATCGCGTCGGCCAATGCCGATAGCATCAAAAAAGCCTATGACATGATCTATTCCATCGTGGCCGAGCCCGAGGAAGGCAAGATCTACAAAGGCAAAGTCGTGAAAATCGTCGATTTCGGCGCTTTCGTGAACTTCTTTGGCAAGCGCGACGGGCTGGTGCATGTGAGCCAGATCGAAAACCGCCGCCTGAACCACCCTTCCGACGTTCTCAAAGAAGGTCAGGAAGTTTGGGTCAAGCTGCTGGGCTTTGATGATCGCGGCAAAGTGCGCCTGTCCATGAAAGTCGTGGACCAGGCCACCGGCGAAGAAGCCAAGAAAGAAGAAGCGGAAAAAGCAGAGTAATCTGCGCCGCTGTTCCCAAGACAAGGCCCCGCTCCGTCGGGGCCTTTTTCATGCGCTCCATTGTCAAGTAACCGGGTCTATGCTGCGATTGCTCAATCCACCATCGAATGGCGGCTGAGAGCCCAGACCTACAAGTTTCTGCACGCAACGCAAATGTCTTCAAAGCGAATGGCTGTTTGATCCCACCGGCTTGATAGTAATTCGAAGCGATGGATACTATGCGTGCCTACGGTGGTTAATCAGAGTTCCGGCACATGCGCCTCAAGTCCATTCTTTTCGCCTGCTTTGTTACGGTGCAATTAGCACAAGCAGAAACGGTTCAGGTGCCAGAGTTGCCTGATGGTAGTGTGGACGTAGAACAAGTGATGTCGGGTTTTGAGATCATATTCCCGATTCTTCCCTCTGGTGCGCAAGCTTCTGATTTTTCAGGACAGTTACTTGGTGAGGACTTTAGCGGAAGTGTAGTTGAAGCTGACATTTGGGGCGGCTTGAGCATTGCAATCGACGCGCCGACGCTCTCTGAGCGCGCCAATTTTCTGATAGCTGTATTGGCAACAGATGCAATTTGTGCGCGCAACGGGCTTCGTCCTGGGCCTGTGCTTTGGAACGAAGCAAAAAAGCGAGAGGGCAGTAGCTGGCAGGTTTCAACGTCCTGTTCGCCTTCGAGGGAATAGGTTTATTCGAGCCGCTTCGCTGGTGATTTGCGGACATTGAACATCCATCGAGGGACGGCAGCATTGTCCCGCAAAGCAGTCATTGATTGATCTTGCGTCAGCCCTTCGCGATTACGCTTTCAGCCGATAGCCCCGGCGCAGCAGGCGCAGGACCAAGGCGCAGACCAATGCGGTCGCGGCGCTGCAAATTATCAGGCCAAGCCAGGGCGAGCTGTCCGACACGCCAAGCACCCCAAAGCGCACCCCGTCGATCAGATAGAACATCGGATTGGCATGGAGCACGAATTGCATCGCCTCTGGCACCGCATCCACCGAATAGAAACTGCCCGATAGAAACGCCAGCGGCGTGATAAAGAAATTGGTGATCGCCGCCAGTTGATCAAATTTATTGGCAAAGATCCCCGCGATCAGCCCCAGCGCCCCCATCAGCGCGCTGCCCAGCAGCACAAAGACCAGCAGCCACAGCGGATGCGCCACCCCAAGGCCAAGGCTGACCACCGTTAACGCCAAGATCGCGCAGCCCACCAATAGCCCTCGCGCCATACCGCCCGCCAAATAGCCTGCCAGGATTTCAGCCGGAGACAGCGGCGGCATCAGCGTGTCCACGATATTGCCCATGATCTTGGCCCCTGCCATGGAGGAAGAGGTATTGCCGAAAGCGTTCTGGATCACCGTCATCATCAAAATGCCCGGTGCCAGAAATTCGATGAAAGGTACGCCCATCACCGCGCCGCGATTAGGGCCAATGGCAATGTTGAAAATCACCAAAAACAAACCGGCTGTGACCAGGGGCGCCATCAGGGTTTGCGCCCATACCGCGAGGAAACGACGGATCTCACGCTCGGCCAGAGTCGCCATGCCAAGCCAGTTGATCCGGCCGAAACGGCGCATTCCCATATCGGATAGACCCGAATTCTCGTCTGATACTGCCATCTCGCTCTCCCATGGGGCTGCTCGCGCCTTGTAGCCCGCTCGCCGCACGCATAGAATAGGTGCCTACAGAAACCAACCGGCGCAATGGGGCGACGGGAATTTGAACAAAGGGTCGATCATGTCCTGGACCGACGAACGCGTGGAAATCCTCAAGCGGATGTGGGGCGAAGGTCAGAGCGCCAGCCAAATCGCCAAAGAGCTTGGCGGCGTGACCCGCAATGCGGTGATCGGCAAGGTGCACCGTCTGGGCCTGTCCAACCGGACCCAGCCTGCGGCGCGTGGCGGCGATGCTGCGACCAAAGCCGCCCCAGCTGCCAGCGCGGCCAAGCCCAAAGAGCCAAAACCCGCAGCCGCAACCAAACCGGTGGCCAATACGCCAAAACCCCCGGCGCAAGAGCCCCCGGCGGCCAAGCCTGCCCCCGCAGCGGCCAAAGCGGCCCCCGCCGCGCCCAGCCCAGAGCCGGCCCCTGCCCCGGTGGCCCGCCCGCCAGTGCCCATGCGCAAACCGATTGTGCCCGCAGGTCAGCCTTTGCCGCCGCAACCCTCGCCCAATGAGATCAGCCCCGAAGCCCTGGCCTCCCAACGCGAGGCGGAAAAGCAGGCCAAAAAGCTCAGCTTGATGGAGCTGACCGAGCGCACTTGCAAATGGCCCATTGGCGATCCGGCCACGGAAGAGTTCTGGTTCTGCGGCCTTCCGGTGCAAGCGGGCAAACCCTATTGCGAGGCCCATGTGAATGTGGCCTTCCAACCGATGAGCTCGCGCCGCGACCGCAAACGCTAAGCCCAACAAGGCCCAGCACGCGCCAGGCATCCAATCGCTCCCGCCCGGGATCGGGGCCCCTGCTTCCTGTGGGGGCTTCCTGCGTTTTGGAATTTGCCTGAACGCCATGGGGCCGCTAGAGGAAGCCCATGGCTCTGAATCCACCTGACCTGCGCCCTGATCTTGCGCCAAAAGCGCTTGCCCCGGAAACCCGCCGTCCGGGCCAGCCCGCGATTGGCATGGTCTCCCTTGGCTGCCCGAAAGCTCTGGTGGATAGCGAACGCATCCTCACCCGCCTGCGCGCCGAAGGTTATGCCATCTCGCCCGATTACAGCGGCGCGGATGCGGTGATCGTAAATACCTGCGGCTTTCTCGATTCGGCCCGGATGGAAAGCTTGGAAGCCATTGGCGAGGCTTTGACGGAGAATGGCAAAGTCATCGTCACCGGCTGTTTGGGGGCCGAAGCCGATGTGATCACCGGCACCCATCCCACTGTGTTGGCCGTCACCGGGCCACATCAATATGAACAAGTGCTGGATGCGGTGCATGCGGCTGTCCCCCCCGCGCCGGACCCCTTTGTGGATCTGCTGCCCGCCTCGGGGATTTCGCTTACCCCGCGCCATTTCAGCTATCTCAAGATCTCTGAGGGCTGTAACCATAAATGCCGGTTCTGCATCATCCCGGATATGCGCGGCAAACTGGTCTCGCGCCCGGCCCATGCGGTGATCCGCGAGGCCGAACGCTTGGTAGAAGCCGGGGTGCGCGAGCTGCTGGTGATCTCGCAAGACACATCCGCCTATGGGCTTGATATCCGCCACGCAGAAGATCGCGGCCATCGTGCTCATATCACCGATCTGGCGCGGGATTTGGGCGCGCTCGGCGCTTGGGTCCGGCTGCATTATATCTACCCCTACCCCCATGTGCGCGATCTGATCCCGCTGATGGCCGATCCTTCCAACGGGGTGCTGCCCTATTTGGACATCCCGTTTCAGCATGCCCATCCCGACACGCTCAAACGCATGGCCCGCCCCGCTGCTGGCGCAAAAACCCTTGATGAGATTGCCGCCTGGCGTGCGATTTGCCCCGATCTCACCCTGCGCTCGACATTTATCGTGGGCTATCCCGGCGAGACCGAGGCCGAATTCGAAACCCTGCTGGATTGGCTGGATGAGGCCCAGCTCGACCGGGTGGGCTGTTTCCAATACGAGGACGTGCCAGGCGCGCGGGCCAATGATCTGCCAGACCATCTGCCTGATGAGGTCAAGCAAGACCGCTGGGAACGGTTCATGGCCAAAGCCCAAGCGATCTCTGAGGCCAAGCTAGAAGCCAAACTGGGCCAGCGCCTGCAAGCCATCGTTGACAGTGTCGATGAGGAATCCGCCACCTGCCGGACCATGGCCGACGCCCCTGAGATCGACGGCAATCTTTATGTGGATACCGGGTTTGAGGGGCTCAAACCGGGCGATATTATCACCGCAGAGATCGACGAGGCGGGCGAGTATGATCTTTGGGGGCGACGGGTCAATGCCTGAGGTGATCTTGCTGCGCGTCGCCTGCCCCGATGAGGATAGCGCCTGCGCCATTGCCAAGGCAGCGCTTGAGGCAAGGCTGATCGCTTGCGCCAATCTCTCCCAGGTCGAGAGCCTTTATCGCTGGCAAGGAAAGGTGGAAACCGACAGGGAAACCGTTTCGGTGATGAAAACCCGCCCTGAACAACTAGAGCCGCTCTGCGCGCTGATCAAAAAGCTGCATCCTTATGATCTGCCCGCGATCACCTGGAGCACCGCTGAGGCCACCGAAGAGACCGCCGCTTGGCTGCGCGCGCAAACAACGCAGCCGGGTTAACCGGCAATCATTCCTTATCGCTCAGCGCCTCAAACCGGTCGTGATTGACGCAAATTCCAGGCACTTCCGATGGGGTTTCTGAGGCCAGGGCCAAATTCAACCAACGGCCACAGCCACCTTCGCGTTCCCAATCACAGCCTCGGCATTGCTGCACCAAACCGGCCCATTCCTCATGGCTCAAACGGCCATCTTCCAGCGCCTCTTGCAGATCCAGCCCCGCAGCCTTGGCCATGGCCACCACACGCCAGTAATGGTGGTTTTCCTCGCCCAGCGGCTTGTTTTCGGTCGGTTGGGTTACGCGCATAGCCGTCTCCTATCATCCGCCGCAAATGCAAGCCCAGCTTGCGCGCCCTGCGCTTTGATCCAGATCATATTCCCTGACAATGCCCCCAGACCGCCCCAATGCGCGCGGGAATTACGGCAATTGTGCTGCAACTTGCTGCACAACGCCTATCCTTGCGGCATTGGGTGGATGGGTTCCTAGGAATTGATCCCCGGGGTCGGGCAAGCGCGCGAAAAACATCGCGCCGCGCACCGGATCAAAGCCCGCGCGTTTGGCGATCACGGTGCCCAGCGCATCGGCTTCTAGCTCAAATTGTTTCGAATAGACCCGCGAGCCGATCAGCCGGCCATATTCGGCGGCAGTGGCTTGCCCGGCCACCGAGGCCCCGCTGGCTGCGGCGGCCGCCTCAAAAATAACCTCCGCCGCCTGGGCCGATTGCGCGCGTTCGTAAAGATGGTTCTCAATGTGATGGGCTGCCTCATGGCTGATCACAAAGGCCATCTCGTCGGCATTGCGAAACTCGTCAACGATGGCACGGGTAAACACCAAATAAGGCCGGCCTCGGCGATCGGTGGTTTGAAACGCATTTACCGGCAATCCTTGGCGTTCATCGATCAGGATCAAGAAATCGCAATTGCTGCGGGGACGGATCTGGCGGCAGACATCATTGGCCACCGGCTCCACCTGCCGCGCCACTGCGGTGAATTGTTCCGTGGCGCGATCATTGCCCCGGCTTTGCCCGGCGGGCACGCCCGTGCGCACTGTAACCGTGGGCGCGGCGCAGGCTCCCATCAGGGCACAAAGGATCAAGCCAAGGAGAAGACGCGATAGGGATCTCATGGGGCGAAGATGACGGGAAATCCTTGCAAAGACGATAGCCATTCACAGGGATGTGCGCTTGCTCACGATCATTCCAGGGCGGCCGCCACTTGCTTTACGGTTGCCCGCCGCGCCGAGGATGGCGGGTGAAGCGCCAAGAACCCGTCCATCGCTTTGGGGCTGCGCTGAAAAATCGCCGCACCGCGCACCGGATTATACCCGGCGGCGATCAAAATGCGGGTGGCCAAAACATCGGCCTCGATCTCTTCATTTGAATCAAAGCCCCGGATTTTACCTGCCTCATTCAACCGGATCGCCGTATTCACAACCGACGCCACGCTGCCCGCAAGCATCCCCTGCGCCCCAGAAATCACCGCTTGGGCGATGGCCATATGATTATCCCCTTCACGATGCCCTTCAATATGATGGCCCGCCATATGGGCGATCAAAAACGCCATCTCATCGGCATTTCGGGTCTGCTCTAGCATCGACGCGCTCACCACGATGAGGGCACCGCGATTGCTTTCAGCCACCAATGCCCCAGGCGGCAACTCCGCCCGGTCATCAAGTTCTACCTGAAATCTGCAACTGGTTCGCGCCCCCTGCTGCGCACAGATCTTAGCCGCAGCCGGGGTGATACGGCGTCTGACCTGGGAAAAGCTGGCCGCCGGGCTGGCGGCTTCGCTGCGCGCGGCTTGGCCATTTGCTGCCGTCGCCGTGCTAGAGCGATTTTGCGCCGCGCAGCCTGGCAAAATCAGAGCCGCGATCAGCAGAGCGCCAATCAGGTAAATCTGTCTCTTCACTTTCAATCGCCTTCACCTATCTGGCTAGGAATGCACCAGCCCACGGAAATCATCTATAATGGCACTTGCCCCATTTGCGCGCGGGAAATCGCAGCCTATGAGCGCTATGCTACATCTCGCGCCCTGCCTTTGGGCTTTACCCCCCTCGCCGCAGCGGATCTGGCCCAATGGGGCCTCAGCCCAGATCAAGCGGCGCGGCGGCTGCATGTGATCCATGAAGGCAAGCTGATCGCAGGCGTTGATGCCTTTGCCATTTTATGGCGGGAAATGCCGCGCTTTCGCTGGCTTGGGCATCTTGTGCAATGGCCGCTCATCCGCCCCATTGCGGGCCTGATTTATGAGCGCGTTCTGGCCCCTTTGCTCTATGCCATGCATCGCCGCCGCCAGGCCAAGCAGCAAGCGGTCTGACCCTGGCACCTGGCCCAAGCGCGCAGTAAGCTGGCTTGAGTGACATTGTTTGGGGGATAGCCAGATGTTCAGCATCGAACATGATTTCGACGCCACCGTAATCACCCTTGTGGATGAAGGCCAAGCCCCGCTGCGCAGCGATGTGGTGATCAATAACTTTGAGGATTGCGTGACCATCGAGCAATATGATGAACGCACGGATCGTGATCTGAAAATCACCCTCTCTATGGCACAGCTGCGCGATCTTGCCGCCGCATTGGATCTGCCCGAAGGGGTGTATCAGATCAAAGAAACCGACTGAGCCCTGGCTCTGCCGCGTTCAATCAAGCTTGAACAGCTTGGTTTTGGCGCTTTGGCCGCGCAGAAATTGCAATCGAGAAGGCGCCACGCCGAGATGCTTGGCCAAAAGCTTGCGCACCGCCGCATTGGCCTTGCCCTTTTCCGGGGCGGCGGTGGTGCGTATGCGAAACCCGTCGCCTTCGGCCAGCACCTCATTGCGCCCGGCACGGGGCTGCACTTGCACAGGTATGATCACAGGCTCACGCATCCCCTTGCCCTGGGCACTGCCGGGCCGTAGGTCAAGCATATTCACGCCACGCCTAGCACGCTTAGCGTCTTGCGCAGCATTCCAAGACCAGATCCGAGAGGCCTCCCATGCCGCGCCACCGACCTGAACTGCTCGATTTTTTTCTCACGCGCCGCTCGCGCCCAGCCAAAACCTTAGTGGCCCCAGGGCCAGAAGAGGCGGAGTTGAAATTATTGCTAGAGGCGGCGCTGCGCGTGCCCGATCATGGCAAGCTAGAGCCCTGGCGTTTGATCGTGCTCCAAGACGCGGCTTTAAACCGTTTGGCGGATCTGGTGCGCAGCCTTGGCCCCAAAGCGGGGCTGGATGCGGCGAAAACCGAAAAACAAGCAGATGCTTTTGCCCGCGGGGTCTGTGTGGTGGCGGTGGTGGCCTGTCCCAAAGCCTCGGACAAGATCCCCGCAAGCGAGCAACGCGATTCGGCCGCAGCCGCCTGCATGTCGCTGCTCTCGACCGCTCTGGCCACGGGTTGGGGGGCCAATTGGCTGACCGGCTGGGCCGCCCATGATCGCGGCTTTCTAACCAAAGGTTTGGACCTGGCCGCAGGTGAAAATCTCGTGGGCTTTATCCATATAGGCACAGAGACAACCACCCCGCCCGAGCGACCGCGCCCGGATGTGGCGGCGCTGACCCAATGGATGGATAGATGATTATTGACGCTGTTTCCCGTGCCATCGCCCAGCTTGGCGATCCCCGATTTCGCTCGGTTCTGTTGCGGGGGATTGGGCTGACCCTGGGGTTGCTCGTGGCTTTGGCATGGGGCGCAGGATGGCTAGCGGGATGGCTGATCCCCGAAAGTATGACCCTGCCCTGGATTGGCGAGATCGGTTTTGTGGACAATCTCGCCTCCATCGGCGGCGTCGTGGCGGTGCTGGGCCTATCGGTATTTTTGATGGTGCCCGTGGCATCGGCCTTTACGGGTTTGTTTCTCGATGAAGTGGCCGATGCGGTGGAAGAGGTGCATTACCCAAGCCTGCCCCAGGCCCCGCGCGCGGATTTCGCCTCTACCCTGGCGGATACCTTCAGCTTTCTTGGGGTCTTGGTCGCAGCCAACCTTTTGGCTTTGGTGCTTTATTTGGTCTTTATGCCTTTTGCGCCGGTGATTTTCCTCGCGCTGAACGGATTTTTGCTCAGCCGGGAATATTTCCAATTGGTGGCCATGCGCCGGATTGGCCGGGCCGGGGCCAAGCGGATGCGGCGGCGCCATGCCATGGCAATCTGGGGACTGGGGCTGATCATGGCTCTGCCGCTGACCGTGCCATTGCTCAATCTGTTGGTGCCGATTTTAGGGGTGGCCGCCTTTACGCATCTCTATCACGCGCTGGCCGCGCGCCACGGCACGCCGGCAGTATAGAACAGCAAGCACGTAAACATCGCCGCGCCCGATGCCACCGGCCAGAGCACTGTAACTAAAATATCACAAGAATTGGCAAAACGCTGAGTTTGACCGAGGTCAAAGTCTGCGATGGCACTAGGTTTCATAGCATTCACACCAACTCTTTTGAGGACAAAAAAATGAAACGCTCTGTGATTGCCGCGCTTGCCATGACAACTGCCGTGGCGGCCGCACCCGCGCTGGCCCAACAAGCTGGCGATTTCACCGTCGGTCTGGGCATCGGCTATGTGATGCCGAAAGACGACAACGGCTCTTTGGTCGGCGGCACCATCGGTGTTGATGTGGGCGACAGCGTGCGCCCGACCCTGACCGGTGAATATTTCGTCTATGAAAATCT
>JAOXSB010000099.1 GCA_025800345.1 Mangrovicoccus sp. | reverse complement strand
ATCTCGCCTTTGGTTCTGGCCAAGCTGAACCGGTGGACTCTGGGCCAATCTGTCAGCTTTTTCGATGACGATTTCGCCGGGCGCATCGCGCAAAAACAGATGCAAACCGCAACTGCGCTCAGTTCCGTTGTGTCAGAGTTTATCAGCGCGATTGTTTTTGCGATGGCCTCGCTTTTCGGGTCCCTGACCTTGTTGGGGGCAATACACCCGCTGGTCATGGTGCCGTTTGTCTGCTGGCTGCTGGTGTATCTGGCGCTGGTGCGCTGGTACCTGCCGCGCATCAGAAGGCGATCTTCGGCGCGGGCTGGCGCGCGGGCCATGGTGAGCGGGCAGGTGGTTGATACAATTACCAATATCAAAACTGTCAAGCTGTTTGCACATTCCAGTTTCGAGGATGACGCAGCCCGCAACGCCATGGTCGAATTGCGCGAAAAGGCGCTGGATTTTGGCCGCTTGTCGGCGTCGTTCCGTTTCATTCTGATGGCCCTTGCGGGCATTTTGCCGGTGTTGCTGATGGGCGCTACATTGTTGCTGTGGCAACGTGGGCTTGCCAGTTCGGGGGATATTGTCGCCGCTGGTGCGGTGTCGATCCGTATTTCGCAGATGACCGGCTGGGTCAGTTTCACGCTGATGGGGCTGTATGCCAATATCGGCGAGATCGAAAACGGCATGATAACCCTGACCGCGCAAAACCGCATCGAGGACGAGGCCCGGGCAGCCGAATTGAATGTCAGCACGGGCAGGATTGACTTTGACGCGGTGGGGTTTGCCTATGGTCGCAATATTGGCGGTGTGCGTGATGTGACCCTGACGGTGGGACCGGGCGAAAAGCTGGGCATAGTCGGTGCGTCGGGCGCAGGGAAATCTACCTTGGTTTCGTTGCTGTTGCGGCTCTATTCAATGGAAAACGGTGCGATCAGGATCGACGGGCAGGATACCGCCACGGTTACCCAAGATAGCTTGCGGCGGCAGATTGGGATGGTCACGCAGGAAACGGCGATGTTCAACCGATCGGCGCGGGACAATATCCTCTATGGCCAACCCGGGGCCAGTGAAGCCGATCTTGTCGCGGCAGCGAAGAGAGCCGAGGCACACGAGTTTATCATGGGTCTGGAGGACAGCAGCGGGCGCAAAGGCTATGACGCGCATCTGGGCGAGCGCGGCGTCAAGCTCTCGGGGGGTCAGCGGCAGCGCATTGCCCTTGCGCGGGCCATATTGAAAGACGCGCCCATACTGGTTCTTGACGAGGCGACATCGGCGCTCGATTCCGAGGTCGAGGCGTCAATTCAGGCGGCTCTGCATCGGGTCATGCAGGGCAAGACTGTTCTGGCCATCGCCCACCGGTTGTCGACACTGAGCGAAATGGACCGGATCGTGGTTATGGATGATGGGCGTATTGTCGAAAGCGGCAGCCATGAGACCCTGCTGGCGCAAAACGGGCTTTACGCTCAGTTCTGGCATCGGCAGTCTGGAGGGTTTATCCAGACCGAAGCCGCAGAATGATAGCTTGAGTCAGCGAACCGCCAGTCATGACAGAATTCTACACAATTACCCGTCTGGGTCATCAGGGTGATGGTATCGCCGATGGCCCCGTTTACGTTCCCCGCACCTTGCCGGGCGAAGTCGTCAGCGGCGTGCGCGAGGGACAGACCCTTACTGGCACGCGTATCGAGACGCCTTCGGAATTTCGGGTTTCGCCCCCATGCAGACATTCGCGCAGCTGCGGTGGGTGCCAGCTCCAACATGCGTCCGATGACTTTGTCGCCGACTGGAAACAGGATGTGGTGCGCATTGCGCTGGGCGCGCAGGGGATCGAGACCGACATGCGCCCTGTCCATACGTCGCCTGCTGCATCGCGCCGCCGCGCGACCATCGCGGTTCGGCGCACCAAGAAAGGGTTCCTTGCCGGTTTCCATGGTCGGGCCTCTGATGTGATCACCGAGATCCCGGATTGCAAGCTGCTCGATCCCGGGCTGCTGTCGGGCATTCCGGTTGCCGGTGCGCTGGCTCTGATCGGGGGCAGCCGCAAAGGTGTTCTGTCGGTGATCTTGACTTTGTCGGATGCGGGTCTGGATGTTGCGGTAAAGGGCGGAAAGCCATTGGATGGTCCGCTGGAATCCGCATTGGCTCAGGCCACAGAACAGCACGGGCTGGCGCGCCTTGCTTGGGATGGTGAAGTGATTGCGATGCGGGCCCCGCCTTATCAGCACTTTGGTGCCGCGCGTGTTGTTCCTCCGCCCGGCGCTTTTTTGCAGGCGACCCATGATGGTGAGCTTGCTCTATTGGCGTCGGTGCAAGAGGCCGTTGCCGGGGCCAGGCGTCTGGTGGATCTGTTCGCAGGCAGTGGCACGTTCAGCCTGCCGCTGGCAAAAGAGGCTGAAATTCACGCGGTCGAAGGAGATCGTGAGATGGTGCGCGCATTGGATGGCGCATGGCGCACTGCACAGGGTCTAAAACGGGTGACGACCGACGCCCGCGACCTGTTTCGTCGCCCTTTGATGCCCGATGAGCTGGCCAGATATGACGGGTGCGTGATTGATCCGCCGCGGGCGGGGGCCGAAGCGCAGATTGCCCAACTGGCGCAGGCCCGGATACCGGCTGTGGCCTATGTGTCATGTAATCCGGTCACATTTGCGCGCGACGCCCGTGTGCTGGTTGGTGCGGGATACACTCTGAACTGGGTGCAGGTGGTCGACCAATTCCGCTGGTCGTCGCATGTGGAACTTGCAGGCTCATTTACAATGGACCATATCACCTCGAAATAGTCAGGAGCAGGCGCCATGGGATTGAGGCAGCGTCTGGGTGCGTTCGTGGAACGCCCCGGGTTTGGGCAGTTCATCACGGGGGTGATCATCGTCAACGCCATTTTGTTGGGAATGGAAACCTCGCCCGGCATCATGGCCAGGTTCGGCCCGGTCATCTCGTCGCTGGACAAGCTGTGCTTGGGGATCTTCATCATCGAGATCGCGATGAAACTGATTGCGCAGGGCCGCCGGTTTTTCCTGAATGGCTGGAACCTGTTTGACTTTGCCATCGTGGGTATCGCCATTGCGCCGGGTGCCGAAGGCCTGTCGGTTCTGCGGGCGCTGCGTATCCTGCGGGTGCTGCGCGTCATCTCGGTCGCCCCGAGACTGCGTCGCGTCGTCGAAGGCTTCATCACCGCGTTGCCCGGAATGGCCAGCGTGTTCCTGTTGATGACAATCATATTTTACATCGGCGCGGTGATCGCGACCAAGCTGTTTTCGCAGTCTTTCCCGGATTGGTTCGGTGATCTTGGGCTGTCGGCCTATACGTTGTTCCAGATCATGACGCTGGAAAGCTGGTCGATGGGGATCGTGCGCCCGGTGATGCAGGTCTATCCGTATGCCTGGGCGTTTTTTGTGCCGTTCATCATGATTACGACCTTTGCGGTCGTGAACCTGCTTGTTGGTCTGATCGTGAATTCGATGCAGGACGCGCATCACGAAGAAGATGACGAGCGCACGGATGCCTACAGGGATGAGGTTCTGACCCGGCTTGAGGCGATTGAAAAACACTTAAGCCATCAGGGCGAGACGAAAATGTGATTTTGCGCTATAGTCATTTTGAGATAGAGCAGCAAAAAACCGATCATGAGGCAAAAAATGGATCGTCGGGCATTCGCGCTGGGGGCATGCGCCAGCACCTTGGGGTTATCCGCATGTGGCAGTACGGGCCGAAAATCCCCCAGACGGTTTCGCACTTATAACGGGCCGGAAGTGACCTCGGTTGTGATCAACAAGGGCCACCGCCGGATGTATCTGCTGCATAACGATGAGATCCTGAAAGAATACAAGGTTGATCTTGGGTTCGCTCCTGCGGGTGACAAGCGGGTCAAGGGGGACGGGCGAACGCCCGAAGGAACCTATGTGATCGACCGCCGCAATCCCAACAGCGCCTTTCATTTGTCGATCGGTATTTCCTATCCGAATGCCAAAGACATCGCCGAAGCCAAGGCGCTGGGCCAGGAACCCGGCGGCGATATTTTCATCCATGGTCAGCCAAATCGCGAGCGCGCAAAGGGGCGCGACTGGACGGCGGGGTGTATCGCGGTCAAGAACGGCGAAATGGAAGAGATCTATGCGATGGTCAAGAACGGCACCCCCGTCGCGCTGCGCCCATGATCGCGCTGTCATGCCAACCCGCCTGCGCAGCGCGCGGGTTGCACATCCGGTAAAGCCGTAGTAGGCCGCGAACAAGAGAAGCAGGCCTCAATAGCTCAGCTGGTAGAGCAGGTCCTTCGTAAGTAGCGGGTCTCCGCTGGAATGACACGCAAAACCAGTCGCTTACAGGCGGCGCACAGTAACTAGTAGGGCCATAGTAGGGCCACGGAAGAGAAGGATGCCGCTGTAGCTCAGCTGGTAGAGCACGTCATTCGTAATGATGGGGTCGTAGGTTCGAGTCCTATCAGCGGCACCACCCTTCCAATATATTTTGCATTGGGTCCCGAGCCTAGAAGGGCGGGGGGCGCATTTTCACCGGGCTGGTTTTCACGATGGCGGTATTGGTGGTTGCCATCCGTCCGAAGCTTTCCAAAAGCGGGTCCAGTTCTGTGATATCTTTCAAGAACATACGGGCCACAAACCCATCTTCGCCCGTGACCTTGTCGCATTGCACGATCCGGTCGGTGTCGCGGATCTGCTGTTCCAGAATATGGCGTTTTCCGGGCAATGGCCGGAAGCGCA
Source organism: Mangrovicoccus sp. (assembly GCA_025800345.1). Taxonomy (GTDB): domain Bacteria; phylum Pseudomonadota; class Alphaproteobacteria; order Rhodobacterales; family Rhodobacteraceae; genus JANSYP01. Next base: position 15,297 of record JAOXSB010000099.1, on the reverse strand, counting down.
CCACCGCTTCGAGCGTGTATCCGAAAGCCGATGGCGCAAGCTCGACGGCAAAGCGCTGCACCACCCCGATATCTTGCAGTCGTTTCACGCGATCGCGGATCGTGGGGGGCGAGACGCCCGCATCAGCGGCCAGGTCTTTCCAGCTCACGCGGCCATCCCTGAGCAGAACCCCTAATATGGTTCGGTCAAGGTCATCTAACACGCTTCTCATAATGAAACCGCCGCCGCGAAAAATTTCTCATTACATCGACAATATCCGAAAATACTTCCGTTGGGGAAACCATTTTCGCCGCACCATGCTCTAGCTTGCGCCCCTTGGATTTCCGCAGCGGAAACTCTGCGACGGGGGGAAGGCATGAGCTGGGCTCTTTGGCTGTCATTTGTCACGGTATCGGCGTTGAATATTGTCACGCCGGGGCCTGCGAATTTGAACATGATGCGCCGGGCGGTGCAGCTGGGCGCAAATCGGGTTGTGCCGACGATTTTCGGAAACGCGTTTGGGATTGTTGTGGGCGCGTCGGCCTGCGCCGCTGCCCTTGGCTCGGTACTGATCGCGGCGGAGGATAATGGCCAGATATTGGCGTCGTTTCGCTGGCTAGGGGTGGGCTATCTGGCCTTGCTGGGGATCCGGCTCATGGCGAAATCCGAGCCCTTTGCGCTGCATGGGCGGGGGGAGTGTTTGGTCAATGGCTGGGGGCTATATGTGGAGGCGTTCTTGCTGTCGGTCAGCAATCCCAAAGCGCTGCTTTTCTATATGGTGCTCTTTCCCCAGATGATCGATTTTGAGAAAGATCTGCTGCCGCAGGTCAGTCTTTTGATCCTGACCTATTGCTGTTTGTCGATTTTCTCGCTCAGCACCTATTCGGCGGCGGCGCATTATTTCAGCGCGCGGTTTTTCACACAGGCGCGATTTGATCGCTTTCGTCAGGTCTCGGGGACGATCTTGCTATGTTATTCGCTTAAACTGCTGGTGGATATCCAATAGCAAAAAGCCCCCGCTAGGGGGCTTTGGATCTGCTTTTGCAAGGGTTTTGGATCAGGCGCTATGGGCCCCATCGGCCAGGCCGCGCACGAAATCGAGGATTTCCGGCACCGGGCGGCCTTCTTCGATCTGTTTGACGATGGCCGAGCCCACCACAACCCCATCGGCAGTGGCACCAATGCTGCGGGCGGTTTCGGGGTTGCGCACCCCAAAGCCCACCACCACGGGCAATTCCGTGGCCGCTTTGATCCGGGCCACTTCCGGGGCCACATCGCCCGCTTGCGGTGCGGCCGCCCCGGTGATCCCGGTAATCGAGACGTAATAGACAAAGCCCGAGGTGTTTTGCAGCACTTTGGGCAAGCGCGCATCATCGGTGGTGGGGGTGGCCAGGCGGATGAAATTCAGCCCGGCTTTTTGCGCGGGGATACACAGTTCTTCGTCTTCTTCCGGGGGCAGATCCACCACGATCAGACCATCGATTCCGGCCTCGCGCGCATCGTCCAAGAACCGGTCCACGCCGCGGTTATAGATCGGGTTGTAATAGCCCATCATCACAATCGGGGTGGTGCTGTCAGTCTCGCGGAATTGGCGCACCATATCCAGGGTCTTGCGCAGGGTTTGCCCCGCTTCCAGCGCCCGCTGGCCAGCCAATTGAATGGTGGGGCCATCGGCCATGGGATCGGTAAAGGGCATGCCCAGCTCGATCACATCCACACCGGCCCCGGGCAAGCCTTTGACCAGTTCCAGCGAGGTTTCCAGATCAGGATCGCCGGCCATGACATAGGCCACAAAGGCTTTGCGCCCAGCGGCATTGAGTTCGGCAAATTTTTGGTCGATCCGTGTCATGTTTTTGGCCTTATCCCCGATGATCGCTTGGGTTTCGCGCAAGCGGCGGGGAATGGCAATCCCTTGCGCCTGTTCCCGGCGGCTTTGGGCTTAGGCGGCCCGTTGCAGCGCCGCGCGCGCCGCTTGCAGCGCGGCCACTGCTTGGGTGACATCTTCGGGCCGGGTGCGGTGATTGACGATGGCGGCGCGCAGGGCGGTGATCTCGCCCATGCGCACGGTGGAAAACACCGCCGCGCCGGACAGCTGCAATTCCTCGGAGAGGCGGATATTCAGCGCCGATTGCTGTTGCGGGGTCAGGCGTTCATCTGCGGTGAAAACGCATAGGTTGGAAATCACCGGGGCCAGCAGCGCCATATGCGGCAGGGCAGCGATTTGCGTGCCCATCTCGCCCGCGCGGCGGCAGTTTTCGCTGATCGCTTGGCCCAGGCGCGCCGCGCCATAGGTTTCCAGCGCCGCCCAGACTTTGAGCGCCCGGCTGCCCCGGGACAGATCCACCCCGTAATCGCAAGGCCAGTATTCCGCCGCAGCCAGGCCGCGGGCGGTTTCATCCAAATAAGAGCCCCGCCCGGCAAAGGTGGCCCGGTGGGTGTGCCCGTCTCGGATCAGGGCCAGGCCGCAATCATAGGGCACATACATCCATTTGTGGAAATCGCAGGCCAAGCTATCGGCCCGCTCGATCCCATTGGTCAGGCCGCGCCAGGGATCATCGGCCAAGCGCAGCCAAGCGCCAAACGCCCCATCCACATGCAGCCATAAATCCTCAGCCGCGGCCAAATCTGCCAAAGCGTTCAGATCGTCAAAAGCGCCGCAATCCACCGATCCGGCGGTGCCAATCACCGCAAAGGGCAGGGCCCCATCGGCGCGATCTTTGGCGATGGCGGCGCGCAGGGCCTGCATATCCAGCCCGTTTTCCCCTTGGGGGATGCGGCGCAGAGCGTTGCTGCCCATGCCCAACAGCTCCATGGCTTTGGCCACGCAGCCATGGGTGGAACTGCCCGTATAAGCGGTGAGGCGATGTGGGCCGAGCCCGCTGCGGCGGCTGCCGTCGCCCAATGCCCGGCGGCGGGCCACAGCCAGGGCGATCACCGTGGCCTGAGAGGTGCCCGTGACCAACACCCCGCTGGCCGCTTCGGGAAAGCCAAAAACCCCGCGGCAATACGCGATCACCGCGCGCTCCATCTCGATCAGCCCGTGATTGCGCCCGCCGCAATTGGAATTCATCGCGGCGGCGACCATTTCGCTCATCACGCCGCTGGCCAGGCCGGTGCCATGGACCCAGCCGAAAAACCGTGGATGGGTATTGCCCGTGGCATAGGGCATGACCTGATCGCGCAGCCGCTGCGCCAGCGCCGCTTCGCCATCGCCTTTGGCCTGGATCGCGTAGAGCTGGCCCAGATCCTCTGGCGGTGGGGTCCAGGGCAAATCGCGGGCATTGGCCATGCGATCAATACAGGCATCCAGCAGCTCATGGGCTTGGGCGCGGAAAGCATCCCAATCCTTTGGGTCGAGATCGCTGGGCTCGGTCATGGAGGTCTCCTATGGCGTTGCGATGCGATAACGCGCTTGGGCGCTTGGCGCAAACCGCACAGGCCCGGTTGCGCGCAGATCGTTGCGGCCCTAGAAGCATGCCGACCTGAAGGAAGGACCGCGCCATGGGTTTTAAGATGGGAATTGTTGGGCTGCCGAATGTGGGCAAGTCCACTTTGTTTAATGCGCTGACCCGCACCGCTGCGGCACAAGCGGCGAATTTCCCGTTTTGCACCATCGAGCCCAATGTGGGCGAAGTGGCGGTGCCCGATCACCGGCTTGACACTTTGGCAAAGATTGCCAGCTCGAAACAGATCATCCCGGCGCGCATGACCTTTGTGGATATCGCCGGCCTGGTGAAAGGCGCGTCCAAAGGCGAGGGGCTGGGCAATCAGTTTTTGGCCAATATCCGCGAAGTGGACGCCATCGCCCATGTGCTGCGCTGCTTTGAAGATGGGGATATCACCCATGTGGAAGGCCGGGTGGACCCGGTGGCCGATGCGGAAACCATCGAAACCGAGCTGATGCTGGCCGATATTGAGAGCATCGAAAAGCGTTTGCAGAACATCGTGCGCAAAGTCCGTGGCGGCGACAAAGAAGCGGTGCAGCAAGAACGCTTGCTCAAAGAAGCGCTGGCGGCGTTGGAAGATGGCAAGCCCGCGCGCACGGTTGAGGTCTCCGATGAGGACGCCAAAGCCTGGGGGATGCTGCAATTGCTCACCACCAAGCCGGTGCTTTACGTGTGCAATGTGGAAGAAAGCGCGGCGGCCGAGGGCAATGCCCAATCGGCGCGGGTGGCGGAAATGGCCGCGGCTCAAGGCGCAGGCACCGTGGTGATCTCGGCGGCGATTGAAGAAGAGATCAGCCAGCTTGATGATGAAGAGGCCGAAATTTTCCTTGAGGAAATGGGGCTGAGCGAGGCCGGTCTGTCGCGGCTGATCCGGGCGGGCTATGAGCTTTTGGCGCTGGAAACCTATTTCACTGTGGGGCCAAAAGAGGCCCGGGCCTGGACCATCCGTTGCGGCACGCTGGCGCCGCAAGCGGCAGGGGTCATCCATGGGGATTTCGAGCGTGGCTTTATCCGGGCTGAAACCATCGCATATGATGATTATGTGGCGCTGAAGGGCGAGCAAGGGGCCAAAGAAGCGGGCAAGATGCGCGTTGAGGGCAAATCCTATGAGGTCAAAGACGGAGATGTGCTGCATTTCCTCTTTAACGCCTAACGCCACATATCGCCAATTCCCCAGTCGCTTTTCGCGCCCCGCGGCGCTAAGCCTGCTGTGAGCGACAGTAAACGGAGACGCCCATGTCTGAGAGCGTTGGCCCCCAGGGCAGCGCGGCGGAATATTTGCCGTTTTTCATTACCGCGCCGGGGCAGAGCGATATTTTGTTCAATATCACCATCGGCTTTGTGATTTTCCTAATCCTGGCGCTGGGGGTGTTTTACCTTAAGCTGCATTCGATCCCGGATCGCATGGCCCATGGGGCCAATCATTCCCAGCTGCAATTGATCGGGATTTTGACGCTGCTAGCTTTGGTCACCCATAATAATATTTACTGGGTGATCGCCATTGTTTTGGCGGCTTTGAACCCGCCGGATTTTGTCACGCCGCTCAATTCCATTGCTCGCTCCATGCGCCGTTTGGCCAAAGAGCCAGAGCCTGAAACCGATGAGGCACGCCAGGAGCCCGGCCACCATGTTTGAGTTTATGCTCTGCTCCATGCTGACGATCTTGCCGGACTTCCTGTTTCGCCGCTTTGTGCAGGGCAAGCGGATCGGCCATGAGATCACGCTGTATTCCATGTGGTTTGAGCTGCGCTGGGGCATCACCTTATGCGCGATGCTGACCATCACTTTGATTACGGTGATTTTCTATTACCACCCCTCCACCAGCACCGTGTCGTCTTATTTCCGCACGGTGACGATCTTGCCCGAAACCCCTGGCCGGGTGGCCGAGGTTTATGTGGAAAATGAACAAGAATTGCAGGCAGGGGATCCGATTTTCCGCATGGATGACAGCGCGCAAGTGGCGGCGCTGGAAGCGGCACGGGCGAAAGTGCGCGAGATCGATGCGGCGATTTTGGTGGCGCAGGCCGAGCTTGCGGCGGCCAATGGCGCGTTGGAGCAAGCCGATGGGGCGCTGGAGCAGGCTCAAGACGAGCTCGACACCCGCCGCGAGCTGATGGCGCGCAATTCCAATGTGGTGAGCACGCGCGATATTGAGAAAATCGAGAATGTGGTGGCCGAGCGCCAAGGCGCGGTGGATCAAGCCATTGCCAATCGCGAAGCGGTGCGGGGCAAGCTGACGATTTTGTTGCCCGCGCAGCGCAAAGCGGCTGAGGCGGCCATGGTGCAAGCGGATGTGGAACTGGACAAAACCCTGATCACCGCGGGCGTGCATGGGATTGTCGAGCAATTCGTGTTGCAGCCAGGCGATTATGTCAGCTCGGTGCTGCGCCCGGCGGGGATTTTGGTGCCGCTTGATGCCTATCATCACCGCTTTCAGGCGGGGTTTAACCAGATCTCGGCGCAAGTGATCCAACCGGGCATGTTGGGCGAGATCACCTGTGTGACCAATCCGCTGAAGATCATCCCTATGCGGGTGGTGAATGTGCAAGATGTGATCGCCGCTGGGCAGATCCGGCCCACGGATCAATTGATTGATGTGGCGCAGCAACCTGTGGGCACGGTGACAGTGATGATGGAGCCGCTTTACGAGGGCCAAGCCGATCATGTGCCGCCGGGCAGCCGCTGTGTGGCCAATGTCTATACCAGCAATCACCACAAGCTGGAGGATCCGTCTTTGACGGGGTTTGAGCGGGCCAAGCTGCATGTGATCGACACGGTGGGGATCATGCATGCGCTGCTATTGCGGGTGCAGGCATTGCTGCTGCCCATGAAAACCTTGGTCTTTACCGGGCATCATTAACCGGCTGCGGATTTTGTGATTTGGCGATGATGGGGGCGGGTATTATGCCCCCAAAAAAAGTTTAGGGGGTAGGATGAAGCGGCGCGAGCTTCTGATGGCGGGCATATCTGCGGGATTGGGCATGGGGATGGGGCCAGGTTGGGCCGCTTGCCCAGAGCCGGACCCGGCCAAACCGGCGCTGCCTTTGCAGATGATTGTCGGGCAAAGCGAGGCTTGGCGCGCTTTGGCGGCCTCAATGGGCGAATGCGGCGCGCTGACCACCCGGTTTGAGCCCAGCTATGAGGCGGGGCTGCGCGATGGGTTTGCGGCCAATCCGGCGCAATATCACCTGGCGGGCGTGTCCAATGACACGATCACCCCGCTTTTGGCCCAGGGCAGTTTGCGCGGGTTGGATGATTTGATCCTGAAACATGGCAAAGGATTGCTGCGCAATCAGTTGATCCGCTTGAATGGCAAAACCGTCGCCATCGCCATGGCGGTCAATACCGAGCAATTGCTGTATCGCGCCGATATTTTAGGGGATCTGGGCCTTGCCGCGCCGCAAACATGGGCCGAACTTTTGGCCGCTGCGGCGCAGATCCGTCAGGCCGGGGTGGTGGATTACCCATTGGGCGGCGCCTATGGGGCGGGCCCGGATCTGGCCCAGGCCTTTATCCATACGGTCTATGGTTTTGGCGGGCGGTTTTTCGACGAGAAAAACGCACCTGTGGTGCAGGGGGAGGCGGGGCAAAGAGCTTTGGGCCTTTTGGCAGCGCTAAGCGCTTATATGCATCCTGATTATCTGGCCAAGGACCGCGCCTTTGCGCAAAAGCAAATGCAAAAAGGGCAGATCGCCATGGCGGTGCTTTGGGCGCCAATGGCCCCAAGCATGGATGATCCCGAGACCAGCCAAGTGGTGGGGCAGGTAGAAAGCGCCGCCGTGCCCCGGGCCACCGCCGATGGCCCGCCGGCCACAACGCTTTGGTGGCAAGGTTTTGTGATCGCTAAAAACACCAGCTCTGAGCAAGCAGAAGCGGCGTTTCAGACCATTATGAAAGCGCAAAACCCCGCGATGGTGGCGGCTCATAATGCCGATGCTATGTGGCTGGTCCCGGGCTATCAGCCGCCGCGCTTGGCGGCGGGGGCGATCGCCACTGCCTCAAGCCAGCCGCGCCCGGCCTCTTACCCTTCCACCCCGCAAATGGCTTTGATGCGGGCCGCGCTAGAGGCGCAATTGCCCGATTATTTCCGCGGTCGGCAATCGGCCGAGGCCACCCTTGCGGCAGTGTCTGAGGCCTATCTAGAGGCGGCCAAAGCGGCGGGATTTCTGAAATAAAGCGCGGCTTGCCCTTAGTCGCGCAAATTCTGAGTGCCCAGCTGCCGTTCGCGCCAGATCACGCTGAGCACCGCTAGGATCGATAGGGCCGAGCTGGCAAACATGATCCAAATCAGCGGGCTGGCGCTGGCTTTGCCGCTCATGATCGCGCCGGAAAAGGCCGAAAGGGCCGCGCCGCCGCCGATCATCATCGCCCCGCCCACGCCAGAGGCGGTGCCTGCCAGATGCGGGCGCACCGAAAGCATCCCGGCAGTGGCATTGGGCAGCACCATACCATTGCCTAGGCCCACAAAAGCCATGCAGCCAAAAAAGCTCCACAGCGTGGCCTGGCCCGAGAGCGAGACGATCAAGCCGATCAGCAGCCCTGAGGTGGAGATGATCGTGCCGATCAGCAGCATGCGGTTGATCCCCAAACGCACCGAATAGCGCCCGGCAAAGCCATTGCCGATCACATAGCCGAGGGCCGGGGTGCCGAGCACAAAGCCCAGCACCGCCGGGCTGAGCCCGAAAATGTCCGTGCCCACGAAGGGCGCGCCGCCGAGATAGGAGAAAAACGCCCCGGACGCGAGCATGGAGGTGGCGCAATAGCCCCAAAAGCGCGGGCTGCGAAACAGCTCGGGCAAGCCATCAAGGCGTTTGCCGCCGCTCACCCCGCTGCTGGGGGCGGTTTCCCCCAAATCGCGCCAGGATAAAGCAAACATCGCCAGGCCAAGCCCCAAGAGCAGCCAGAAATTGGCTTTCCAACCAAAGAGCTGATCCAGAAACCCGCCAAGCATCGGGCCCACCATGGGGATCAGGGCCATGCCCATGGTCACATAGCCAATCATCGAGGCCGATTCCGCTTCGGAGACCATATCGCGGACAATGGCGCGGGACAGCACCAGCCCAGTGACCACCACCGCTTGGGCCATGCGGAACAGCAAAAACAATTCGATATTGGGCGCAGTTAAAGTGCCGATCGTGGCCAAGCAGAACAAAGCCAGGGCAGCCAGCACCACCGGGCGGCGACCAAAGCGATCCGAGATCGGCCCAATGAACAATTGCAACACCGCATTGGAGAGCAGATAGAGCGAGACCGCCAATTGCAGCATGTGATAGCTGGTGTCGAAATGGGCGGTCATGGCTGGCAGAGAGGGCAAGAATATGCTCATCACCCCGGCGGAGAGCCCCGACAGAAGCACCAAAGTGGCAATATGTGGCGGTGTGGTTCGATCCAAGAAGCGGACCGGCAATGTCTGTTCCATGGGGTGCAGCTAGGGCGCTTCATGGGGTTTTGTCCATAAGTTAAACTTATCCGTGAAGCTTAGCAAATTTGCATTTCGCAACATGGCGAGCATTATTACTTTGCAAATATCCTTAATGGGGCTTTCTGATCTGGGTTAACGTCGTTAGGGTCGCCGGAAAAATGGAAGGGCCCGCCGATGAAAGACATCCTGCAGGAACTTGAGACCCGCCGGGAGGCTGCACGCCTCGGGGGTGGTGAACGCAGAATCGCCTCGCAGCACGCCAAAGGAAAGCTGACTGCGCGCGAACGTATTGAGCTGCTGCTGGATGAGGGCTCTTTTGAAGAGTTCGACATGTTCGTCGCCCATCGCTGCGTCGAATTCGGCATGGATGCGGATAAGCCCGCTGGTGATGGTGTTGTCACCGGTTGGGGCACCATCAATGGCCGTCAGGTCTATGTCTTCTCGCAAGACTTCACCGTTCTTGGGGGCTCGGTCTCTGAGACCCATGCGCAGAAGATCTGCAAGATCATGGATATGGCGATGCAAAATGGCGCGCCGGTCATCGGTCTGAACGATTCCGGCGGTGCGCGGATCCAAGAAGGCGTGGACAGCCTTGCCGCCTATGGCGAAGTGTTCATGCGCAATATTGATGCGTCCGGCGTGATCCCGCAGATCAGCGTTATCATGGGCCCCTGTGCCGGTGGTGCGGTGTATTCCCCGGCCATGACCGATTTCATCTTCATGGTGCGTGACAGCTCTTACATGTTCGTCACCGGCCCCGATGTTGTGAAAACCGTGACCAATGAGGTCGTGACCGCAGAAGAGCTTGGCGGGGCCAGCACCCATACCAAGAAATCCTCTGTGGCCGATGCCGCCTTTGACAATGATGTTGAAACGCTGATCGAAGTGCGCCGCCTGGTGGATTTCTTGCCTCAGAACAACACATCCAAAGCGCCGGTGCGTCCGTTCTATGACGATCCCGCGCGGATCGATGCCAGCCTGGACACTTTGATCCCGGACAACCCCAACACCCCTTACGACATGAAGGAATTGATCCTGAAAGTCGCCGATGAAGGGGATTTCTACGAGATCCAAGAAGATTTCGCCAAGAACATCATCACTGGCTTTATCCGCATGGAAGGTCAGACCGTGGGTGTTGTGGCCAACCAGCCGATGGTTCTGGCCGGTGTGGTGGATATCGACAGCTCGCGCAAAGCCGCCCGTTTCGTGCGGTTCTGTGACTGCTTTGATATTCCGATCCTCACCTTGGTGGATGTTCCCGGCTTCTTGCCTGGCACCACCCAGGAATATGGCGGCGTGATCAAACATGGCGCGAAACTGCTCTTTGCCTATGGCGAAGCCACGGTGCCAAAAGTCACTGTCATCACCCGCAAAGCCTATGGCGGCGCCTATGACGTGATGAGCTCCAAGCACCTGCGCGGCGATTTCAACTATGCATGGCCCACCGCTGAGGTGGCTGTGATGGGGGCCAAAGGCGCCACCGAGATCATCCACCGCAAGGATCTGGGTGATCCCGATAAGATCGCAGCGCATACCAAGGATTATGAAGACCGTTTTGCCAACCCGTTTGTGGCGGCAGAGCGCGGCTTTATTGACGAGGTGATCATGCCGCAATCGACCCGTCGGCGGGTGGCGCGTGCCTTTGCGTCGCTGCGCAATAAAAAGGTCAGCAAGCCTTGGAAAAAGCACGACAATATTCCGCTCTAAGCGGGTCGTGCGCCTGAGTAAGGCCAGAGAGGTGGCATATGCCTGAGTTTCACCTATTGCCTTCTGCGCCACAGCCTGTGGCGCCTTTCAGCCACGCGGTTGAAGCAGATGGTTGGGTGATGCTCACCGGGCAAATGCCCACTGATCCGGCCGATCCGGCTGCGCCGCTGCCCGATGGGATTGTGGCGCAGACCCGGCAGGTGATGGAAAATCTCAAGATCGTGCTCGCAGGATGCGGGCTCGATCTAAGCCATGTGCTGCAATGCCGTTGCTATCTAACCGAATTCGAGCGTGATTACGTGGCCTTTAACGAGACCTATCAGAGCTATTTCCCCGCTGATCGTCGCCCGGCGCGCACGACCATCGGCGTGACAGCTTTGGCTGTCGGCGCTTTGGTCGAGATCGATATGCTGGCCAAACGCCCATGAGCCGGAATGCGTGGCATATGACCTCTTTGGAGGCTTCCCATATGGGCGGCGCGGGGCTGGTGCTGTCGCGGCATCGGGGCGCGCGGGCGCAAGGGCCGGGGCTTTGGGCCGAGACCCGCTTGCCAGGCCGGTTGCGCCTGGGCGTTTTGGCCCATGAGATTCGCAAAGACATCTGGCGCGCGCTGCGGGATCTGCGCGGTTTTGCGCCGGTCGTTGAGCTACGCCCCTGCGCGGAGGAGTCAGGGGTGTGCGTGCGTGCCGGCGGAACGGTTATGCTGCGCCCGCCGGCAGCGCTGCAACGCCGGCTCGAAGAGGTGCTGGAACATCCAGCCCGCCGGGCTCGTTGGATCGCCCATTCCAAGCGAGGCTTGGCATGAATTACGGATGGTTAGCGAAAATTCTGCTTGTCAGTTCCCGTGATGCGGGTACGGTTTTGCATGCGCTCCCGCTGCATTGGGGGCGTGCTTTAGCCGTACGCGCCTATTGGCGTGGCGTTACACAAGACTGGAGACGTTTATGTCGATCACCCAGAAGCTCGTTGTGGCCCTTGGTTTTGTCACTTTTATCGCCGCTTGTTCGCAGCCTGAGCCTGAGCCCATCGTTGTGGAGCCAGAGCCGGAATATACTGGCAAACTCTAAGGCCTATATGGCCGACCGCGCTCCCGCATTCTCGGGGGCGCGGCTATGATCAAACATCGCGGCTTTCCCGGGCGTCTTCCGGGCACCGATTGCCAATTCACCATCCGCAGACCCAATCCCAAAGGCGTGACAAAATTGGCCGCCCGGGAACGCTTTGCTGATCGTCGCGCGCCGGACCGCGCTGCTGATGAAGGCTTTATGGCGGCGCTTTGGGCGCATTTTGGCGACGCCCCTTTTGAGCGGGGCAATTTGGATGCAGGGCGCCTGTCTTGGCTGTTTGGCCGCGAAGTGGTGCCCGCCGAAGACCCGTTTGACCCCGAAAGCTATGACGCGCTGCTGCGCATTGACCGGCAGGTGGCCGAGATCAGCTTTCCCGAGGTGTTCGACGCCCCTGGTGGGGAAGGGGGCTGGGTATGACCGCCCCATGCGCATATCTCCTATTGCAAGAATTGCGGCCTGCATGCAGCGCATGTTCGGCCCCATGGCGCGATCCGCGCCGCGCCTATGAGCGCAGCCTATCTGGGCTGCACAGATCGGACTTCACGAGACGAGAGGACAGGGCATGTTCAAAAAGATCCTGATTGCCAACCGGGGCGAGATGGCCTGCCGTGTGATCAAGACCGCCCGGAAAATGGGTATTCAGACCGTTGCGGTTTATTCCGATGCGGACCGTGCGGCGCTGCATGTGCAGATGGCCGATGAGGCCGTGCATATCGGCCCGCCCCAGGCCAACCAGTCCTATATCGTGATCGACAAGATCATGGAGGCGATCAAATCCTCCGGTGCCGAAGCGGTGCATCCTGGCTATGGTTTCCTGTCGGAAAATAGCAAATTCGCTGAAGCTCTGGAAGCGGCTGATGTGGCCTTTATTGGCCCGCCCAAAGGCGCCATTGAGAGCATGGGCGACAAGATCACCTCGAAAAAGATCGCTCAAGAAGCCGGTGTGAGCACCGTGCCTGGCTATATGGGTCTGATCGAGGATGCCGAAGAAGCCGTGAAAATCTCGAACGAGATCGGCTATCCGGTGATGATCAAAGCCTCTGCCGGTGGCGGCGGTAAAGGCATGCGGATCGCTTGGAATGACGAAGAAGCCCGCGAAGGGTTTCAATCCTCCAAGAACGAAGCGGCGAATTCTTTCGGTGATGACCGGATCTTTATCGAGAAATTCGTCACCCAGCCGCGCCATATCGAAATTCAGGTTCTCGCCGATGCCCATGGCAACGCGATCTATCTGGGCGAGCGCGAATGTTCGATCCAGCGTCGGAACCAAAAGGTGATCGAAGAGGCCCCAAGCCCGTTTTTGGATGAAGCCACCCGTAAGGCCATGGGCGAGCAGGCCGTGGCCCTGTCCAAAGCCGTGGGTTATGCCAGCGCCGGGACCGTGGAATTCATCGTTGATGGCGACAAGAATTTCTACTTCCTGGAAATGAACACCCGTTTGCAGGTGGAACACCCTGTGACCGAGCTGGTCACTGGCGTCGATCTGGTGGAGCAGATGATCCGCGTTGCCGCGGGCGAAAAGCTGTCGATCACCCAAGATGACGTGACCTTGACCGGTTGGGCGCTGGAAAGCCGTCTTTACGCGGAAGATCCTTATCGCAACTTCCTGCCGTCCATCGGCCGTTTGGTGAGCTATCGCCCGCCGGCGGAAACCGAAGCTTACACCCCTGGCACTGCTGCGGGCGCAGCCGGTGATGTGGTCGTGCGCAATGATACCGGCGTCTATGAAGGCGGCGAGATCTCTATGTATTACGACCCGATGATCGCCAAGCTTTGCACCTGGGCCCCGGATCGCGCGCAAGCGATCGAAGCGATGCGGGTGGCGCTGGACAGCTTTGAGGTTGAAGGCATCGGCCACAACCTGCCGTTCCTATCGGCGGTGTATGACCACGAGAAATTCATCTCGGGCGATATGACCACGGCCTTTATCGCTGAGGAATATCCCGAAGGTTTCGAAGGTGTGGAACTGCCCCAAGCCTCGCTCGATCGTGTGGCCGCTGCGGTTGCCGCGCTCTACCGCGTGGATGAGATCCGCCGCACCCGTATCTCGGGCCGCATGGATAATCACGAGCGTCAAGTGGGCGTGGATTTCGTGGTGCTCGTCCAGGGCCAATCCATTCCGGTGCAGATCGTGGCCGATCCCGAAGGCTCGACTGTGACTTTGACCGAAAGCGGCGCGGAATACCGTGTGACCAGCGATTGGACCCCTGGCGACAGCCTGGCGGAGTTCCAGATCAATGGGGAGCCCTTGGTGTTGAAGGTGAACCAAGCCACTGGCGGTTACCGTATCCGCACCCGCGGCGCCGATCTGAAGGTGAAAGTCTTCACCGAGCGTCAGGCGGAACTGGCCGCGCTGATGCCCGAGAAACTGCCGCCGGACACTTCCAAAATGCTGCTGTGCCCGATGCCGGGTCTGATCGTGAAGATCGACGTGGAAGTGGGCCAAGAAGTGCAAGAAGGTCAGGCGCTGTGCACGGTGGAAGCCATGAAAATGGAAAACATCCTGCGCGCCGAGAAGAAATCTGTGGTCGCGAAAATCAACGCGGGCCCAGGCGACAGCCTGGCCGTGGATGATGTGATCATCGAGTTCGAGTGATCAGGTGATGGGGCGCGCCGTGTCAATGTGGGTGTCAAACCCTGGCGCGGCGCGCCCCTTTCTGCCACTAGGCCGGGCGCTTCAGCCCGCGCCTGCTGCGTCTTTCGCGTCGCGGATTTCTTGCCGGCGCAAAGGCATTTTGTCGATTTGCCGGGTGATTTCGCGCACCGACCACGGGGCGGGTTTGCGCAGCTTCACTTGCCCATCCTTGCCGATGAGCACCAATTGGAACCCGCGCGGGCGCAATTGGGTGCGCAAGGGGCTGCGGGCTTTGGGATCGGTGTCGGTAAGCACCACCACATCGCGGATCCAAAGCTCTTCTTTGTCAGCCTCGAGCAGTTCGAGCTGTTTGACAAAGCGCGGATCATTAGGCGTGTCGGCAAACACCACTATGGGCCGTGCGGTCCATAAAAACGCATCAAGATCCTCGGCAGGGGTGATCAGGGGGGGCGAGACATCAGGCCCGCTATCCTGGGCCTGTGCTGCGATGCTAGTAAGGATCAGAACCAAGGCCGAAAGTAGAATTTTCATGGGCGCTCCTCTGGTATCAGATATAGGACGTAACGCCCGGAAATCGAAGGGTGAAAGCCGTGGTTCACAGGGAATTTTGGCGCGGGGGGTCTCGCGCTGTTATACTGCACTATCTCGAGCCTAAGGACGCTGAGCGATGACTGACAAGCTGGACACCTGGAAGGCACTGGCCGAAAAAGAGCTTCGTGGCCGTCCATTGGACGATCTTACCTGGAATACTTTGGAAGGGATTGAGGTAAAGCCGCTCTATACTGAGGCGGATACCGCGGAAATGCCCCATATGGGCACGATCCCAGGCCAAGCGCCCTTCACACGCGGGGTGAAGGCCACCATGTATGCGGGCCGTCCTTGGACCATCCGCCAATATGCCGGTTTCTCCACCGCCGAGGAATCCAACGCGTTTTACCGCAAAAACCTGGCCGCTGGTCAGCAAGGGGTGTCTGTGGCCTTTGATCTGGCTACCCACCGGGGCTATGACAGCGACCATGAGCGGGTTGTGGGCGATGTGGGCAAGGCCGGTGTGGCCATCGACAGCGTCGAGGATATGAA
>JAOXSB010000095.1 GCA_025800345.1 Mangrovicoccus sp. | reverse complement strand
CCCTTGCCGCGATCTTGCGGTTTCAGCCCGCCGCGGAACCGAGCGATTTTTTGCAGCAAAGCGTTGAGCACCTGGGGCGAGAGCTCATCTTCTGGCGCGGTCATGGGAAAGCGATATTTGATCTCGCGATAGCCGGTCAGGCCGAATGGCTCATAGACTGTGCTCGTACGCGCGGCCAAAGCGAGCATATTCCCCACTGGGGTGGTGGCCGTGCGCGGCGCGCCCGTGACCAAAATAATCCGGCGGGGCAGGGTTTTGAGCGCACCTTTCAAAGGCGCGGCCTGGGAAAGGGATGCAGAGGATTTCGACATAGTAACCTACTGATTACACATAGCAAATCCCTTTGCGAAACACGGGCCGCAGGAAATCCGCCAACAAGATACACACTCACATTAACGGTTTTTTCATGGCCCGGATAGCCAGTCAATTGACCCACAGCCCGCAAAGGCTGCGCAATCGTCGCAAGGGAGCTTAGCTTTCTGGAACTGCTATTTTGCTGATCTTTCCGGCCTCTAGGGTGATCACCCGATCAGCAATCTCAAGCATGGCCGGTTGATGGGTGACCACAAACACCGCCGCCTCGCTGCGCAGCCCATCCACCATGGCGGCGATACGCT
>JAOXSB010000091.1 GCA_025800345.1 Mangrovicoccus sp. | reverse complement strand
GAAGCTGGCGGTTATATCACCCCGGTGGAATGCGTGGGCGATTTTGCGACCTTTATCAGCCGGATCCGCCAGGACAGCACCATTGAGAATGGTCTGAACCTGTGGTGCGTGTCGGACAATCTGCGCAAAGGCGCGGCGCTGAACGCGGTGCAAATCGCCGAAACCCTGGGCAACCGGGTGCTGCAAAAAGCCTAAAGCGATCCCGTTTCGCCGCCCGCTTTGCTCTGTAGGGCGGCGCTATGTGATCGGGGAAAGCGTTGGAATTCTGAAACGGTCGGGCTGTGCCTGGCCGTTTTGGGTTTAGGGCCTAGCCTCCATTGCGCATGACCATGCAGCCGCCCCCGGCATGGCGCAATTTGGTGCAGATTTTCGCGGCGGTGTCGCGGGTTTTGGTTTCAACCCGCGCGGTGTAAAGCCGTTTGCCCGATCCTGGCATGGTTTTGGGGTGGATCTCATCGGGGGCATCGCCCAGTAGCGCGGGGAATTTCGCTCGCATCTCTTGGGCTTTTTGCTCCGCCTGCGCTTCATCCGCATGGGCCGCATAGATCATCCCCCA
>JAOXSB010000054.1 GCA_025800345.1 Mangrovicoccus sp. | reverse complement strand
TTTTTGCGCCACGCCTGCGGTTTCAGCCTTAGCTTTCAGCAACACCCGCAGCAGATCTGCCAGGGCGGGATTGACCTGGGAGCGATCCGCGCCTTTGCCTGGTTTTGGCGCGCTTTCCGGGGGCATTCCCGCGCCTTTGGCGACAGCGGCCAAAATACCATCGGCAATATCGCCTTTGCGGGCCTCTCGTTGCAGCAGGCGGGATTTTTTCAAATCCTCATGGCTGCGCGGTTTGGTCGAGGCCAATTCTAGCAACACATCGTCTTTGAACACCCGGTTGCGGGGCACATTATTGGTTTGCGCATAGATCTCGCGAAACTGGGCCAGGCATTGCACCATGGCCATGAAACGCCCGGAATTGGTCCGGGTTTTAACCCGGCGCCAGGCCTCTTCGGGGCGCACCATATAGGTTTCGGGATTGACCAGGCCTTGCAGCTCTTCTTGTACCCAACGGTGCCGGTCGCTGCGCTCAAGCTCTGCGGCCAGATGCTCGTAAATATCCCGCAAATGGGTCACATCCGCTAGCGCATAGGCTTTTTGCGCGTCGGTCAGCGGGCGGCGGGACCAATCGGTAAAGCGCGAGCTTTTGTCGATCTGGGCTTTGGCGATGCGTTTGACCAAGGTTTCATAGCCCACTTGCTCGCCAAAGCCGCAAACCATGGCGGCCACTTGGGTGTCAAACAGCGGGTCAGGAAAGCCGCCCTCATCGAAAAAGAAGATCTCTAGATCCTGACGGGCGGCGTGAAAGACTTTGACAACGGATGTATCAGCAAACAGCTCGTAAAGCGGGGCGAGGGACAGACCTTCGGCCAGAGGATCGACTAGAACCGCATCGCTTTCCCCATCGCCGCGATAGGCGAGTTGCAGCAAACAAAGTTTGGAATAATAGGTCCGCTCGCGCAGAAATTCGGTGTCGATGGTGACGTAATCGGTTTGCCGGGAAGCGGCGCAAAAAGCCTCAAGCTCAGCGGTGGTGGTCAAAGTGATCATCAGATACGGGTCTTTCGGAACGGCTTGCCCGGATTGGGATGGGGCAGCCTAGCCTGACGCGTCTGCCATGGCCAGACGGGCCGGGCGGGTTTCTTAGGGCAGGCGCAGCAAGCTTTGATCGCCCTCAAGCATCCGGCGCAGCACCGCGGGGTAAAGCTGGTGCTCCATCTCCAATACCCGCGCCGCCAGGCTGTCGGGGCTATCGCCAGGCAGGATCGGCACCCGCGCTTGGCCGAGGATCGGGCCATCATCAAGTTCAGGGGTGACCAGATGCACCGAGCAGCCATGTTCTGCATCATTGGCCTCAAGCGCCCGCGCATGGGTGTTGAGCCCGCGATATTTCGGCAAAAGCGAGGGGTGGATATTGAGCATGCGGCCTTCCCATTGGGCCACGAAATCTGGGGTTAGGATGCGCATAAACCCGGCCAGGCAAATCACATCGGGCTCGGCCGCGGTCAGTTCTTGGCTCAGGGCGGCTTCGAACCCTGCGCGATCCTTGCCCCATTTTGTGTGATCCACCGCCCGGGCGGGAATGCCCATGGCGCGGGCTTTGTCGAGTCCGCCCGCCTCCGGGCGGTTGGACAGCACCAGAACCGGGCGGCCGGGGTGAGCGCCACTCATGGACTTGGCCAGGGTCACCATGTTGGAGCCACCGCCCGAGATCAAAATCGCAACCCGTTTGCTCACGAAAGCGCGCCGCTATAACGCATGCCTTCACCTTCGCTGACCTGGCCCAGAACACAGACGCGCTCGCCCATGCCGGTCAGCTCTGCGGCCAGGGCCTCGGCCCGATCCGGGGCCACAACCAAGGCCATGCCAATGCCCGCATTGAAGGTTTTGAGCATCTCTTCAGGGGCCAGCGCCCCGGCCTCGCCGAGCCATGCAAAGACCGGCGGCAAGCGCCAGGCGGTCAGGTCAATCTCGGCGCCCAAGCCTTTGGGCAGTACCCGAGGCAGGTTTTCGGTCAGCCCGCCGCCGGTGATATGCGCCGCCCCATGCAGCCCGCCGGCTTTGATCGCAGCCAAAATCGCGCGCACATAAAGCCGCGTCGGGGTCAGCAGCGCCGCCCCAAGGCTGGTTTCGGGGGCAAAGGGCGCAGGGGCATCCCAAGCGAGCCCTTCGCGTTCGACCACCCGGCGCACCAGGGAAAACCCGTTGGAATGCAGCCCGTCCGAGGCCAGGCCCAAAATCACATCGCCCGAAGCCACATTGGCCGGCAGGCTTTGGCCCCGTTCCATGGCACCCACGGAAAAGCCCGCCAGATCGAAATCCCCATCGCCATACATGCCGGGCATTTCGGCGGTCTCGCCGCCGATCAGTGCGCAGCCTGCTTGGGCGCAACCCTCAGCAATGCCTTCGATCACAGAACTGGCGGCTTCGGCATCCAATTTGCCCGTGGCGAAATAGTCGAGAAAGAAAAGCGGCTCGGCCCCTTGGCAGACCAGATCATTGACGCACATGGCCACCAGATCGATCCCCACCGTGGACAAGATCCCGGTATCAATGGCGATGCGCAGCTTGGTGCCGACCCCATCGGTGGCCGCCACCAATACTGGATCGGTAAAGCCCGCAGCTTTGGGATCAAACAGCGCGCCAAACCCGCCCAGACCGGCCATCACACCGCTGCGATTGGTGCGCGCGGCGGCGGGGCCAATTTTTTCCACCAAAGCATTGCCTGCGTCGATATCGACCCCGGCCTCGGCATAGGTAAGTGATGTCCGTTCCGTGCTCATGCCCGTGCATCCTTTGTTGTTGCGCTCTGCTAGGGGATTTGGCGCGGCTTCGCAACGCCAGCGCTGCGGCGATTTACGCGACATACCCGTCTCAGAGGCGTTTTGCGCGGGTTTTACGCTGACGGCGCGCGGGGGCGCTTGACCTGCCCGGCGGGGCTGCTTACGCCATCTGGCACGGTGGGCCTGTAGCTCAATTGGTTAGAGCAGAGTGCTCATAACACTTTGGTTGGGGGTTCAAGTCCCTCCGGGCCTACCATTTTCCTCCGTCTTCGCTCTGTTATTGGTTTCCCATCGCCTGCGGGCGCGATTGCGCGCTTGCGCCGCCCATGGCAATGCAAGGGCAAGGAAATGGGGGAAGCATCATGAAATTGCTGCGCATTGGGGCACCAGCGGCCGAGATCCCGGTGATCTGGCACGAGGATGGAAGCTATCGTGATCTCTCATCTCTGGTAGGGGATTTGGCAGGCAGCACCGTTTCGCTTGAAACCCTAGAGCGTTTGCGCGCTGCGGATCACGGGGCACTGCCCGAGATCGCCCCGGATCGCATCGGGTCTTGTCTGGCCTGGGTCCCCAATTTTCACTGCATCGGTCTGAATTACCGCCGCCATGCGGAGGAAAGCGGTATGGCCGCGCCCAGCGAGCCGATTCTGTTTAACAAAGCCAGCACCGCGCTGAGCGGGCCCAATGATCCGATTTTGCGCCCGGCAGGATCAAGCCAGCTGGATTACGAAGTGGAATTGGGTGTGGTGATCGGCGCGGTCTGCGAGCATGTCAGCGAGGCGGAGGCGCTGGAGAAGATCGCGGGCTATTGTGTGGTCAATGATGTCTCCGAGCGCAGTTTTCAACTGACGCGCCAGGGCCAATGGGTCAAAGGCAAATCCGCCCCCAGCTTTGGGCCGGTAGGGCCCTGGCTGGTCACAGCCGATGAGGTGCCCGATCCGCAGGATCTAAAATGCTGGCTCGATGTGAATGGGGAAACCCGGCAGCTTTCGACCACGGGGGATATGATTTTCTCGGTGGCCGAGATCATCTCATATCTGTCCCGTTTCATGCGCCTGGTGCCGGGGGATTTGATCGCGACTGGCACGCCCGAAGGGGTCGCAATGGGGATGGAGCCGCCGCAATGGCTGCAGCCGGGCGATGAGGTTAATCTGGGGTTTGTGGGTCTGGGCGAGCAGACCCAGATCGTGGAAGAAGCCCCTGCGCCAAGCCTGGTGCCATAGATGCCCCGCTTTGCGGCCAATATCTCGATGCTGTTCACCGAGCATCCCTTGATCGAGCGCTTCGCCGCGGCCAAAGCGGCGGGGTTCTCGGCGGTGGAAATCTTGGACCCATATGTTTTGCCCGCCGAGCAGATCGGAGAGGAACTGGCCCGCCATGATCTGGGGCTGGCGTTGATTAACACCCCTGCGGGGGATTGGGCGGCGGGCGAGCGGGGCATGGCAGCGCTTGCGGGGCAATGCGCCCGGTTCGAGGCGCAGATGGCCCAAGCGCTGGATTATGCGGCAATGCTCACCCCCGGGATTGTCCATGTGATGGCGGGGATCGATGATGGCAGCGGGCATGAGGCCACATTCATAGACAATCTGCACCAGATCACTGGTGCAGCCCCGCAGCAACGCTTTAGCATCGAGCCGATCAATCGCCGGGATATGCCGGGCTACATGCTGCATCACCCTGATCAAGCGCTGTCGATTTTGCAGGCCGTTGGCGCGCCCAATCTGGCGCTGCAATTGGATCTTTATCACGCGCAGATCATCGCTGGGGATCTTTCCCGGCGGATTGAGGCCATGGCCCCTTATCTGGGCCATGTGCAAATCGCAGGCGTGCCCCATCGCCATGAGCCTGATCAGGGCGAGTTGAACTTGTCCTATCTGATGGGGCTGTTGGACGAATTGGGCTATGATGGCTGGGTGGGCGCGGAATATCACCCGGCCGGGCGCAGCGAAGATGGTCTGGCTTGGCTGCGCGCGCTGCAAACGCAACAGGAGCCATCACCATTAGCGAGAAGATCATCCTGATCACCGGGGCAAGCCAGGGCATTGGCCGGATTACCGCTCAGGTTTTTGCCCAAGCAGGCTGGCAAGTGGTGCTGGCGGCCCGGCAAAAGCCAGCGCTGGAGGCTTTGGCCCAGGAAACTGGCGGCGTGGCGTTGCCCTGCGATGTCAGTGACGAAAGCAGCGTGGCGGCTTTGTTTGCGCAGATCGAGGCGCGGTTTGGACGGCTTGATGCGGTGTTCAACAATGCCGGAGCGTTCGCGGCTGCCAGCGATCCGGGCGATCTGAGCTTTGCGCAATGGCGCAAAGTGATGGCGGTCAATCTTGATGGGGCATTTTTGGTGGCCAGCCACGCCTTTGCCATGATGAAGCGGCAAAACCCGCAAGGCGGGCGGATCATCAATAACGGCTCGATCTCGGCCTATGTGCCACGGCCCAATTCAGTGGCCTATACGGCCTCAAAACATGCGATCACCGGGTTGACCAAATCCATCGCTCTGGATGGGCGGGCCCATAATATCACCGCCAGTCAGATTGATATTGGCAATGCGGCTACGGATATGACCCAAGCTATGCAGGCCGGTGCGCCGCAGGCTGATGGATCGGTGCGGCCCGAGCCGGTGATGGATGCCGCCCATGTGGCGCAGGCGGTGTTGCAAATGGCTCAGCTGCCCCTAGAGGCCAATGTGCTGTTTCAAACCATCATGGCCACGGGCATGCCCTATGTGGGGCGCGGATAGGGGCGCGGCCGGGTTTTAAGCGGCTTGGGCGGTGTCTGCGGCCAGGCTGCGAATGCGTTCCACCATGGCGCGCACCCCGTTAGAGCGCTGGGCGGAAAGGTGATCATGCAGGCCCAGCCGGGCCAGTTCAGCCTGGGCATCCACCTGCGCCACATCATCGACGCTTAGGCCCGAATACAGCGCATGCAGCACCGCGATCAGCCCGCGCACGATCATCGCATCGCTTTCCCCTTGGAAATCAAATTGGGCTCCGGGGCCGCTGCCTTCGATCTGTGGCAAGATCCAGACCTGGCTGGCGCATCCATCCACTTTGGTGGCGGGCACGCGAAAGGCCTCGTCCAGTTCTGGCAGGGCTTTGCCCATGTCGATCACATGGCGGTAGCGGTCTTCCCAATCGTCGAGAAATTCGAATGTCTCGGCGATGTCTTCAAAGGCTTCGGTGGCCATTCGCGGATCTCCAATGCTTCCTATCGGAATTAAGCCGAGATCAGGAAAGGGTCCAGCCCGGATGGTACTTTTCAGTTGCCGTGCCATCCGCTAGAGGGTTTGCGTTCAAGGAGTGTTCGTATGATGCCGCAATCGCACGCAATCCCAAAGAATTCAGCTGGATTTTCGCGCCGCGCCCTAGGGGCGGTGATGGCCAGTGCCTTGGTCTTGGCAGGCTGCGGGGGCGGTGGGAGCGGTTGGTGGCCCTCTTGGGGCGCGCCCGAAGAGCCCAGCATCGAGCCCGAAGGCGGTTATGCGGTGGCCTATGGCGATCCGCGCCCCTTAGCGCCGAAAATGGATGATATGGTGGTGGAGCCGGTCACTGGCGGTATTATCGTGCGGGTCAGTGGCGTGATGCCGAGCCAGGATTATTGGGACGCGGATCTGGTCAAAGCGGCGGGGGATAACCCGGTCAATGGCGTCTACCGCTTGGATTTCCGCGCATGGCCGCCCCTTGATGCGGCTCAGGCCCCGATTGGCGGCGCCAATACGCGTCAGATCACAGCGGGGATTTTCCTATCCGATGGGGATCTTGAAGGGGTGGGGCGGATTTCCGTGCGCTCTTTGGGCAATGAGCTTAGCCGCTCGCGGTAAGCGCCTGGCGCAGATCCCCCGCCAAATCCCCCAGCCCGGTGGGCCGGATCTCTAAGGGCAGGCCAAGCTTGTCAGCCGCCTCTTGGGCGGCGGCGGTCAAAGCAGCGTCTTCGGTTTGGGCCAGATAGACCAGCTTGTCATAATGGGCGAAATACATCTCGCGCAGCTCGGGGTGACGATCGAGCCCTAAGGGGCGCCAAACAAAAGCGTCAAATTGCCGGGCGATGAAATCGGTCAGATAAAACGCGCCGATCTCGTCTTCATGGGCGGCAAAGGCCAGGCGGGTTTCAAACAGCGCATAGCAATGGGGACCCGCAAACATGGGCACGCCGCGGGCCTCGCAAAGCGCTGCAAGCTGCCCGCCGGTGCCGCAATCGGCATAAGCCACGAAAGCCTGTTCCCCTGGGGGGAGCGCGTCCAAAGCTTCGCTCACTGCGGCGGTGATATTGTCGGGGGTGTTGTGCAAGATCGCAGGCAAACAGCGCAGCTGCACATGGCCAAACCGATTGAGATCAATCACGGCTTTGATCTCACGCGCGAGCGCGCCGCAGGCAATGATATGGATCGGCTCAGGCAGCATGGGGCGTCAGGATTTGGGCAAGGTGAAGAGCCGCCAAGTCACCACTGCAAGCAGCAGGGCAGGGGCCGCAGCAGTAAAGGCAAAAGCGGGGAGCTCTAAGGCAGCGGCGGCCCAAAAAGCCACGCCGATGCTGAGCGCGGCGGCTAAGAACACCACCGCCAAAAGCAAGATAAAGCGCCATAAGGGCATCTGTTGGGCCTCCGGTTCACTCATAGCTGGGGGTGGAGGCCCATCAAGACAAGGTTATTGGACGGCGATGGTATTGTGGCGGCGGGCCACCATTTCCTTGGCAATCTCCACCGCCACGGCGGCATCCCGGCAATACGCATCGGCACCAATGGCTTTGCCAAACTCTTCGTTTAGCGGCGCGCCGCCCACCAATACGATGTAATCATCGCGCAATTGCTTTTCGACCATCGTGTCGATGACCACTTTCATATAGGGCATGGTGGTGGTCAGCAGGGCGGACATGCCCAGAATATCGGGCTGTTCCTTTTCGATGGCTTCAAGATAGGCCTCAACCGCATTGTTGATGCCGATATCGACCACTTCAAACCCGGC
>JAOXSB010000042.1 GCA_025800345.1 Mangrovicoccus sp. | reverse complement strand
CGCCGATAAGCGGCAGCAAAGCTGGAATGGTCTGAAAACCCAAGCAAAAGTGCGATTTCAACCAGAGAAAACCCGCGATCTTCTAAATACTCTTCGGCCAAAACCCGGCGCAAATCATCAACAATGACCCGGTCACTCAGCCCCTCATTTGCCAATCTCCTGCGTAAACTGCGGGGGTGCAGACCCATTTTCTCGGCCACATCATCCGCATGGGGCACACCCAAAGAAAGCTCCGGCAAAATCAAGGTTTCTATTTCCTGGCGCAGCCCCGGCAAAACCCGTTTGCGTTGCGGCAAAATAAGCTCTGCATAAGAGGTTAAATGGGCGTGCAGCTCGCGATCTTTGCCCACCAGATGCATATCGCGCATGGCTTTATCGATGACCAAAGCGCGCTTTTCTGTGCCGAACTCCACCTCGCAGCCATAAAGATGCGCCAGCTCCCGGCGATCGGCGCTGCGCAGATGCGCGAACTCCACCCGTTTTGGCAGATCAGTACGCCCCCCGGTGGCCTCGCGCAGCAAATTGATCGCCGCCCCCACCATCAATTCCGAATGATGTTTGTGAATATCCACCCGCGGATCGGTATTGCTATAGCGAAAAACCAGCTCGTCAGGCTGGCTGATCAGCTCTGCCTCCACATCCGGGCGGGTGATGCGGATATAGCGGGTGATGCTCTCGAAAATCTCGCCCAGCGTATTGCAGCACATGCAAATATAACTGAGCACCGAGCCCCCAAATGGTTTCAGCGATAGCCCCACCCGAGCCCCGGCCAAAGGATCGCCAGAGGCTTTGGCCAGCGCATCAATCACTTTGATCTCGGCGCTTGAAACCAGCCCATCACCCGGGCGCCAATGCTCTAGCCCCACAGCCCGGCGCGCCTGGGCACGGATATCTGCGGGCAAAGCGGGCGAATTCAGCATCGCTTCGACCCAATGGCTGGCCATATCCGTATTCATAAGGCTGCTCGGAAACAGTTCAAAGGGCGCGTCATGCCCCAAGGTCAACCCGAGCTTGGCCTTATAATCAAGGGCGCGATTGTCGCCCAGCCCCCGTTATTCTGCCGCAGCCTGCACCCGGCGCTGCGAGGCGCGCCGCGTGAGTATCTGGCGGCGGAGAAAGGCCAGGATAAAGATCACCGTGAGGATCAGCACGATGGTTGGCGCTGGCGCACTATCGATCCAAAAGCTTGCATAAGTGCCTCCCAGCATCGCCCCCATGCAGATCATCACCGAAACCCAGAGCATGGTTTCAAACCGACGCACCAGCAAAAAGGCAATCGCCCCTGGCGCAATCAGCAAGCCAATGGCAAGGATCAGCCCCGCCGCTGAAAGCGTGGCCACAATGGTCAGCGACAGCGCCGCCAGCAGCCCGTAATGCAGCAGCCCCACCGGCAGACCCGAAGCCTGCGCCTGGGCCGGATCAAAACTGTGCAGCAGCAGGTCTTTCCATTTCAGGGCAATCGCCACAGCGACCGCAGCGGAAATAACCCCTGCGGTCCAAAGCTCGCCTTGGTCCACCCCCAGCATATTGCCAAAAAGGATGTGATCGAGATGGGCATTGGTCTCGATCGAGACATACATCACGATACCCAGGCCAAACATGCCCGAGAACACCACCCCCATCACCGTGTCTTGCTTTACCCGGCTATTGCCCGCCAAAAACCCCGTGGCCACAGCGCAGGTCATCCCCGCTGCAAAAGCGCCCAAGATCAAAGGCAGCCCGGTAATATAGGCCAGCACAATCCCCGGCAGCACCGCATGGCTGACCGCATCGCCCATCAGCGCCCAGCCTTTCATCACCAAAAAGCAAGACAGCAGCGCCGTGGGCACCGACACGATCATGGCAATCAAAAAGGCATTCTGCATGAAGCCAAAGGAAAACGGGGTCAGCAGATCCATCACAGCACCTTTTGCGGATCTGCGGGCAAGGGCTGCATCTGTTGGCTTGGGCCCCGGCGCAGGGCCTCGGCCGCTTTGCGCCGCCCCGCCAGCAGCCCATGTTTGGGCGCAAAGACAAAGGCCAGCAAAAACACCAGGGTTTGCAGGCAGACAATCACCCCGCCCGTGGCCCCATCCAGGAAATAGCTGATATAGGCCCCGAAAAAGCTGGTAAGCGCGCCGATGGCCACAGACACTGCGATCAATCGGGGAAAGCGATCACAAAGCAAATAGGCCGTGGCCCCAGGCGTCACCACCATAGCGATCACCAAAAACGCCCCCACGGTCTGCATCGCTGCCACCACCGCCGCCGAGAGCAGCACGAAAAACACCGCCTTGAGCAGCCCAGGGCGCAGCCCCACGGACCGGGCATGGGTTTCATCGAAAAAGGTGACCATCAGATCTTTCCATTTGGCCAGCAAAATGGCCAAGGACACAAAGCCGATCACCGCCAGTTGCAGCGTGTCCTCCGGCGTGATCGCCAAAACATTGCCCATGATGATGCTTTGCACCGAGATCGACACCGGGCTGACCGAAACCATAAAAAGCCCCAGCCCGAAAAATGACGTAAAGATCAGCCCGATGATCACATCGACCTTGAGCCCAGAGCGTTCTGACAAAAACAACATCGCCCCGGCGGCAAGCCCCCCCGCCAGAAACGCCCCCAGCGCAAAAGGCAGGCCCAGCATATAGGCCCCGGCCACGCCCGGCACCACGGAATGGGACAGCGCATCCCCGATCAGCGACCAGCCTTTGAGCATCAAAAACGCCGAGAGAAAGGCGCACACCCCGCCCACCAAGGCCGAAACCCACATGGCATTGGTCATATAGCCATAGGTAAAGGGCTCAAGCAGCAGGCTCATTTCGCGTCCTGCTCTTTGGTTTGGGTCTTATCGCCATATTGCACGAAAGGCCGTTCATCATCGGTCAGGATCGTCACCGAGCGGGTATCGGCATCATCATGCAGCGTGTCGCCACCCAAAGTGAAATGGCGCAGCACCCCGCCAAAAGCATGTTCCAGATTTTCGCGGGTAAAGGTGGTCTCTGTGGGCCCATAGCCCAGTACGGTGCCTTTGACCAAAATCGTGCGATCACAAAATTCAGGCACCGAGCCCAGGTTATGGGTGGAAACCAGCATCACTCGGCCTTCCGCGCGCAGCTCGCGCAGCAGGGCGATGATCTGCTCTTCGGTTTTCACATCCACCCCGGTAAAGGGCTCGTCCAGCAAGATCACCTGCCCGTCTTGGGCCAAAGCGCGGGCCAGAAACACCCGCTTGCGCTGCCCGCCTGAGAGCTCACCGATTTGGCGATGGCGGAACTCTTGCATATTCACCCGCGTCAGCGCTTGATCCACTGCCGCATGATCGGCCCGGCGCGGGCGGCGCAAAAAGCCCATATGCCCATAGCGGCCCATCATCACCACATCTTCCACCAAGACCGGGAAATCCCAATCCACCTCTTCGGCCTGGGGCACATAGGCCACGAGGTTCTTGCGCAGCGCGTCGCGCACGCTCATGCCCAGAATGCGGATTTCCCCTTGGGCAGCGGGGACAAAGCCCATAATCGCTTTGAACAAAGTGGATTTGCCCGCCCCATTCACCCCCACAAGGGCCGTGACCGTGCCTCGCGGAATGGCAAAATTCGCATCCCAAAGCGCGGTATGGCCATTGCGATAGGTGACAGTGACATGGGCCGCATCAATGCCGCC
>JAOXSB010000035.1 GCA_025800345.1 Mangrovicoccus sp. | reverse complement strand
CCGCCCATAAACACCTCGCTCGGGTCTGGCGCCTGGCCGATGCCTGCGTGCAGGCAGGCGGCGCGGGGGCTGAGGCGGCTCCCGCAGGGGGCTCCGAAGCCCCCGCCCCTGGCAGCCCCGAACTGGATCTGGCCCGCGCCTCTGCCCGCGCCATTGCCGATGTGACCGCCGGGATCGAAGGCTTTGCCTTCAACACCGCTGTGGCCAAGCTTTATGGCTTCACCAACGCCATCGCCAAATCCAAAGCCAGCCCCACGGCGCGCGGCGCGGCTCTGCGCATCATGGCCCAGCTTATGGCCCCTATGACCCCGCATCTGGCCGAAGAGCTCTGGTCCATGCTGGGCGGGCAAGATCTGATCACCGCCAGCCGCTGGCCGAAAGCCGATCCAGCGCTGTTGGTCGAAGACACGGTGACCTTGCCGATTCAAATCAATGGCAAACGCCGGTCCGAGCTGCAGGTGGCCAAAGATCTCGATAAATCCGAGATTGAAGCCCGCGCCCTGGCGGACCCAGCAGTCCAAAAAGCCCTAGATGGCAAAACCCCGAAAAAGCTCATCGTCGTGCCGGGCCGCATCGTCAATGTGGTCGTCTAAGCGCCCCGCATCCCTCTCCCGGCGCAGGGCTCTTACCCTGACCGGGAGCGCTGCGTTGATCGCCGCTTGTGATTTCAAACCGGTTTACGGCCCCGATGGGGCTGGCGCGCGCCTCAACCGCAAGGTCAGCTTCACCGAGGCGACAACCCGGGAAACCTACACTTTGGTGCGCGCGCTTGAACGGCAATTCGGCCCGCTCACCCGCCCCGATTACCTGCTCGATTATCGCTACCGCATCCGCCGGGAAGACGCGGCCATCACCAGCGGCGAGGAAATCGACCGGGTCAATCTCATCGGCACATTAGAATATAGCCTGCGCGATCAGACCAATGGGGCGCAGCTCGCCAAAGGCACGGCTTATGGCGTGGTCAGCTATTCCTCCGCCGGGGATGCAGTGGCCACCAGCGCGGCACGGCAAGACGCACAAGAACGCTTGGCCAGAATTGTCGCCGAACGCTGCCATGCGTTCTTGGCCAGCAACCCCAAACTGGCCCCTTCCGAGGCCGCAAAATGAAGCTCTCGGGGCGTCAGGCTGCGGGGTATTTCCGCACTCCCGATCCCCAAAGCGCCGGGTTGCTGATCCATGGCAATGACACCATGCGCGTGGCCATGCATCGCCAAGATATGCTGGCAGCGCTTTTGGGCCCCAATGCAGATGAGGAAATGCGCCTGACCCGTCTGGCGGCGGCAGATCTGCGCAAAGATCCCGCGGCCCTGGCCGATGCCAGCCGCGCCCGCGGCTTTTTTGAAGGGGCCCGCGCGGTGCTTGTGGAAGGGGCCACAGACGGGCTGACCGCGCTGATCAAAGCCGCGCTCGCAGAATTTCAGCCAGGCGACGCACAAATCGTGGTCACGGCGGCCCAGCTTCCAGCCCGCTCTAAACTGCGCAAATGTTTCGAAGACCATCCTAGCGCCCGCGCTGCTGCGATCTATGATGATCCCCCCGGGCGCGATGAGATTGCGCAAATGCTGCGCGATGCGGGGCTCAGCAATCTCGCGCGCAGCGCCCAAGACACCCTGGAAGATCTCGCCCGCAGCCTTGATCCCGGCGATTTTCGGCAAACCTTGGAAAAACTCGCGCTCTATACCCGCGGCCAAGAGACCCCTGTCAGCCCAGAGGATATCACCGCCGTCGCGCCGCTTTCCTTTGAGGCGGCCTTAGATGATCTCACCGCCGCTGTGGGCGATGGGGATAGCGCCGCGATCGGCCCGCTATTGCGCCGTTTGCAAGCCCAAGGCAGCCAGCCTGTTGCCCTATGTATCACTGCGGCGCGCCATTTCCGGCAATTGCTTAGCGCCGCTTGTCATCCCGAAGGCCCGGCCAAAGGCTTGGCCGCCGCCCGGGTGTTTGGCCCGCGCCGAGACCGCATGGCGCGGCAGTTGCAGCTGTGGTCGCCGGCGCGGCTAGAACAAGCCATCAGCCTTTTGGTGGAAACCGATCTGAGCTTGCGCTCAAGCGCCGCCGCCCCGCAAATGGCGGTTATGGAACGGGCTTTGATCCGGCTTGCCATGCTGGCCAGGCGCCGGGATTAATTGACCCCACGACTATAGGAGAGGCCCATGTATACGCTTATCGGCAATACCAAAACCCGAACCCTACGGGTTCAATGGATGCTCGAAGAGCTGAGCCTTGCCTATGACCATATCCCCGCAGCCCCCCAGGCCCCAGAGGTTTTGGCCCTGAACCCGCTTGGGCGGATCCCCGTTCTGAAGGCCGGGGAAGACGTGCTGACCGACAGTATGGCGATCATGGCCTATTTGGGAGATAACCATCCTGATGCCGGGCCAGACGATGGCACTGGCGGGCTCAGCCACCCCGCAGGCAGCCCCGCCCGCGCCCGGCAAGACGCTATGGTGCTGCGCCTGATCGACGAATTTGATGCCCTTCTTTGGACCCGCGCCAGGCATCTCTTCGTGCTGCCCGAAGATCAACGCGTGCCTGATGTGATCCCGGTGCTGGATCTGGAACTGGCCCAAAACGCAGGAAAGCTTGCCGAAACCCTGGGCGCGCAACCCTTTCTGATGGGGCCGCACATGAGCATTCCTGATATTCTGGCCACCCATGTGTTTGGCTGGGCCTTCACCACTGGCGTTGCCCTAAGCCCGCCGGATAATCTCAAAGCCTATCTCAAGCGGATGCGCACCCGCCCGGCCTATCGCCGCGCCTTGGGTCAGCCCACCTGATCTGAGCGCGCCAACCAGGCCGCCGCGCCGATCCCCGCGGCGCGGCCTGTGGCCAAGCAAGCGGTGAGCAAATAGCCCCCGGTCGGGGCTTCCCAATCCAGCATTTCACCGGCGGCAAAAACCCCTGGATGGGCGCGCAGCATATAATGCCCGTCCAAGGCGGCGCGGGTGATCCCCCCGGCCGTTGAAATTGCCTCATCCATGGGGCGAAGCCCTTGATGGAGCACGGGCAGCGCTTTGATCAATTCCGCAAGATGTGTCGGATCTTGCGGCAAGGGCCGAGCAAATTCCGCCAGCAATGCCCGGGCCACGGGGCTGACCCCCAGGGTTTTGCGCAAATGGTTGGACCAACTGGCCTTGCCTTTGGGCCGCGCCAGCCGCGCTGCCAGATCCGCCGCGCTGCGATCCGGGGCCAGATCCAGAAAAAGCGGCGCGCCATCGCGCAAAGCCGGGCTCAAAGGATAAATCCCGCCGCCTTCGATCCCACTGGCCGACAGCACCACTTCGCCGCGCGAGCGCAAATCCCCGGCCCGCAGCGCAATGCCTTTCACCGGCGCGCCGAAATGGCGACGCATATGATCTGACCACGCCACGCAGAGCCCTGCATTGGCCGGGGCAAAATCGGCCAATTCCACCCCTTGGCGTGCCGCGATCCCAGCCCAGGCCCCATCCGAGCCCAAACGCGCCCAACTGGCCCCACCCAAAGCCAGGACCACCACGCCCGGCGCAAGGCAGCGCGCGCCTGCAGGGGAGTCAAAGCGCCAAAGCCCTTGTTCACAGCCGTTCCAGCGCCAGCGCAGCCGCGATTGCACACCCAAACCCTCTAGCCGGCGCAGCCACGCCCGCAAAAGCGGCGACGCTTTCATCACCTTGGGAAACACCCGGCCCGTAGAGCCAGTGAACAGCTCTTGCCCTAAATCCTGCGCCCAAAGCTGCACGTCATTCGGCCCGAAATCTCTCAAAGCCGGGCGCAGCCATCCCTCGGCCTCGCCATAGGCGGCGCAAAACGCCTCGCGCGGCTCGGCTTTGGTCAGGTTCAGCCCCGATTTGCCCGCCATCAGGAATTTCCGCCCCAGGCTGGGCATCGCATCTGCAATCACCACCGAATGGCCAGCGCGGCCCAGCATCTCGGCGGCCATGAGCCCCGCAGGCCCACCGCCAATCACCAAAGCCGCGATTTTCTCCATCCCCTGCCCTTTCCCATCGCACCGGGTTCTTGCTTTGGCCCATCCAAGCGCCATAATTCTGGCAATGCCCGCTGCCGATTTCCCTATCTGCCCGCTCTGCCGCCGCCCGATCCCGCCGGATGTGCCCCAAAGCCAGCATCATCTGATCCCGAAACTGCGGGGCGGCAAAGGTGGCGCAACTGTGCTGCTGCACCAAATCTGCCATAATGAAATCCATGCCAGCCTGAGCGAGACCGAATTGGCTCGCAGCTATAACACTATTGCCGCGCTGCAAACCCATCCCCGCCTGGCCAAATTCATCGCCTGGGTCGCCAAACGCCCGCCGGAATTTCGGTCAAAAACACCCGGACGGCGGCGCAAAGCCTAGGGATAGGCCCTACCCCTTCCCATATAAAAGGGAGGAAAGGAGACTGTCCCATGAGCGTTCAAATGACACGCGAGGCGGCAAAGGCTTTGGTGACCCTTGAGGTGGATGGCAAAGTCACCCGCGAGGATTTTGATCGGATCGCCCCGGAATTTGAGGCCTTTGTTGAAGAGCAAGGTCAGATCCGCTTGATCGAAGTGATCCGCAATCTTGAGGGTTTTGAACCTGGGCTGATCTGGGACGGGCTCAAGCTGGATCTGCGGGTGATCCCCCATATCACCCATTGCGCGGTGGTCAGCGATATCGGCTGGATGAGCCCCTTGGCCAAAGCGGCCAGTGCGGTGATCTCCACCCAGCTGCGCAGCTTTGCCCTGGCCGATTTGGAAACCGCCCAAGCCTGGATCATGGACCCCGCGCCTTAAGGGCATGGGGTCCAGCAAGCGGGGTTAACGCCCCGCGATCAGGGCTTTGGTGCCTGCGATCCGTTCGGCTGTGGCATCCAACACGGCTTTGGACAGCTCTGCCACGGTCTCGTCCAGCGCCTCGCGCTCGACCAAACGATCGACCAGGCCCCAGGCGAGCGCTTCTTCCGCTTGGATCTTCTGCGCGCCCATAAGGATCATTTTCGCCCGCGACGGCCCCACCAGGCCCGCCAGGCGCGCCGGATCCGAGGGTTGCGGCAGATAGCCCAAAAGCATGGTCGGATAGAAAAACTTGGAACCAGGCACGGCGATGCGCAGATCACAGGCCAAAGCCATACCAAAGGCCCCACCCGCCAGGGTGCCGTTCAGCGCCGCAATGCTAAGGCCTTCGAAGGCCGCCAAAGCCCCAGAGAGGCGCTCCCATACGGGATCTGTGGCAAGCCCGGCTTTGGCCGCTTCAAGATCGGCGCCAGCGCTAAAGACCTTGCCTCGCCCGGTCAGCACCAACACTTTGGCCTGGCCCTGAGCCTCTTCGGCAAACTGCGCCAGTTCCGCCAGCATTTCCGGGGTCAGAGAATTGGCCTTGTCGGGCCGGTCGATGATGGCACGCCAAAACGGGCCATCAGTCTCAAGTACGATCATGCAACGAGTCCTATACGTTGGCGAATCTCCGGGTCTCGAAGACTCACTTCGCTGCCTACCAAATCATCTGCGGCAGAGCTGGCCAACCAGATGCAAGCCCGCGCGGGCCAATCTGCGGGGATATGTACCGATGGATCAAGCTGACTGACCGGGTTGATACCGCTGGCTTTGATCTGCACTTGCATTTCGGTGGCCACGGTTCCCGGCGACAGGCCGATAGCGCGAATGCCCTGATCTGCGCATTCCTTATGCAAGCAATCGGTGAGCATTTTCGCCCCAGCTTTCGAGGTACAATAATGGCTCCACCCTTCCAGAGCATTAGACGCCGCGCCCGAGGAAATGGTGATCACCGTGCCGCCGCCTGCTGCGCTCATCACCGGCAGCGCTGCGCGAATCCCATTATAGACCCCGATCAGATTGATCGCAATCACCTGCGCCCAAGCGGCCGGATCACTGTCTTCAAGCCGAGCAATCGGCTCAATCACGCCAGCATTGTTGATAACCACATCCAGGCTGCCAAAACTTTCTTGGGCAAGCGCCATCACCGCCGCGACCTGGTCATATTGTGCCACATCACAGGCAATCGCCTTTGCCTGCGGGCCAATTTCTTCGGCCAGGGCAACAATGGCGGCCTCACTGCGGGCGGCCAGAACCACATTCGCCCCAGCATCGGCAAACTCGCGGGCCGCGGAAGCGCCGATTCCACGGCTGGCCCCAGTGATCACGACAGTTTTCCCGGTTAATTCACCCATCGGCCCTTTTCTCCTATCGGTTGCTGCGCCATGGTCGCCGCGCTGCTGCACCCTTGCGCAGCCATGGCTTTGCCACAATGGCAGATGCTGCGCT
>JAOXSB010000030.1 GCA_025800345.1 Mangrovicoccus sp. | reverse complement strand
CCCTAGGGAGCGGCCAGTTTCGCTGATCTGCCCTAGAACAAACGCGAGAGTGTGAAACTGATCTCGCGGCCCGTTCCATAGGTGCAGCCCGACGCTTCGGCAAGCTGCGCGGGTGAGAAGCCCAAAATCGCCCTGGCGCTGGAGCCTGTGCAAAAGGTTACATGCTCTTTATTGGTCAGATTGCGCGCCGCCAAAATCGCGCGCCAATCATTGCGGGTATAGGCGATGGAGGCGTCAAACAACGTGACGGCGCTCAGCTTGTAAGCTTCGGTATTGGCGGCATCAGAATAGCGCTCGCCGATATAGCGGATGCCGCCCCCTAAAGTGAGCCCTTCCAACCCCATGTCTTGAACATCATAGCTTAGCCAAAGCGCGCCGCTATGGCGCGGCGTGCGGGCGAAATCATTGCCCTGATTATTGCGATCCTCGGTAATCTCCGCATCCAGATAGGTATATGCACCGATCACAGAAAACCCATGGCCCAGAGCATAGTTTGCCCCCAGTTCCACCCCGCGCGAGCGTACCTTGCCCGATTGCTCATAGCGCCCAGGCAATACCTGCTGGGCTTCATTGGTTTTCTCGATGTGAAACAAGGCCAAAGACAGCAGCGAATTGCTGCCTTCGGGGCGGAAGCGCGCGCCCAATTCATAGGCATTTGCTTCTTGCACCTTGAGCGGCTCGCCATTCACATCCAAGCCCAAAGACGGGGGCAAGTTAAAAGACCGTGCCGCATTCCCGTAGAGCGATACCCCGTTCTCGAATGTGTAAGAGACGCCCAGATTGGCGCTTAGATGTTCTTCTTTGCTGGTGTACTCAAAGCTGGGATTGACGAATTCCAGATTGCTGGTGGTTTCCACGTCAATATCAAGCCAATCATAGCGCAGCCCGGCATTGACCAGCCAGTTGCTGCCAATCTCGGTGGTGCTGATCGCATATAGGCCGGTCTGTTTGATCTCTTGATCGTAACCGGCCTCCAGCTTGATCGTATCGAGCGGCTGTTTTGCCCCGGTTAGCAGGTTACGAAAACCCGATGGCGCATCAATCCGGCTATATTCATCCCGCGCGCCATAATAATCCACACCGACAATCACCGTGCCGGAAGCCGCCCCAGCGTTGAAATCAATCTCAAGCCCATTGTCGAAATTGTACTGGGACTGATCCCCATCAATATCGAAATCAACATCCGCGGTTGAATCGATCGCCCCGCGCCCGGCGCCGGTTGAGGCGTAGAACGCCCCGGAATACACGGTTTGATTAAACCAATCGGCCTTTGCATATCGGGCGCGCGAGCGGAAAGTCACGCTATCGGTGATCTCGTGATCCAGCTCATAGCCGATATAGTTTTGGGTCGATTCAACGGTGTTGCGATAGGGGTCGCCACTATAAAAATCATTGCCATAATGGGCGATGGGATTGGGCAATTGGCTGCCATATTGCGGCACCAATACATAGCTATCTGGGATGTCATCCTTTTGATATTGGGCGAAAACGGTTACATTTGTGCGCTCGCTCGCGCGCCAAGTAAAAGACGGGGCCAGATAGATGCGCCGCTTATCCGCTTCGCTATATTGGGTGCCGGAATCGTTGAACAGCGCCACCAAACGATAGGCCAGGTTTTCCGATGCAGGCCCGGTGACATCCAGCGCCAATTCACCACCACCATGGTTGAAAAGGCTGCCTTGGACTTCACCGCCAAAGGCAAATTCAGGCCGTTTTGAGACCGCATTCACCAAGCCGCCGGGCGCATTGGCCCCGAAAAGATCTGCGGTTGGGCCGCGCAGAACCTCGATCCGTTCCATGCCAAAGACTTCCGTGCGCCAAGAGGTAAACCCATAGGTGCGCAACGGCATGCCATCGCGGTAATTCGAGCTGTTTTGACTGTCAAAACCGCGAATGGTGAATTGGTCATAGCGCCCATCAGAGCCGAAAGTGCCTGCGGCAACGCCGGGGGTATAGGCCAGCGTGTCTTGCAGGGTGCGCGCGCCTTGTTCTTCGGCCTGTTTGGGGGTGATCACAGTGACCGAACGCGGCGTGCGCGCAAGATCGGCCGGCAGGCCGCGCAGGGCAGTGCCGCTGGCTTCGGCGGCAAAGCCTGTGACCGAGCCCAGATTGCCCTCGCCAAGGCTGATGGTGATCGGCTCTAGCGGCTCGAGGGGTTCACCATCCTGCGCCAAAGACGGTTGCGCGCCCATTGCGAGCACAAAAAGCGATCCTACGCTCAAACCCCCATTTACCAACCGCATCTGCTCACTCCATCGCTAGAAAGCGTCTCGCATGGTGGCCGCCAAGGCGGTTTGGGCGAAACGGCATAGCTGGACGAGGCCGGATAAGGGCGCAACCTGGCTGATTATTTTCAACGTGCCCTCTATAGAGCACAGCTCCGCTGTCAAGCGGCGCGGTGTTGGCCCAAACCCGGATCGGTCCGCGCCGCGTTAGCGCCAGGCATCACACCAAAACACCCAGCCCTGGCGCAGCCAATGGGGCAGGGTTTTGACGGTCTTTGCAATATAGGCCCATTGCGCTGGAACAATGGCTACGATCGCCCAGCCGATCACTGAAACAGTGCCCAGCCAGATCACAAAACCTGCCGCATCGCCCGCCAAGGCAAATACCAGACCTGGCCCAAACAACGCCAGGCGCGCGGCGATCACATAGCGTGGGCCCGTATAAGCAGGCTGCTGAAACACCCGCCTGCGCTTGTCATTGATCAGGCATAGGTGGATCAGCCCGGCAAAGCTGATCAGCAGGGCAAAAAACACATCCATCATCAGGCTCCGCGCAGATCAGTATTCATATTGCAAGAATGCGCCGATGGTGAAGGGCTCGCCAGTTCGGCCGAAATTCTTCCCCTGCACCTCGTCATAGAACCGCGAATTGACATATTCCACGTCCAACAAGTTGCGCACATAAAGCGTGGCGCTAAGCTTTTCCCAGGCATATCGGGCAGAGGCATTCACGAGGAAATAATCATCCGAGCGTTCCCGTGGATCGTTCTCGATGGAGAAGAAGTTGCTGCCTGTATAGCTGGCATCAGCTTGCAGCGTCAGCCCATTGGCAAATCGATATTCGCCGCCCAAAGCCCCGGTCCATTCGGGCGCATGGGGAAAGCGATTGCCGGAATAATCCACCCCACCGCTTTCAAAGTCGATGAACTCGCTTTTGGCATAGCCCAATCCCGCATACAGATCGAAATCCGGGGTGATCTGCGCATCCAGGGACAGCTCGCCACCATAGAGCTTGGACCGGCCCGCATTGAGCACGTTATTGTCGAGCACATTGCCGCTGGGCCCGCGCACCCCAACTTGCTGATCGCGCCAATCGGTATAGAAAACATTGGCGTTCGCCGTGAGCAGACCATCATAGAATTGACTGCGCAGGGCCAGTTCATAATTCCAGGTATATTCCGGATCGAAATTATTGGTCACGCCGGTGAAGGCGTTGATCTGGGCGCCGCCCGCGCGATAGCCGCGTTGCACGGTGAAGCTGGTGGCGATGTCCGATGTCCAATCATAGCTGACCGCAAATTTGGGCAGCAAAGCATCAAATGTGCGGTCGGTTTCGGTGCTGGTATCGGGTGGAAGCAGCGATTGGAAAACCGGCGGCAGCGTGTCTGCGGGCGGATCGGTGCGCACCTGCTCCACCAACAAATCCTCGATACGCTCGCGATCATAGCGCGCGCCCAAGGTAAAGCTAAGCCCGGGCAAAAAGCGGTCCGCTTCAATGTCAGCCTCGCCAAAGATCGCGAAATTTTCCGATGTGCCGCCAAAATCACTAAAGCGGTTCACCCGCAAATAGCCCACGGGCAAAAACCCAACCTGGGTTGAGGCATCGAAGGAAAACAGCGTTGGGTTTTTCACCTCGGATTTCGAGTAAAACAGACCAACGACCCCGGCATATCCCTCGCCGTCAAAGCGCAAGCGCAAATCCTGTTCAAATGAGGTTTGCTCCCCGTCACGGTCGAAATACCCCAAAGGTTCTGGGCTGTTGTCGAAATCCTCGCGGCGGAAGTAATCCGATGTGAAATAACTGGTCTCGGATTCCAAACGCAGCCCTTCGGCGATATCCCAATTCACCCGCAGCCCCCAGATATCCTGATCGGCCCCTTCTTCGGCTTTGAAGTCGTCAAACACAAAGCGGTGCGGGGGGAAGAAATCCTCGTCAATAATATCCTCACCACCAGCGTTTTTGGTGCGGGAATAGGAAAAGATCGCTTCAATATCTTCCGTGGGGTCCCACCGCAGCTTGGCGCGCAGGGTGTCCATGGATTGCGGGTCGAAATTATCCTCATTGCGCGTGGGGTTGCTTACCCAGCCATCGGTGCGAAAACTCTCGGCGGAAAACCGAAAGGCAAGCTTGTCTTCGATCAGCGGCGTGTTGAGAGTGATGGCCCCGGACCGCGTGTTGCGGCTGCCATATTCCCCGCGCAATTTGAACTCGCGCTCATAGCTGGGATCGGCCGAACGGATGATGATCGCCCCTGCCAAGGCGTTGCGCCCCTGTTGGGTGGATTGCGGGCCGCGCAGAACTTCTACCTGGTCCAGATCCCAGGTTGAATAAGGGCCAAAGAATGTCGCCTGATTGCCTGGCAAAGCAATCCCATCCACCTGCACCGACACCGTGCGCCCCGAACCGCCGCCGCCGGTGCCGCGCTGATCAATGCCGCGAATGGCAAAGCCTTGGCGCGAAAGGGCGTTGGTGACATTGGGAGCCCGCTCAATCACATCATAAAGATCGGTATCCCCGCGCTGTTCCAATTGCTGACCCGTGATCACTGCCGCCGACGTGGGCGTGTCTTGTAGGGTGCGTTCCTGCAATTCGCCGCGCACGATGATCGGGTCAAGCTCGTAGAATTCTTCGGGCACGCTTTGCTGTGCCTCGGCCAAACCTGCCAAGCTTGCTAGAACGGATACGGTGCCTGCCAGGCGCAGCTTTTCTCCAGCCATGATCGATCACTCCAAATCGCGGGGTTGAGCGATATCGTGGCGGATTGCGGTGGGGCAAAAGCTGCGGGTCGCATGGGCCGCACTGGCATCTTGCGGCTGCGATCTCAATCGGGCGCCCGCATCCTTGAGTAAAAGAGTGAGAAATTTGCATCATTTCGCAGCACCGCTGCGCCAAATGCCGTGCATCTGCTCAATTGGAGCCTCGATTTGTGCCATGCCCGCTTTGTGATTGCGCCTTTCCAACCTCTCGCGCATTATCTAGAGACACCGTCCAAGACCCCCCATCGCAAGCCATGGCCCCGCGCCATAGCCAGCCGTTCTCATGACTGAGTTTCTCAAGGCTGCTGCGATGCCCTTTCCTTCCTTTGCCTGGCATAATCGCCATCCGCGCGCCGCGCGTTGGATCTTGGCGGGTCCGGTGGCCTTGATCCTATCGGTTCTGTTCATGGCCAGTATGCCCTTGATCCTGCCTGCAGGTGCGGGCGGGGTGGATCATCTGGTGATGCCCGTGGTTCTGTTCCCAGTGATCTGGTGCAGCGCGCTGCTTTACCCGGTGATGGCCGAT
Organism: Mangrovicoccus sp.; assembly: GCA_025800345.1. Taxonomy (GTDB): domain Bacteria; phylum Pseudomonadota; class Alphaproteobacteria; order Rhodobacterales; family Rhodobacteraceae; genus JANSYP01. The sequence continues at coordinate 20,602 of JAOXSB010000030.1, read as the reverse complement.
GATCTCGGCCGTGCCGCGGGCGTGATGTATGGGCTGCTCTTGGCAGAGTTTTTCATCGTGACCGCCGCACTGTTCATCTGAGGGCAAAATGCGCAATCTTTCCGCTGATAAGATCAAGCGCTTGGTGGCGCTGCATGGGTGGTCAGGCACCATCCTGGCGATATTTTTGTATGTGGTCATCCTCACCGGCTCTGTGGTGGTGTTTGACAATGAGATCCATGAATGGTCCTCGGGCGAGGCCACCCATGCGGTGCCCATGAGCCCAGGGCTGGGGCCACGCTTTGCCGCGGCATTGGATCAGGTCGACCCTGCCTTTCATGAAGAGATTTTGATCTCCCAACGGGCCGATGGGGCGCTTTGGATGCGGTTCGAAGGCCATTTGGACGAGGATCCCAGCCGCCATCACGGGGTGATCTTAGTCCAAGACCCATCCGGCCAGATCCTTGCGCGCCGCGAAGGTGTTGAGGGCAGCGCCGCTTATTCGGACCCAACCAATGCTTTGCGCGAATTTTGGGTGGATTTACATGTGCGGTTGCATCTGCCGCAGCCTTGGGGCCTGTTTGCCACGGGTATTTTGGGGCTCACCATGTTGGTGGCCGCGGTCACAGGGGTGCTGATCCACCGCCATGTGATCCGCGATCTCTTTGTTTCGGAGCGACCCGGCAAGCGGGTGGTCAGCTTGCGTGATCGTCACACTTTGGCCGGGGTATGGGGCCTGCCCTTTGCCATTGCCTTGGCCTTTACCGGCGCATTCTTAAGCTTTGCCACCTCGCTTGGCCTGCCTGTTGTGGCCATGGTCGCTTTTGGCGGCGATCAGCAAAAAGCCATCGAAGCGGTGCTTGGCAGCCCTCATGCAGAGAACGCCGCACCGGCCCCGAGCATTGATCTTGATCTGGCTCTGGCCGCGGCCAGTTTGCGCAGCGGCACCCCTACTCAAGCGGTGTTCATTGATCATTACGGGCGGGCCGATGCGGTGATCCGCACCATCCAAAGCCGTGCGCCTGGGGATCTAAATACGCAAAGTTTGGAGTTTGATGGAGAAAGCGGCGCCTATTTGGGCCAGCGTCAAACCGTCGGGACGGCTCCATCCCTTGGCACTGCGGCGGTGGATCTGATGGGGCCGCTGCATTTTGGCAATTTCTTTGGCCTGTTCTCGCGGGTGATTTGGGTCGCGCTCGGCGCAGCCATGACCTATTCCGTGGTCACCGGTATGCAGCTTTGGTTGCGCCGGCGCGCGGATGCGCCGGGCTGGGCCCGCTGCGAAGCCGCGCTGCTGGCGGTGGCCTGGGGCTTGCCGATCGCCATGGCGGTTTCGGCCTATGGGTTTTTCATGGGCCTGCGCTTTGGCGCAGCAGATAGCTGGACCGCTTGGGGCTTTGTTCTGGCCGCGCTTGTTGCGCTGCTCTGGCCGTTGCGCCGGTCCGACCTGCTCCAATTGGCGGCCCAATACCGTTTGGGGCTTGGGGCATTGCTCGGATTTTTGCCCATCTGGCGCATGGGCCATGGGGGCACGGGCTGGGCCGACGCCCTGCAAAGCGCAGCGCCGGCGGTGATGGCCGGGGATCTGCTCTGCTGGATGGTGGCGCTGCAGCTGCTATGGCCTGCACTGCGCGCAAGCTGGGGGCGTTTGCCTGCCAGTTCTCCCCAATAAAGCGGATAGATGCCCCATCAGCGTGGGCGGATTGCAACGCCGCCTTCGCTTTTTTCTTAGAGCTTCTTGATAAAAACACTCGGAAATGAGTATCCGGGCGCATCCCAGCGTCGAGCAAGGCCTTCTGTTTCTCAAAATGCGGGATGGCTTGCATGAAAAACTCGGTATGTTGGACGGTCATGATCCTGGCGGGGGCGGCGCAAGCTTCGGCCCAAGAGGCCGACCCAGAGGGTGAAGCATTGGCTTTAGCCCCAATCATTGTGCGTTCAGCCGCGCGGGATGACCGCGCATTGCTGGACACATCGGTTTCTGTATCCGTGCGCGAAGGGGAAAGCCTAGAGCAACGGCAAGCCACCGATTTTCAGCAGTTGATCGGCGATATGCCTGGGCTCAGCATCGATGGCGGGCCTCGCAGCATTGCTCAAGAGCCCAATATTCGTGGCTTTCAAGATGAGCAGATCGTGCTGCGGTTCGACGGGGCGCGGTTCAATTTCAACCAAGCCCACCGAGGCCGGTTCTTTATCGATCCCGATGTGGTGCAGCGGGTCGAAGTGGTGCGCGGCGGCGGCTCTACCCTTTACGGCTCGGGCGCTTTGGGCGGGGTGATCAGCGTTGAAACCAAAGACGTGGATGATTTGCTGGCCCCTGATGACAATTTGGGGGCCCGGATCATGGGCGGCTATGCCAGCAATGGCGAAATCGGCAGCGCCACAGCAACGCTTTATGGGCGCAGCGGCATTGTCGATGCATTGGGCTTTATCGGCTGGCAGGGCATGGGCAGCGATCTGACCGATGGCAGCGGCGATGAAATCCGCTCTTCCGAGCTTGATGTTACCAATGGGCTGTTCAAACTGGGGGTCGAGCCAAGCGATGCCAGCCGGTTCGAATTCAACGGCTCGATCTATAGCGATAAAGGCACCGTGCCGCCCAATGCGACCTCGCAAGGGGATCCTCAAACCGATGTGGATCGCGACGCGGATGTGATGAATTTCAGCTTGGGCTATGACTTTGCCCCCGAAGATTCCGCGCTCTGGGATCTTTCGGTTCTGAGCTATTACAACACGCTGAAAATCACCGAGGATCGCGACCGTGATGGGCGCGCCGATGAGACCAAATACAAAACCTATGGGTTTGAAGCGGTGAACCGGTCGGAATTCGACACCGGGGTGCCTTGGTCGCTGGTCTATGGGATCGAACTGCTGCGCGACACCCAAGAAGGCACCCGCAATGGCGAGGATCGCGAACAGTTTCCTGATGCGAAAGCCGACACAACCGCGATTTTTGCTGAAGCCAGCATCCAGGTCACGGATAGGCTCGAGCTGACCCCTGGGCTGCGCTATGACAATTACACCCGCGATCCCGATGCGCCGGGTCTGGAAAAAGTCCAAGAAGATTTCTGGTCGCCGCGCTTGGGCGTAAGCTTTCGGGCCAGCGAGAATTGGCAAGTCTATGGGAACGCGGCCCGCGCCTTTCGTGCCCCAAGCCTGACCGAGCTATACAATGACGGGGTGCATTTCGCGGTGCCCGGCTTTCCCATGGGACCTGGCTTGGCATTTACCGGGGTCAATGAGTTTCAGCCCAACCCGGATCTGAAACCCGAGAAATCCAATCAATTCGACATTGGCACGCGCTATGTTGCAAATAGCGTATTCAGCGGCGGGGATGCCCTGAGCATGAGCGCCAATGCCTATTATGCCGAAGTTGAGGATTTCATCGATCAAACGGTGCAGTTCATTGATTTCTCCACGCTGCAATTCGGACCCATGGGCGGCACGGTGAGCGGCTCTACCAGCACCCGCAATGTGGATGCGAAATTCTGGGGCTTTGAGGCCGATGCGGAATATGACACTGGCCTGTGGTTCGGCAGCCTCGGCATCACCATCCCCCGGGGCGAGGCGAAAAACGGCGAAGCCCTAGGTTCGATCCCGCAAGATCGCCTGAGCCTGACCGTCGGCGCCCGGCCTTGGAATGGGGTGGAGCTTGGAGGGACCGCGATTTTTGCCGCCAAGCAAGAGGATGTCCCGGAAGGCCCCCGCCCGGGCGAGGATTTCACCGTGGTCAATCTCTTTGCCTCGTGGCGACCTGATTTCGTGCCCTCGGATGATTTCGTTATCCGCGCCGGGATCGATAACCTCTTTAACGAGACCTATCGGATCTATCCCAGCGGGCTGAACCAACAAGGGCGCAGCTTTAAGCTCTCCGCAGCGGTGAGTTTCTAATCCAGGGGCCTGGCCGCAAAGCCGGGCCGTTTCTTGCGGCGCGCGGGCACAGAGCTGCGGCAGTGCGGCGGCTTGCTTGCCAAGACTTAACCAAGTATCTTTGTCGGGATTAGCCAGCCTCGTCTATTGGGGTCAGCCAAGTACCGATCCGGAGCCTGGCGATGTCTGATCATTCCGCACCCACACCCGAAGCGATCCGCGCAGCGCGCGCCGCCGCCCCCAATGAACGCGACCGGGATTTTGCCGAACGCTTTGGGATTTCCGAAGCGCAGCTTCTTGCCGCGCATCTGGGCCATGGGGTGCAAGCGATTGATGCTCATCCAGATCGGTTGATCCCTGCGGTGGAGCACCTGGGCACGGTTATGGCTCTGACCCGCAACGCGCATTGCGTGATCGAGATTGACGGGCCTTATCACGATTACCATTCGGGGGAGCATGCCGCCATGGTGCTGGCCCCGGAAATCGATCTGCGGATCTTTCCCAAGCATTGGGTATATGGGTTTGCGGTGGAAAAACCCACCGATCAGGGGGTGTTGCGCAGCCTGCAGGTGTTTGATGCCGCCGGTGACGCGATCCATAAAATCTATCTGCGCCAGGCAAGCCATTCTGAAGCCTGGGATGGGCTTGTGGCGGCGCTGGCGCTGCCCGGCGAAGCGGGCCTGATCACCGCGCCGCGCCAGCCCGTAGAAGGGCCCAAGACCAATCCCGATAAGGCCGAGATCTTGCGCAAGGAATGGGCAAAGCTCACCGATACCCATCAGTTTTTGCGTCTCGCCTCAAAGCTGAAAATGAACCGCTTAGGGGCCTATCATCTGGCCGGGGAGCCTTTTGCGCGGGCCTTAACCCCGCAAGCGGCCAATACCATGCTCGAAACCCTGCAAGCGCAAGGCACCGAGATCATGCTGTTTGTGGGCAATCGCGGCTGCATCGAGATTTACAGCGGCCCCATCGGCACCCTGCGCCCTATGGGGCCTTGGCAAAATGTGCTGGATCCGGGCTTTAACCTGCATCTGCGCCAAGATCGTATTGCCGAGCTTTGGGCCGTGGACAAACCCACCAGCCGGGGCAAAGCGGTTTCAGTAGAAGCCTTTGATGCAGAGGGCGAGCTGATCTTTCAGATCTTTGGCATCGGCAAAGAAGGACGGGACAGCCGCCCGGCCTGGCAAGCCATTGTGGACAGCCTGCCCAGCCTGTCACGGGCAGGGGCTTTGTGATGCGCCGGGTCTTGCTTGCCTGCGGCTTTGCGCTTTTCGCCATGCCGCTAAGCGCTGCGGAGCGGGTGCTATCGGTGGGCGGGGCGGTGACCGAGATCATCTATGCGCTGGACGCTCAAGAGAAGCTGGTCGCCCGCGACACCACCTCAACCTATCCCGCAAAGGCCAAGGAGCTGCCCGATGTGGGCTATATGCGGGCGCTGTCGCCCGAGGGCGTGCTTTCCGTGGCCCCCGATCTGATCTTGGCGGTCGAGGGTGCTGGCCCGCCAGAAACGCTTGCAGTGCTGCAAGAGGCCGATATTGCGCTGATCAGCGTGCCCGAAGGCTATGATGGGGCCGCAATTGCCAAGAAGATCACCTTGATCGGAGCCGCGCTCGGGCGCGAAGCCGAGGCCGAGACCTTGGCAAGACAGGTGCAAAACGATCTGGATCACGCCGCAGAGCAGGCCCAAACCCGCGCAGGCGCTGCGCCCAAAAAAGTGATGTTCGTGCTGTCCACCCAAGGCGGGCGGATTATGGCGGCAGGGCAGAATACAGGCGCTGACGCGATAATTTCCCTGGCTGGAGGGGTGAATGCCATTACCGGGGTGCAGGGGTATCGCCCGTTGAGTGATGAGGCGATTTTGGCCGCCGCGCCGGATGTGATTTTGATGATGGATCGCCAAGGGGATCACGCGCAAGGCGATGGGGATTTGCTGGCCATGCCGGCCATTGCGGCCACCCCTGCCGGGCAATCCGGGGCGATTTTGCGTATGGGCGGGCTCTATTTGCTGGGCTTTGGGCCGCGCACAGCGGTGGCGGTGGCCGATCTTTCTGCCGCGCTTTACGGGCGCTAACCCCATGAACGCGTCGACCGAGCATAATATGGCCCGGCAGCCCCAGGCCGCGATCACCGATCGTTTGCAGCGGGCGCGGCAATTGCATCTCGGGCTTTGGCTTTTGCTGGGCTGCGCCGCATTGTTGAGCCTGTCGAGCGGGGCCAGCGCTGTGTCCATCGACACGATTTTTGCGGCGCTCTCCGGTCAAGCGCTCTCGCCCATGGAAGAGGTGGTGCTTTATAGTATTCGCTTGCCCAGATTGGTGCTGGGGATCTTGGTGGGCGCGGCGCTGGCGGTCTCTGGCGCGGTGATGCAGGGGCTGTTTCGCAACCCTTTGGCAGATCCGGGCTTGGTCGGGGTGAGCGCCGGGGCGGGCCTGGGCGCAGTGGCCGCGATTGTTTTGGGCGGCAGTGTTGCCTGGCTCGGTTTTGCCGGGATCTATCTGGTGCCTTTGGCCGCCTTCTTTGGCGGCTGGGGCTCCACCATGCTGCTCTATCAGGTTGCCACCTGGCATGGGCGCACCTCTGTGGCCACGATGCTATTGGCCGGGATTGCTCTTGGGGCGCTGGCCGGGGCGGCATCGGGGATTTTGGTCTATATGGCCGATGATGCGCAGCTTCGAGATCTGACCTTTTGGGGGCTCGGATCGCTGGCCGGGGCCACTTGGGCCAAAATCGCTGCCGCTGGCCCGATCATTGTGATCGCGTTGCTTGCCACACCGTTTTTAGCGCGGGGCCTGAACGGGCTGGCCTTGGGCGAAGCGGCCGCCCATCACATGGGCATTCCCGTGCAGCGGGTAAAATCCGCAGCCATTCTCAGCGTTGCGGCGGCGACCGGCGCGGCGGTGGCTGTCTCTGGCGGGATCGGATTTGTGGGCATTGTGGTGCCTCATTTGCTGCGCCTGGCCACGGGCCCGGATCATCGGATGCTGCTGCCCAATGCGGCGGTTTTGGGCGCGGCGCTATTGGTGCTGGCGGATCTGATCAGCCGGGTGGTTATTGCCCCGGCCGAGTTGCCCATCGGCATTGTTACAGCGATTTTGGGCGCGCCGGTGTTCTTGTGGATCTTGCTGCGCCGTCGCGGGGGGATGGGATTATGAGCCTGCGGGGCGAGAATATCAGCCTGTCATTGGGCAAGGCGCAAATCCTGCGCCAGGTGCAATTCGAAGCCCAACCCGGCAAGGTCACCGCGATTGTCGGCCCCAATGGCTCGGGCAAGACCACGCTTTTGCGCGCCCTCACTGGCGAAGTGCCCTTTCAAGGCACCGTGCGGCTCAATGGCCAGGATACGGCGCGAATGAAACCTTGGGAGCTGGCCGCAGAGCGCGCGGTGCTGCCGCAAAACACTGTGTTGGCCTTTCCCTTCACGGTGATCGAAGTGGTGCGCATGGGGCTGATGGCAGGCCTTTCGAGCGAGGTGGAAACCTTGCCCAGCCGGGCTTTGGCCGCCGTCGGGCTGCAAGGCTATGAGAACCGCTTTTGCCAAGAGCTTTCCGGGGGCGAGCAACAACGGGTGCAATTGGCGCGCATCCTGGTGCAGGTCTGGGAGCCCACCGGCCCCAATGGCGCGCGCTGGTTGCTGTTGGACGAGCCGGTTTCAGCCCTGGATATTGGCCATCAGCTTACTGTGATGGGCTTGATGCGCGCCTATGCCCGTCGCGGCGGCGGGGTGGTGGCGGTGATGCATGATCTTAATCTAACCGCCATGGCCGCGGATCACATGGTGGTTATGGCCCGAGGCCAAATGATCGCCCAAGGCCCGGTCAGCGATGTGCTCACCGATCAGGTGTTACACCAAGCCTATGGATGTGCGTTACGGGTGAATACCGCCCCGCAATCGGGCGGGGTTTTTGTTTTGCCGCAAAGCGCCGGAAAAGTCGCCTAATAGCTCCTAAAATGCAGTTTTTTGAGATTTTACCGCGCAAACACCGTGCCAAGCGTGGACGTAGAGCAACGTTAATTCCAACGCTCAGCCGCTCGGCTTGCATGGCTCGCAATTCCCGCTAAGCAGAGCTTAACAGCCAGGTCCGATCGACCAGATCGCCTTAGCGAATATCCAAAAAACGCGCTGACATGCCGCCGTGCTCCTGTGTGGGCCAGTTCTGGCATTTGGCGATCTGCGGCTGCCTTTCATCACCTTCCCAAATGGGCGGCCCGAGACTTGTGGAGTTTGAGTGCCGTGAGATATCGTTTAACCACCGCCCTGATGCTGAGCCTTAGCGGCTTTGTGCCTGGAACCGTTTGGGCCCAAGAGGCCGCCCCCCAGCAAAGCCAACCCGAGAGCTTTTTTGAATTGGCTCCGATCATCATTCGCGGCGAGTTGCAGGGGCGAGAGATCCAAGACAGCCTACCTCCGTGGCGGTGGCCACAGGGGAGCAGTTGGAACGGCGCGGCGATAAAGATCTGCTCGATTTCATCGAGCGCGCGCCCAATGTTTCCACATCCCTAGGCCAAAAAGGCTTTCAAATCCGCGGCGTGGATCAGCGCGGCCCCACTGGCGCGGGGATTGGCCTTGTGATCTCTACCCAAGTGGACGGGGTGGCCATGCCCGACAATCAGGCGACGTTTTTTGCGCCGCTCTCCACCTGGGATATTGAACAGATCGAGGTGTTGCGCGGGCCGCAATCCACCCAGCAAGGGCGCAACGCCTTGGCCGGGGCCATCGTGGTGCGGTCGAAAGATCCCACCTATGATCTTGAAGCCAAACTGCGCGGGGAATTGGGCAGCCGCGCCACGCGCAGTGGCGCGTTGATGGTGAACACACCGCTGATTGAGGATAAGCTTGCCTTCCGGTTCAGCGCTGAAAGCTATCGCACGGATGGCACGGTCAAAAACCCCACTTTGGGCGTGGATGATTATGACGCCCGCGAGATGACCACCTATCGCGCCAAACTGCGCTTTGATCCCACCGATGATATCGAAACCATCCTGTCCTATACCTATAATGATCACAGCGGTGGCGAGGATTTTGTGCAATCGGCCCTGTTTCCGGACCAACGGGTGAACCTGTCTAATGTGCCGGGCGAAGAAGGCACCAAATCCCATAATGCGGGGCTGCGGGTAAACTGGGATATCAATGACCGCTTCCGTTTGGAATCCGAGACCACCTATTACAAAGACGAATATTACCGGCTGGAAGATATCGACCAAACCCCTGCCGATGAGGGCGCCCTAAGCGTGGATGGCAAAGCCGAGGTGTTTGAACAAGACTTGCGCCTGCGCTTTGAGCAAGACCGGTTCACCGGCGTTGTGGGGATGTTCTACACCAATTATGAAACCAACCGCCCCAATGCCTTAGACGCGCCTTTGGCGGCTTTGGTGCCCTCTTTTGGTGCTTTGCCCCGATCCATCATCGTCACCCGCACCTCGGAGAATGACACCAAGGTTGAGAATTTCGCGATTTTCGGGGAAACCGATATTGATGCGGGCGATATGCTGCCTGGCCTCTCCTTTACCCTCGGGGCGCGCTATGATCGCGAACGGGTGAAAACCCGCATCACCGATGATCGCGATGTGAACACCCCAATCGAAGAATTTGCGCCGCCCTTCTTGGTGCCGGTGTTCGAAGAATTCCTAGCGGATCGGGAATCGCGCACGGACAATACCTTTGATGCGTTCTTGCCAAAGCTCGGGGCGACCTATGAATGGACCAGCGATGTGTCGACCAGCTTCACAGTACAGCGCGGCTATCGCGCAGGCGGCGCGCAGCAGAACCTCTTTACCGGCGAAGTAAACGAATTCGACCCGGAGTATACTTGGAACTATGAACTGGCCCTGCGGGCACAATTCATGGACGGGCTGCTGACCACCAATGCCAATGTGTTCTACACCGATTGGCGCGATCAGCAGGTCAGTGTCACCGGGGATACTGGTGATCGTTTTGACGTTAATGTGGTCAATGCGGGGAATTCGCGGCTTTATGGCGGGGAATTGATGATCGAAGCCGCGCCTATGGCCCAGCTCGATCTCTTTGCCAGCGCTGGTTACACAAAGACCGAGTTCTTGGATTTCGACAATGGCATCGACGATCTGTCGGGCAATGAATTCCCCTTGGCCCCGGAATTTACCGCGGCATTCGGGGGCACCTACCGCTTTGACAATGGGATCTCGATCTCGGCGGATGCGTCATATACCGGATCTTCCTTCAGCGATGCGGAAAACACCGCTGTTGAGAAATCCGATGATCGCTTCTTGGTGAATGCTCAGGTGAATTATGAGCGCAATGGCTGGCTGGCTGGGCTTTATGTGCGCAATCTCTTTGATGTGGATTATGCCACCAGCCGCTATGACAATAACAGCACCGATCTGCGCGATGACCTGCTGCGCGCGGGCGAGCCCCTGACCTTGGGCGCTTTTGCGCAATACGCGTTCTAAGCGGCTTTCTAGTCCAAACCCGCAGCCTTACTGGGGCTGCGGGGCTGCGAACAGGCTTTGCAATTCTTCCAAAGCCTCTGGCGTGCGCGGCCCAAAACGCATGAGCATCGCGCCTTCCATGGTGATATAGCGCCCATTGGCCTTGGCCGGAGTTTGGGCAAAGCCCGGCAGATCCATCACCGCACTGATCCCGCCTGCACGGGCCGCATGGGGCGGCATCATCACCACCCCATCCGGGGCCATGGTGATCAATGCCTCGGCCCCCACTGCTTGATAGCCCTCAATCGCGCTGGCGGCATTGTCAAACCCGGCGGCTTCAAACATCGTATGGGGCGCGGTGCCCCGACCTGCCACCAAAGGCGCGCCGCCCTTCAGGGCCATCACAAACAACAATTTGCGGGCTTGCACGCCCTGGGTTTGGTTTTGAGTTTGCGCCAAGCTTTGAGCATAGTCTTTGGCCAGGGCCGCGGCCTTGGGGCCAAGGGCCAATGCCTCGCCCATAAACAGGATCTTTTCCGGCACGCTTTTGGGCGTTTCCACATGGGGCGCATAAGCCACCGGCACCCCAGCGGCGGCGAGCAAATCAAACACTTCGCTTGGGGCCGCATCTGGGGCAGTGATCACCAAATCCGGGGCCAGGGCCAGCACTCCTTCGGCGGGAATATTTCGGAAATAGCCGATATTGGCGGCTTGTGATCCTTGGGGCAAACGGGCGGCGCTGTCATCGGTGCCGATGATCCGATCTGCGGCGCCCAAAGCATAAGCGATCTCTACCAAGGCCGGGCCGATCACCACCACCCGGTCTTGGGCTGGCGCGGATGCGGGCAAAAGCGCAGCCGCAATGGCCGCGCCCGATAAAAGCTGTTTCATGCGGATTTTTCCCACTCGAGCGGCCCTAGATCTTCGCGAAAAGCAAAGCGCAATAGGTGATCCTCCACAATGAAACCGGCGCGAAACACGCCCTCGGGGCTCTGACCAGTGATCGAAATGTGTAACACATCACCTTGGGCATGCAGCGTTGCTGCGCCGCCGGGCAATTCCGCCCGGCCTTCCATTTCATCGTAATGCACCGGCACTTTATGGGCGAAATGCTTGCAAAGCTGCTGGAGATAGGCGGCTGCGCGCGGGGTTTTTACCGCCGCGCGCGCCCAATATTGGGCGGTCTCTTGCTGCGCCATGATTAGAAATTCGCCGTCAAAGCCAGCCGCGCGGTGAAGGGCTGGCCGAAATAGGTGCCCCGGCTGGGGGTGTTGATCCGCGTGATGTAGTTATTGTCGGTCAGGTTGGTGATATTGAGCTGCACCCGTGCCCGTTCCGAGATGTCATAGGCGGCAAAAGCATCCAGCACCGCATAGCTGGGGGCTTCGATGCTCACCCCATCACTAACCACTTTCGAAGCGCTGCTCCCACGCAGCCCAAGCCCCAGGCTCAACCCGTCAAACCGGCCAGCCGCAAAGCTGTATTTACCATAGATCGAGACATTCTGCGGCGGGGTCGGATCGGTTTCCAGCTCTGTATCCACATAGGCATAGCCACCGATGATCTCGAGCTGCGGCAGCACCTTACCGCTCAGCAACAGCTCCACCCCTTGAGTATCCGCCTCGCTGCTGGCGATGAAGGAACCCAGATTATTGGGGTCTTCCTGGGCGCGGTTTTCATCGCGGATGAAGTAATAGGCCCCTTGCGCTGTCAGCAGCCCGCCCGCGCTTTCGTATTTCGCGCCGATTTCCACCTGACGGCCTTTGCGAGGTTTCAAAACCGCGCCAGTGACATCGGTTTCGGTCTGCGGTTGAAAGATCTCCGCATAGCTCACATAGCCGGTCACGGTTTGGCTGAAATCATAGGTCAGGCCGAGATATGGGGCGAAATTGTTTTCGTCATTTTCGGTTTTGATCTCGCGGCCGGTATCCTCGGATGTGGCGTCATAATAACTATAGCGCCCGCCCAGATTTGCTTTGAACCGGTCGGTGATCTCAACCCGCGCTTGGGCATAGATCCCGTATTCATCCACAGTGCTTTCCGTGTTCAAACGAAAGCCCGGCCCGACGCCTGGAAATTCGATCACTGGCAGCGGGTAAGCGGTTGGATCAAAAAGATCGATATTGGCCTGGCCGGGCGAGAAATCGAAATTCTGCTTAAAGCTCTGCTCCACCCGGCGGAAATCTGCCCCCACCACAAGCTCTATCGGGCGCCCGGCCAAGGCCAGGGGCGAGGTCAGGTTCACATCGGCGTAAGATGCGGTTTGCTCGAAATCCCGCGCGAACCAAAAGACATCGAAATCGCGGGTCTGCGGATCCACCGGCGATTGCCCGAGCAAATTGCGCAAATCCGCAGTTTGATCGAAAATCCGCCCGGTGGCTTTCAGCACACCGCCGTAATCAAAGCGTTTTTCGAATTCGACGAAAAACTCGCCAGTCTCGATATTGGCCTGGTTATCGGTAGAGCCAATAAAGGTATCGCGGTTTAGATCACTCAGCAGGCTGCCATCGGTAAAGCTGGGCAGACCAGAGAAGCGCAAGGTATCCGATTTCTCATAGATGCCGCCAAAGGACAGCGTGGCGCTGTCGCCGATATCCACTTCCATGGTGCCGAACACCCCGCCCGCATCGCGTTCGGAATAATTCACATGGCTGTCGATATGTTCGCCATAGGCCGCCACCCGCGCGCGCACCGATCCGCTGTCATTCAGCGCCCCGCCCACATCCGCCTCTAGGCGATAGCTGCCCTGGGTGTCGCCAGAAAGACCCGCTTGGCCCTGAAATTCCGTGGTTGGTCGTTTGCGCACCAAATTGAGCGTGCCCACCGGCTCGCCCGAGCCCTGAAACACCCCAGATGGGCCAGACATCACTTCAAGCCGGTCAAAGAAATAAAGATCCGGGGCGGTGCCATAAAGGCTCAGGAACGGGCGCGGCGCGCCATCCACATAATACTGAAACACCTCTTGGCCGCGGGTATAAAGCGAGCCTACAAAGCCATCGCCGGTGGCCACAGAAACACCGGGCAGCAAGCGCGCAGCTTCCTCGATAGAGGTCACCGCCGCATCATCCAGCGCCTCGCGGGTCAGCACCGTTACCGTTTGCGGAATGTCTCGGTTTTGTTGCGGCTGCTTGCCGCCAACGGTCACCCGATCCCAGGCATAGCTTTGCGAGCCTTCGGTGATGACCGCCGGATCGCCTTCAACAACGATCGCTTCAAGTGGGTAATATGCGCCGCTTTCCTGAGCAACAGCAGGGATCGCAGCACAGCCGAGCGCCAAAATTCCATAAAGCGACAGCCCGCGGCGATTGCGTGCGGGCCAAGAGCAAGGGGGGATTGACATGGGGACCTCTTTAACCTGACAATTTTACACAGGTACTAGCATGCGCTGCCCTTGTAACGTGAGCCCCGTGACCCCATCGAACCCGACAATGATCTTCGCAAGACCGACAATATGAGCTCCGCCGCCCATAAACGCGCTGCGGCGCAATTCACTGTGCGTGATCTCAATAGTTTGGGCAGAGACGTGCCGGGCCATTGGATTCGCGCCGGGGATCATGATGGGCTGGCCATGGAAGGGCGCTTTCAGCTGCGCGACGCGCCCACGGGAATATCAGTCCACGCCACTGATCTGCGCGAGCTTGACGATTTTGAGGTCACCTTTGACGTGCCTGCAGGGGTCAAATTGCTGATCCAATTGGATGGCGAAACCCGCTGCCGGTTTGGGCCCCGTGATGTGTTGGTGAGCGCCGCAAATGGCCCAGTGGCTGAGCTGTTCGTTTTGCCCAAACCCACAACGGTGCTGCGCAGTGCCCGCGCGGGGGGACGGGTGCGCAAAGTGTTGCTGACCATTCCCGCCGCTTGGTTTGACCGCCTGTCAGACCGGCTTGATTTCGCGCAACTGGTGGCCATGGCCGAACAAGCGGGCCAATGCCGATGGTCGCCCAGCCCGGCATTGCGCGAAGAAGCGGCGCGTTTGGTGGCCCTGCAACAGGGCAATGGGCTGGCCTCGGCCCTGGAACAAGACCGCATCGCCCTGACCTTGATCCAAGACGGTATCGCGATGCTGGAATCACTTTGCGCGGGGCTGCCCCAACGTTCTTGCGACGCTGACCGTTTGGACAAGGCCCAGAACTACATCGAAACCCATCTGCATCCAGAGCTCAGCACCGCTGAAATTGCCCAGGCGGTGGGGGCCTCGCCACGGGTGTTGGAACGCCTCTTTCGCCGGCTCACCGGCCAAACCATCGGGCAATACCGGCGTAATCTGGGTCTGGCCCGCGCGCAAATCGCCCTGGCCCGCGACCATGTGAGCGTGGCCGAAGCCGCGCGGATCGCTGGATATGGCAATCCCTCCAGTTTCTCAGCGGCCTTTCACAGAGCCTATCAGAAAACCCCATCGGATATGCGCAGCGCAGGCGTTTGCGCGGCCCACACGGGTGATTTGCCCTGAAATGTCGACCATACCAACCGCACCAAAGCTGTGCTTGTGATCTGCAAACAAACCGCGCCGAACAGGTTACGAAGGCTGAAATCCTTAGCAACGGCACTATCGCACGCAAGGTCGTGCAATCCTTGCGGGCCAAGTTCTCAGCCCATTCTTGACATGAACACTCGGGAAGACGTAACAGGCCAGCGCCAGCCAAGATGCGAAATCATCACCGTGCAAGCCTCCTCCCCCCATTAGAAAGAGGTCCATCATGGACATGTTCAGCAATTTCGCGGTCCAGGACCTTCTGGCATTTCTGGAACAAGGTGGCCCGGCGATCTGGGCTATTGGCGCGCTGTCGGTGATCACTGTTGCGCTGATCTTGTGGAAAATCTGGCGTTTGATGCTGCTGGGGGCTTGGGCTGGTCAGCGCGCAGAACGGGCGGTAGAGCTGTGGCAATCCGATCGCCCCGAAGAAGCCATGACCATTGTCGCCAAAGGCGGCGGGTTGCGTGCTCAGGTGGTGCGGGCTGCGTTTGCGGCGCGCCAAGATCCCAGCCTCAGCGATGCCCATGCCCGCGAAGAAACCGGCCGGGTCGCCCGCCAGCTTTTGACCAAAGCTCGTGCTGGGCTGCGTGCTCTGGAACTGATCGCATCGGTGGCGCCTTTGATCGGCCTGCTGGGCACGGTTTTGGGGATGATCTCGGCCTTTCAAGCCTTGCAAGCCGCAGGGGCCCAAGCCGATCCCGCAACCCTGGCAGGCGGTATTTGGGAGGCGCTGCTGACCACCGCGGCGGGCATGGCCGTGGCCATCCCTGCCTCTACCGCGCTGACCTGGTTTGAAAGCATCGCCGACCGGATCCAAGGGGATATGGAAGACGCGGCCACGCGGATTTTCACCCATAGCCCTGCGGCGGCTATGCCCTTTGTTGACGCCGCCTGATGTTGGATCTGCCGCCAAAACGCGCGCCGCGCAAACCCAGCTTAACGCCCATGATCGATGTGGTGTTTTTGCTGCTGGTGTTTTTCATGCTGGCCTCGCGCTTTGGCACAGATATGGCGCTGCCGCTGAAACTGGCCGGTTCGGGAGGCAGTTATAGCGGCCCGCCTCGGATCATTGATATTTTGCCCGAAGACCAGCGGCTCAACGGCGTTTCCATCCCCATGGAGGCGCTGATCACGGAAACCGCCGCCCTGACCGAGGTGCAAAGCGATACCATCATTCTGCGCGGCCGTGACGGTGCGGTTCTGCAACGTATTGTCGATGTCATGGGGCAGTTCCAAGCCGCGGGCTATGGCAATTTGGTCTTGGTGGACTGAGCGCATGCGTTTTGCCCAGCCACCCCGCCGCCCCCGGGCTGAGAACATCGTGCCCATGATCAATGTGGTGTTCTTGCTGCTGATCTTTTTCCTCATGACCGCCCGCATCGGCCCGCCGGACCCATTTGAGGTTGTGTTGCCCTCTACCGAGCGTGAGGCCCCCTCAGAGGCGGGCAAAACGCTCTATGTCTCGGCGGATGAGGCGCTCTATTACGACGGCAAAACCGGCGATGAGGCGCTTGAGGCTTTGGCCGCGCGCGACCCCGAAGCCCCAACTTTGTTGATCAAGGCTGATGCCGGGCTGGAGGCCACAGTGATGGCGGCGCTGCTGCGCGAGCTTGCGGCGCGGGGCATCAAAGAAGCCACATTGCTGACGGTGCTGCCATGATCCGCCGGGTTGTTGAACCGGTGGTGTTTCTGGGCCTGGCCACGGGCGTGCATTTGGCCTTTTGGATCGGGCAACCTGAAGGCGCTCAGGGCGATCGCGGGGCTGGCGGCACCGAGGCCATGACTTTGGCCGCGGTGAGCGCTGAGATTGCCGAAATGATCGAGGCCTTTGACACCCCGCCAGAGCCCGTGGAGATGCCCGAGCCGGTTACGGCCCCGCCGGTGACCCAAGCGCCTCCACCTCCACCGCCGCCAACCCCCGTGCCCGACGCATTGGCGGCCCCGGAGCTCGCTGCGCTAGAACCGCCTGCCATCCCAGGGCTGGCCTTGCCGCAGCTGGACACACCCCCGCCACCAGAGCCCGAGCCCTTGGAGCCGCCAGAGCCGGAAGTGGTGGAAGCCCCAGAGCCGGAACCTGAACCCGAGCCCGAACCTGAGCCAGCACCCGAAGAGACAGAAGAGCCAGAGGATCTGGCCGATAAACCTGCGCCCAAGCGTCGGCCCGAACCTCCTGCGCCCGCCCCTGCGCCAGAGCCCGTAAAGCAAGCCGAGAAACCCCAAGCGACGCCAGCCCCAGTGAGCGAGGCGGCCAATAGCAATCGCAACAGTGCCGGACAAACCGGCCAGGTGGCCGCAGGTACAGGCGGCGGCGCAATCGCGGGCTATGATGGTCAATCTGGCGCGCCGAGCTTGAGCAAATCCAAACGAAACAGTCTTATGGCGACTTGGGGCAATAAGATCCGCAGCCGAGTGGAGCGGCGCAAAGCCCGTCCGCGCGGTTTGAAGGAGAAGGGCACCGCCACCGTGCGCATCACGGTGAACACCTCTGGTCAGCTTGTCTCGATGGCGGTGCTGAAATCCTCAGGCTATCCCGCGATTGATCAGGCCGCGCTTGAGTCCGTGCGCCGTGCGGGCCGGTTTCCCAAAGCGCCAAAGAAACTTGGCGAGGGACATCACGGATTTACCCTGCCGATCAGATTTGATCGCTAAGTGACGCCGCGCGCTGCGTCAGCCTGGCGCAGAGCACGGCTCTTGCCAAAATGCCGCAAAGCAGAAAAGAAACACGTGCTTTGGTTCGGATCTGCGTTTTCGCAGCTTTCGATGAAAAGGGAACACGGGATCGGTGTAGCCATCAGGCGCCAAATCCGTGACTGCCCCCGCAACTGTAGGCGGAAAGCAGCGTTGAATATGCCACTGCCGGGCGCAGCCCGTCGGGAAGGCCAACGTCTGTGACGACCCGCGAGTCAGGAGACCTGCCAAGGCGGCCAACCTTGATCCCACGCGGGGCGCGTGGATCCAGCGGACCGATCCGTGATGGTGGCACCGAGCAACCGTCTGCGGTCCGGGCCTGCCCGTTCCAATGACATACGAAAAACCCATACCCGCGGTGGCTTGGCCCTGCGGCTGTTAGGATATGGTATGAAAACCTCCTATCTGGCGCTTTGCGCCGGCTGTTTGGCAATGCAACCCGCCCTTGCCCAAGACAGCGAACCGTTTGAACTTGACCCGATCATCATTTCTGGGGGCCTGACCCCGATCGCTGCGCAAAAATATGGCCGTGCGGTTTCTGTGATCACCAGCGAAGATCTCGAGCGACGCCAGATCGCCCATGCCGCAGACGCATTGCGCGCCCTGCCCGGTGTGGCCGTAAGCCAAAGCGGCGGCGCCGGTGGCTTTACCCAAGTGCGGATCCGCGGCGCCGAAGGCAATCATACGCTGGTGCTGATCGACGGCGTCGATGTGGCTGGTCCGGAAAGTGGCGAATTTGACTTCGCAGGTCTTCTGGCTGCGGATATTGAACGCATCGAAGTGCTGCGCGGCCCGCAATCCTCCATCTATGGCTCTAACGCTATTGGCGGCGTGATCTCCATCACCACCAAAACCGCAACTGAGCCAGGCATCAGCGCGTCAGCAGGGATCGAAGGCGGCAGCGATGGCTCCATCGGGGCCAATGTGGCAATCCGTCAGCGCACGGATCGCGCCCGGCTGTCTTTCTCGGCAGCGCGCCGGTTCAGCCGTGGCTTTGACATTTCTGCCGATCCGTTTGGTCAGGCCGATAGCGATGACAAAAGCACCATCAACGCCCGCGCCGAATATGATGTGAGCGACGCGCTGACCGTAGGGGCCACGCTGCGCTATATGGATCGCACCAGCGATTATGACTATTTCAACTGGGGCGCGCCGCGCAAAGAAGATCTGGTTCAAGACCAAGATCTTGACACCAAGCGCAAAGAGCTCATCGGCTCGGTTTTCGCCGATCTAGACACGCTTGATGGGCGGCTGACCCATAGCTTTTTTGCCAGCATGGCCGATTTTGATATGCTCAATCGCGACGACAAGAAGAACACTTCTGACACCAGCAGTGGTCGCCAAGTGCTGCGCTATCGCGGCACCTTCGCCCTGGATGCGGCCACGGTGGATGAGGCCAATCACACCCTGAGCGCGCTGCTAGAGCGCAAGCACGAAACTTTCCAGAACAACGATGCCTCCCTGGTCTATGATCTGGCCCAGCTCGACAAACAAGAGCGCACGCTGAACGGCTATGTGCTGGAATATCGCGGCAGCTTTATCGATGCGATCGATCTGCAAGCCAGCCTGCGCTATGATGATAACGACAAGTTCGAAGACTTCACCACCTATGCGGTGGGGGCCTCTTATCGTTTGCCCAATGACAGCACCCGCTTGCACGCCTCTATCGGCACCGGGGTGCAAAACCCCACCATGTACGAGCAATTCGGGTTTAACCCTGGCCAATTCGAAGGCAACCCGGATCTAGAGCCTGAACAAAGCTTTGGCTGGGATCTTGGCGTAGAGCAGCGCTTTTGGGGGGATCGCGCTATCATCGACGTGACCTATTTCCGCGATGAGCTGACCGATGAGATCATCAGCGTCTATGATCCGATCACTTTTGTGGCGCGTCCGGAAAACGCAGATGGCAAAAGCAAACGCCAAGGTGTCGAATTCGCCGGGAGCCTGGATCTGGACAATGGTCTGAGCTTTGGTCTGGATTACACCTATCTTGATGCGGAAGATCCCGATCAGGCCCGCGAAGTGCGCCGCCCCAAACATGAGATGGGCCTGCGCGCCGATTACCGCCTGCCCAATGAAAAGACCCGCCTGGGTCTTGATCTGCGGGCCGTAGCTGGGCTCACCGATATCGATTTCACCGCGCCATCCTTTGGCTCGGAAAATGTCGATTTGGATGATTACGTGATCGCCAATATCACAGCCCAGCATGATGTGACCGACCAAATCCAGCTATATGCGCGGATCGAAAACCTCTTCGACACCGATTACGAAGAGCTTGACGGTTACGCCACTCAAGGCCGGATCTTGTTTGCCGGTCTGCGGGCGAAGTTCTGATGCAAAGGGCGCGTCTGCTTTGGCGGGCCGCCCAATTGGCTCTGGCGCTGATCTGCGCCGGGGCCGCTCAAGCCGCGCCTATGCGCGTGGTCTCTATGAACCTTTGCACCGATCAAATGGCAATGATGCTGGCTGGGCCCGGGCAATTAATGTCGGTCAGCTATCTGGCCCGTGACCCGCATGCATCCTCCATGGCGCAAGAGGCCAAAGCCTATCCGGTCAATTACGGCCGCGCCGAAGAAATTTACCTGCTCAAACCCGATCTGGTGATTGCGGGCAGTTTCACCACCCGCGCCACCGTGGATATGCTGCGCCGTTTGGGAACGCCGGTGGCGGTGATTGATCCGGCCTATTCCTTGGAGGAGGTGCGCGCGCGCATCACCCAAATGGGCGCGTATTTGGGTCGCGAGGCCGCCGCTGCCCAGTTGGTGGCAGAATTTGACGCAGGATTGGCGCAGATCCCCAAATCTGACAGGCCGCTGCGCGCCGCCACCTATTACGCGCGCGGCTATACTTCGGGCACCCGAAGTCTGGCCCATGAAATCCTGCAAGCGGCTGGGCTGTCCAATATCGCCAGCGAGCTTGGCCTTAGCGCCGGGGGCACCTTGCCCCTAGAACAGCTTGCCCTGGCCGATCCAGATTTCCTGGTGACCGGGCGCGATTATGGCGGGCGCTCGCGCGCCGAAGAGGTGCTGGATCATCCGGTGCTGCGCCATCTCAAATCCACCCGCGCGGGCACATCCATCGCAGATCGCGATTGGGTCTGCGGCACGCCTTTTGTGCTGCGCGCGATCAAAACCCTCGCAGCGGAGCGCCCCTAATGCGGCTTGCCCTTTCTTTGAGTGTTCTTCT